>NZ_CAACUY010000011.1 GCF_900659615.1 Actinomadura fibrosa | reverse complement strand
ACCCCGGCGATCGCGGCCAGCGCCCAGCAGCCCGCCGCGAGCCGGGCGCCGAAGCCGCCCGCCCCCTCGGCGGCGATGCGGGCGACCATGCCCGCGCCGAGCAGCCCCGTCAGCGTGCCCAGGAGCGCGATCCGGCGGCGGCTCGGAAGGGGCGCCGGAGTGTCGAGCCGCACCGGCTTCCGGTCCTCGGAGGCCGGTTCCGCGGTCTTCTCGGCCTCTTCGGCGCGCGGAGGCTCGTGCGCGGCGGACAGCAGCGCCGCCTCCTGGTCGAGCAGGCGCTTCTCCGCCGCGTTGTCACGCGGGAGGGGGCCGTTGCCCGGGACGTCCGCGTCGAGGCCCGGGACGCGGAGCGCCTCGTCCAGGGCGGGATCGAGCAGGTCGGACGCCTCGCCGTCCAGCACGTGCATCGGGATGCCGAGCCTGCGCGCGGTCACGAAGACGGTCAGGGGCTCGAACCCCATCGAGGTCAGCCCGCCGACCGCGGTGCGCCCGAACCGGTGGAACACGGTCAGCATCTCGTCGCCGGTGGTGATGGCCAGGCCCTCGATCCGGGACCGCTCGTAGCGGACCAGGGTGAGCCCGCCCGGGCCGATCCGCTCCAGGCCGTCCGCCGACAGCCGCCAGTAGGGTCTCGGACGCCGCCGCCGCGCCTCGGGGGCCGCGCCCAGCAGCCACGGGATCGCGGCCACGGCGCCGATCAGCGCCGCCCAGAGCCAGACCGGGCGGATCGGCAGCAGCGCGAGCGCGACCGCCAGCAGGGCGAACGGCCCCGCCGCGACGGGACGCCACCGCCCGCCGGGACCCGCGAGGCCCACCAGCTCATGCTCCACAGTCCGCATCCTCACACGGGCCTCGGGGGACCCGTCGCCTCCTTCCGCGATCCTTACGTCCGACGGAACCGACTTGCAGCGCGCCGGTCAGGTCGGGCGGGCGATCCCTCCCGGCCGGGCCGTCACCTGCGCCTCCGCACCAGCCCGAACCCGACCACCCCCGCGATGGCCAGGGCCAGGAACAGCCCGGCGCGGGTGCCGTTCGCGTCCCGGTGGCCCTGGTCTCCGTCGTCCTGCCCCTTCGCGGCACTGGACGAGGCGGACTGGGACGGCTTCGCCTTGCCCGGTACCGGGATCCGGTAGACGGGCTGGTTGAGGCCCTCCGACCCGGCCAGGAGGAACCGCCCGTCCGCCGTGTAGGTGATGGACTCGCCCTGCGACTGGAACGGCAGCGACACGCTGCCGAGCGACTTGCCGGGACGGCCGTCGGCCCCCACCGCGTAGAGGCGGGCGCCGAAGTACGTGCGGATGACGCAGGTGCTGCCGTCGGGCGCGTAGGCGCCGTCGGTGGCCATCGCCGAGGCGCTCCCGACCTTCCGCATGGTGTTGAAGCCCCCGGTGCGCAGCCGCGGCGGCCCCTCGTAGACGGCGCCGTTGAACAGCTTGCTCGCGATGTACAGCCGGTTCGTCCGCGGGTTGATCATCACGGTCTCGGCGTTGCGCGGCCCGTCGGCGTACTTCAGCCGGAACGCCGTGGCGCGCAGCGTCTGCGTGCGGATCTGCGCGGGCTCGGGAATCCGGTAGACGGTGACGTACGGCCACGCCCCGCCGAGGTTGTCGCCGATGTCCGCCACGTAGATCGCGGGACGGCCCTGGTCGTCCTTGCCGAGCGCCATGCCCTCCCAGTCGCGGGCGCCCGCCCCGGCCAGCGTCAGCACGGCGCGGACGGCGCCGCCGGGGCCGAGCGCGAAGATCTGCGCGACGCCGCCGGAGTCGTTGTGGGTGTAGACCACGCCGGGATGGCGGACGCTCGCGGCGAGCCCGCTGGACTCGGAGATCCGCCGATCAGTGATCTTGAAGGCGACGTCGGTGCCGCGCGCGGCGGCGGAGGCCGCGGCGGGCGAAGCGGCGGCCGGGGCCGCGGGGACGACGAGCGGTAAGCCGGAGGTGGTGCCGAGGAGGGCGACGGCGGCGCCGGCGCGGGCCGCTCGCCCCCGCCGGGACGGACCCTGTGACATGGCCGACCCTTCCCCGTCACGCCCTTCCCCGTCGCGCGCCCGCGCGGCCGCCCCGGTGCCCGTCATCGCGCTCATCCGGCGCTCAGTTCAGCAGTGCGCCGATGACCACGGCCAGGACGAGCGCGGTCAGCACGGTGGGAAGCAGCCATTGGGGCGCGCGGTTCACCCTCCGAGCTTATGCGGACCCGCGCCCCCGTCGAACCGCCCGTCGGAGATCTGCGTCTCATCTGGCATGTGCGGATTGTTCGGGGTGCTGCGCTCCCCCCTTGCCACAGATCCCGGTCCGGCGTCGGACGTGTTCGTGGCGCTGGGGACGCTGGCGGAGGAGCGCGGGCGGGACTCGGCCGGCGTGGCCCTGCGGGGGCGCGGCCCCGGCACGGGCCGGTCCGGCTGGCGGGTCGTGACGGGACGGGGCGGCTTCTCCGAGGTCTGGCGTCCGGGGCTGCTCGCCGACCTCGACGCCGCGCCCGTCGCGCTCGGCCACACCCGGTGGGCGACGCAGGGCACGACGCTCGACCCGGCCAACGCCAGTCCGCTCGTGGTGCCCGGTTCCGCGGCGGCGTTCGCGCACGGCGAGCCCGTCCCGGCGGCGGGGGTGGTGGCCACGCACAACGGCGACATCGACGCCGCGGCGCTGCGGGAGCGGTTCGCGACGCCGCCCGCGACCGGCACCACCGACAGCGAGCCGGTCTTCCAGCTGCTGGCGGGCTGCCGGGACACCGCCGACGTGACGGCCGTCCTGTCCGCCGTCGTCGGACGCGCCGCGCTGGCCTGGGTCGACCGCGACCGTCCGTGCGAGGTGCACCTGGCGCGCGCGTCGCTGAGTCCCCTGACCGTCGCCGTGGACATGGAGCAGAACTTCTACTGGGGGTCCAACCCGCGCTGGTTCCGGGACATCGAGCGCCACACCCGCGTCCGGTTCGCCACGGCCGTGATGCTCCGCGAGGGCACCTACCTGCGGATCGGGACGGGAGAGCCGGGGGCATCCGGCGGCCTGTCACGCCCCCGGATCCTCGACCGCGCCGCCTTCGTGCCGACCGCGCGCGCCTCCGACTTCGACGACCGCGTCTGGACGGGCTTCACCCCGATGGACGAGGCTCGTGACCGCGCCGGCCTGTTCCACAACACGCTGGAGGCTCCGGCCACCGGCGGCGACGGGGAGTTCGCCACCTGCGCCTGAGATAGCGAGACCCCGGGGCGCGATGGTGCGTCCCCGGGGTCTGGCGGTGCTTCTCAGGCGGTGCCGCTAGAGGCGCTCGACGACGTAGTCGATGCTCGCCGTGAGGGCCTCGACGTCCGCCGGGTCGATCGCCGGGAACATGCCGATGCGCAGCTGGTTGCGGCCCAGCTTCCGGTACGGCTCGGTGTCGACGATGCCGTTGGCGCGCAGGACCTTCGCCACGGCGGCCGCGTCCACTTCGTCGGAGAAGTCGATCGTGCCGACGACCTGCGAGCGCTGCGCCGGGTCCGTCACGAACGGCGTCGTGTACGAGGTCTTCTCGGCCCAGGTGTACAGGCGCTGCGACGAGTCGGCCGTGCGGGACGTCGTCCAGGCCAGGCCGCCCTGCCCGTTCATCCACTCGATCTGCTCGGCGAGGAGCAGCAGCGTGGCCACGGCGGGGGTGTTGTACGTCTGGTCCTTGGCGGAGTTGTCGACGACCGTCTTCAGGTTGAAGAACTCCGGCACGTACCGGTCGGACGAGGCGATCTCGTCGATCCGCGCCAGCGCCGCGGGCGAGGCGAGGGCCACCCACAGGCCGCCGTCGGCGGCGAAGGACTTCTGCGGGGCGAAGTAGTAGACGTCGGTCTCGGTGACGTCCACGGGCAGGCCGCCCGCGCCGGACGTGGCGTCCACCAGCACGAGCCCGTCCGAGGGGGTCGTGCCCGCCGGGCGCTTGATGGGCATCGCGACGCCGGTCGAGGTCTCGTTGTGGGTGAGGGCGTAGACGTCCACGTCCTCCTCGGCGGACGCCTCCGGGTGGGTGCCGGGCGGGCTGGAGATGACGGTCGGGTTCCCCAGCCACGGCGCGCCCGTGGTGACCTTGGCGAACTTGCTGGAGAACTCGCCGAACGTCAGGTGCTGCGACCGCTGCCGGACGAGGCCGAACGACGCGGCGTCCCAGAAGGCGGTCGTGCCGCCGTTGCTGAGCAGGACCTCGTACCCCTCGGGGAGGGAGAACAGCTCGGCCAGGCCGGCGCGGACGCGGCCGACCAGGGACTTGACCGGCTTCTGCCGGTGCGACGTCCCCATGTAGGTCGACCCCGACTCGGCGAGCGCGGCGAGCTGCTCGGGGCGCACCTTGGACGGACCGCATCCGAAACGGCCGTCGGCGGGCTTGATGTCGGCAGGGATGGCTATGGCGGGATTCGCGCTTTCGGTCACCCGCAGAAGGCTACTTGACCTGCGTCGAAGATCGCGGTCCGGGTTCACATGCCGAGACGGCGCAGATCCCGCGGGACGGGCCTTGCGCGGGGCGTCCGGGGCCGTCCGCGGAGATCAGCGGCGGCGGGAGCGGCGCCGGGCGGCCCAGACCAGCAGGACGACCAGCGCGAGCGCGCAGATCCCGCCGACCACGGCGGGCGGGTAGACCCAGTCGTCGCCCTTGGAGTGCGCCTCCACGGCCGTGTGGGCGGAGTCGTAGACGAGGAAGGCCAGCAGCGCGGCGGCCAGCGCCAGCGCGACGCGTCCGGACGCGGCGTTGACGCGGCGGCGCCGCTCCTCGCGCTCCGCCTCGTACCGCCTGAGCTCCTCCGCGGGGTCTGCCGGGGCGGCGGAGGCATTGTGCGCGGAGGCCGGGTCCGCGTCGCGGGTCCCGGCGGGACGGCCCGTCGCGGCGGGGCCGATGTCGCCTTCGAGTGGCTCGTCCGGGTCGTCGATCACGGTGTCCAGTCTGGCAAGGGCGGGAGAGGGGCGGAACGGGCTGGGAACGGGCAAGGCCCCCGGCCGTGCCGGGGGCCTCTAGCGCGCTTCGGGAGGGGGCGGGACCGGCCGGATCAGCCGGCGGTGCGCTTGAGGACCTCCGCCGCTCCGGCCACGTCCTTGATGGAACGGCTGCCGGGACCGGTGTACCGCGCGCTCGGCCGGACGAGGCGGCCGGTGCGCTTCTGCTCCAGGATGTGCGCCGCCCAGCCCGCGGTGCGGCCGCAGGTGAACATGGCGGGCATCATCGCGGTCGGGACCTCGGCGAAGTCCAGGATGACCGCGGCCCAGAACTCGACGTTCGTCTCGATGGGACGGTCCGGACGGCGCTCGCGCAGCTCGGCGAGGGCCGCGTCCTCCAGGGACTTGGCGGCCTCGAAGCGCGGCGCGTTCAGCTCCTTGGCGGTGCGGCGCAGGACGCGGGCGCGCGGGTCCTCGGCGCGGTAGACGCGGTGGCCGAAGCCCATCAGCCGCTCGCCGGAGTCGAGGATGTCGGTGACGACCTTGCGGGCGTCGCCGATCTGCTCGACCTTCTCGATCATCGGCAGGACGCGGGCGGGGGCGCCGCCGTGCAGCGGGCCGGACATGGCGCCGATCGCGCCGGAGATGCTCGCCGCGACGTCCGCCCCGGTGGAGGCGATCACGCGGGCCGTGAACGTGGAGGCGTTCATGCCGTGCTCGGCGGCGGAGACCCAGTACGCGTCGATGGCCTGGACGTGCTTCGGGTCCGGCTCACCGCGCCAGCGGACCATGAACCGCTCGGTGATGGTCCTCGCCTCGTCGATGCGGTGCTGCGGGACCATCGGGACGCCGATGCCGCGGGCGGACTGCGCGACGAACGACAGCGCCGTCGCCGACACGCGGGCGAGGTCCGCGCGGGCCTCCTCGTCGGAGATGTCCAGCAGCGGCCGCATCCCGTACGCCGGGGCCAGCGTCGGGAGGGCGCTCTGCACGTCGACGCGCACGTCGCCGGAGGTGACCGGCAGGACGTGGGGGTCGGCGGGGGCCAGTCCGGGATCGAAGCTGTCGTCCACGAGCAGGCCCCAGGCGTCACCGAAGGAGACGCGGCCGACGAGCTCCTCGATGTCCACGCCCCGGTAGCGGAGGGCGCCGCCCTCCTTGTCCGGTTCGGCGATCTCGGTCTCGAAGGCTACGACCCCCTCGAGGCCGGGTTTGAAGTCGGACATGTCGTCCTGCCTTTCGTCCCAGTGATAAGGCGGTGCCGTGCCATTGAACCCTGTCCGCCTTACTGACCAGTACCCAGGTCCATGTGAGATGCACAATGCCCAGGTGAGAGGCTCGAACGCTGTGGATTCCCCAACGCCCGACCCCGCACGGCTCCGCAGATCCTACGAGGGCGGCGAACTGGCGGAACGGGCGCTCCCCGCCGATCCGCTCGCCCTGTTCGCCGCGTGGTTCGCCGACGTGCACGCCTTCGGCCTGCCCGAACCGAACGCCATGGTGCTCGCCACGGCCACCGCCGACGGCGTCCCGGACGCCCGGACCGTCCTCCTCAAGGGGTACGGGCCGCACGGCTTCCGCTTCTTCACGAACCTGCGGTCGGCGAAGGGGCGCCAGCTCGCCGAGAACCCGCGGGCGGCGCTCGTCTTCCCGTGGCATCCGATGCACCGGCAGGTGCGCGTCACGGGGTCCGTCGTCGAGCTGCCGCGGGAGGAGTCGGAGGCGTACTTCCGGACGCGCCCGTACGGGTCGCGGATCGGGGCGTGGGCCAGCGAGCGCCAGTCGGGCGTCATCCCCGGCCGGGACGTCCTGGAGCGCCGGTACGCGGAGCTCGCCGAACGCTGGCCCGACCCGTTGTCCACGGCCGGATCAGAGCCCGTGGCCGGATCAGAGCCCGCGGGGGAGGGCGAGGCCGTCCCGCTGCCGGACTTCTGGGGCGGCTACCGCGTCGTCCCGGACTCGATCGAGTTCTGGCAGGGACGCCGCGACCGGCTCCACGACCGCATCCGCTACCGCCGCAAGACGTCCACGGAAGGAACCGGGACGGACCCGGACGCGGCTCACGAATGGGAGACCGAGAGACTGTCCCCGTGACGTCGGAACATGAGCCACCCCCCACCCACGCTCCTGACGGCGAGGACGACGACCCCGACGAAGCGGCGCCGCCGGACGACTCCGTACCGACCGCGGCGACCGGACTGACCGAGCCGACGGCGTCGGCCGGGCCGACCGCGCGCGCCCGGCGGCTGCTCGGGTTGCGGCGGCTGGCGATCGACACCCGCCCGCTCCGCCATCCCGCCTACCGCAGGCTCTGGCTCGGGCAGGGCGTCTCGTTCGTCGGCTTCCAGGTCACCGCCGTGGCCGTGCCCGTCCAGGTCTACGACATGACGAAGTCGTCGTTCTGGGTGGGCGCGCTCGGCCTGGTCAACCTCGTCCCGCTGATCGTGTTCGGGCTGTGGGGCGGCGCCGTCGCCGACCACATGGACCGGCGCAGGCTGCTGCTCGTCTCGTCCTGCGTGACGTGGGGCTCGACCCTGCTCCTGCTGGCGCAGGCGCTGCTCGGCGTGGACAGCCTGGCGCTGATCATGGTGGTGGTGGCCGTGCAGGCGATCGGCTTCGCGGTGTCCTCGCCGACCCGCAGCGCGATCATCCCGCGGCTGGTCGAGCGGCCGCTCGTCCCGGCGGCCAACACCCTCAACTTCACCGCCAGCACGGTCGGGTCCCTCGCCGGGCCGCTGTTCGCGGGGGTGATCCTCGCCCGCTGGAGCTACGCGGCGGCGTACGGGCTCGACGCCGTCCTGTTCACGGTGGGGCTGTACGCGGCGGTGCGCCTGCCGTCCATCCCGCCGCTCGGCGACATCACCGGGACGCCCGGCCTCCGCTCGGTGTTCGACGGGCTGCGGTACCTCGCCACCCAGCCGGTGCTGATGATGTCGTTCGTCGTCGACATCATCGCGATGGGCGTGGCGATGCCGCGCGCGTTGTTCCCCGAGCTGGCCGAGACGCGGTTCGGCGGGGAGGGCGCGGTCGGCTGGCTGTTCGCCTCGATCGCCGTGGGCGCGTTCCTCGGCGGGCTGTCGTCCGGCTGGATCGGGCGGATCCACCGGCAGGGGATCGCCCTGGTCGCGTCCATCGTGGTCTGGGGCCTGGCCGTCGCCGCCGCCGGGCTGGCCCACCGGCTCTGGCTCGCGGTGGTCCTGCTCGCGATCGGGGGCGCGGCCGACCTGGTCTCGTCGGTCTTCCGCCAGACGATGCTCCAGACCTACGCGCCGGACGAGCTGCGCGGGCGCCTCCAGGGAGTCTTCACCGTCGTCGTCGCCGGCGGCCCCAGGCTGGGCGACCTGCGCGCCGGTGCCGTCGCCGGGGTCGTGGGCGCCGGAGCGTCCTGGGTGGGCGGCGGCCTCGCCTGCGCCGCCCTGGTCGTCGTCGTGGCCCTCGCCGTCCCGGCCCTGCTCCGCTACGACACCCGCACGGCGGAACGTTCCCCCTAGGTCCGCTCCTGGAGAGGCCCCCGGAGCGCGTCAGGCCAGGGCGCGGGCGGCGACCCGGAGGTCGTCGACCAGCCCGGCGTAGGCGGCGTCGCGGTCGTCGGCGCGCAGCACCGCGGACGGGTGGATCGTCGCGAGCAGCCGGGCCCCGGCCCCATCCGGTGTCTCGCCGGAAGTCTCCTCGGCGATCGACTTCCCGGCGGACGGCGTGCCGATGGTCTCCAGGTCGGGCAGGGGGAGGAGCCGCCCGCGCTGCTTCGTCACCCGGAACGACGACCCCAGCAGCGCCTTGCCCGCCGTGGCGCCGAGGACGACGACCACGTCCGGCTCCAGGGTGCGCAGCTCGGCCAGCAGCCAGGGGCGGCACGCGCGCATCTCGCCCGCGTTCGGCGACTCGTGGATGCGCCGCTTGCCGCCCTCCTGCCGCTTGAACTTGAAGTGCTTGACGGCGTTGGTCACGTACACGTCGCCGCGCTCGATCCCCGCCTCCTCCAGCGCCCGGTCGAGCAGGCGCCCGGCGGGGCCCACGAACGGCTCGCCCCGCCGGTCCTCCTGGTCGCCGGGCTGCTCGCCGACGAGGACGACGCGCGCACCGGCGGAACCCGTCCCGAAGACGGTCTGCGTGGCGTTCTCGTGGAGGTCGCAGCCCTCGCAGCGGGCCGCGGCGCGCCGGAGGGCGTCGAGATCGCGGCGTGCGCGCGGATCGTCCGGGAGGAACGGCTCGGCGTCACGGGAAGTTCTCGCGTTCATCGTGCGTTGCTTCCTACCCGCCACCAGGGGGATATTCGCCGGCCCCGGCGGCACGGGGCCCGAGCAAGTAGACTCCTTCACATAAGACTGGAGGGAGCTGTGACCTCACACGGCCTGATCGATACCACGGAGATGTACCTCCGGACGGTTTTCGAGCTTGAGGAAGAGGGGATCATCCCCCTTCGCGCGCGCATCGCCGAACGGCTCTCGCAGAGCGGTCCGACGGTGAGCCAGACGGTCGCGCGCATGGAGCGCGACGGGCTGCTCCGGGTCGAAGGCGATCGGCACCTCGAGCTGACCGATAGCGGTCGCGGCCTCGCGACGCGCGTGATGCGCAAGCACCGCCTCGCCGAATGCCTGCTGGTCAACGTCATCGGGCTGCCCTGGGAGGACGTCCACATCGAGGCGTGCCGCTGGGAGCACGTGATGTCGGAGGAGGTCGAGCGCCGCCTGGTCGCGCTGCTCGACAACCCCACGACCTGCCCGCACGGCAACCCGATCCCCGGCCTCGCCGAGCTCGGCGGGCAGGCCGACGACGCCGACTCCGCGCCGCTCGCGGTGATGACGGCCGTCGCCAGCCCCGCGGGCGCGGGCGCCGTGATCCGGCGGATCAGCGAACAGGTGCAGAGCGACAGCGACCTGATGCTTAGACTCAAGCAGATAGGGATACAACCGGGACGAGAGGTGACTCTTCGGGCGACCGATGACGGGGTGCGGGTGACCTGTGACGACGAGGCCGACGGTCCTGAGACGGAGCTGCCGCGCGACATCGCCGAGCACGTGTTCGTCAGCAGGCGCTGACCGGCCGCGCGTGCCGTCCCCCCGCTCCGCCCCACCGGTCTATACCGAAGATCTTCATGGCTTCGCGCCTTTCGGGCGTATCCCGACGGCGGCTTCGTCGTTCAATACGACGGAAGAGGTACGCGCGGCACCCGCGCCGCGACGCCCGGTGATCATCAGGCCGGACGCCGGCGGGATGCCGCGCCGGGAGAGAGCGGTTCCGCGCGGGCCGGCTTCTGTGAGCGGGATGGGGAGATGAATCGTTGGGGGGAAGCGCCTCTTGAGGCGCATCTGCCGCCCGAGACCGTCCTCAGCCAGATGGAGATGGCGGTCATCGTCTGCGACCGCTTCAGCAACGTCATCTACGGCAACGCGTTCGCGCGGCAGCTCTTCGGCTTCGGCGGCGACGAGATCATCGGCCATTCGATCCTCTCCCTCGGCATCGCCGAGGAGGACCACGAGCAGGCGACCGAGCTGGCGAAGCACGTCCTCAAGGGCGGCGTGTGGGAGGGCACCTTCTGCAACCTCCGCGCCGACGGCACCACCGTCTACACGCGCGCGCACGCCGTCCCCCTGCGGCACCCGTCCGGCGCGGTCGACGGCGTGGTGATCTTCGCGCGCGAGGCGCTGCGCTCCAACCAGCGCGAGCAGGACCGCTACGGCCTGCTGGAGCGCATCGGCGAGCGGCTCGCGGGCTCGCTGGAGCTGGAGAGCACGCTGCGCCGGGTGGCCGACACGCTCGTCCCGCAGTTCGCCGACCACTGCTTCATCGACCTGTTCAGCGGCGACCGGCTGTACCGGCGGGTGTCCCGGCACGCGGGCGACTGGGAGCCGCCGCCCGGCACGTGGGCGGAGGTCGGCGAGCCCGTCTCCTACCCGCCCGGCCACTTCAGCGCCAAGGCCATGGCCCGCCGCGACGCCGTCCTCGTCGAGGACATGATCCAGCACCGGTTCTCCGCGCCGACGGAGTCGTCCAAGCGCCTCGGCGACGCCATGGGGATCACGTCGGTGATCTCGGCGCCGCTGCTCGTGCGCGGCGAGCTGCTCGGCGTGATGAGCCTCGCGCTGTCGAACCTGTCCAAGCGGCCCGACCCGCACTACGACGGCTTCGACCGCGACCTGCTCGGCGCGATCGCCGGCCGCGTCGCGATCGCCGTCGACAACGCGCTGCTGTTCGAGGAGGAGCGCGAGACCGCGCTCGCCTTCCAGAAGCACCTGCTGCCCGGCGACCGGCCGCCGCGCCTGGACGGCCTCCAGATCGCCTGGCGGTACGAGCCCGCCCGCCCGCTGGAGTCGCACGGGCACGGCATCCAGACCCAGGTCGGCGGCGACTGGTACGACGTGATCCCGCTGTCGGCGGGCCGCGTCGGCGTCGTGATCGGTGACGTGGAGGGCCGCGGCGCCCGCGCCGCCGCCGTGATGGGCCAGCTCCGCGCCGCGCTCCGCGCCTTCGCGCAGGACGACAAGCCGCCCGCCGACATCCTCCGCAAGCTCGACGAGTGGGTCCGCACGATGACCCGCCCGGAGCGGATGCGGTCCGGCTGGAACGGCGACGACCTCGTCCGCCCGCCGCTCGTCTCGTGCACGTACTTCGTGTACGACGCGTGGTCGCGGGTCCTGGAGTTCGCCAACGCCGGGCACCACCCGCCCCTGCTGGTCGTGGACGGCGAGGTCAGCGAGCTGTCGTTCGAGAGCGAGGGCGCGATGCTCGGCGTCCGCGGTCCCGGCATGGGCGGCGAGATCCTCTTCAACGAGGAGACCTGCGAGCTGAAGCCGGGCGCCACGCTCGTCCTGTACACCGACGGGCTCATCGACCGGCGGCCGAAGGACGGCGGCGACTACTACACCCGCGAGGAGTCCCGGGAGCTGGTCCGCGCGGCCGTCGCCGAGGTGGCCCGCGGCGGCGTCGAGGCGATCGCGAACGCCGCCTACGACGCGGTGCCGGGCGACATCGACGACGACGTCGCCATCGTGGTGATCCGCACCGCGCCGGACGAGCTGGCCGTCGAGGAGCGCACGTTCCCGGCCGAGCCGATCATGGTGTCGGAGGCGCGCCGGATGGCCGCGGACGCGTTCGCGTCCTGGGGGATGCTCGACGAGCAGGCCGAGCTCGCCTGCCTCCTCGTCTCCGAGGTCGTCACCAACGTCGTCCTGCACGCCACCACCACGCCCGCCCCGCGCCGCGAGGCGGTCGTCCCGGTGATCGCGGGCCGCGGCGGCGGCGAACCGCTCGCCGCGCCGACGCCCGTCCAGTTCAACACGCCCGCGCAGTTCGCGTCCGCCCCGTTCGAGAACGGCGGCTTCGAGAGCGGCGCGTTCGACGGCGGCGCGTTCGACGAGGACGACTGGAACCTCGGCGCCGACCTCGGCCGCCGCGAGCCGCCCACCAAGGAGTTCCGGCTCCGGCTGCGGCGCGGCGCCGACGCGATCTGGGTCGAGGTGTTCGACTCCGACATGCGGCTGCCGCGCATCCGCAGCGCGGGCGAGACCGACGAGGGCGGCCGCGGCCTGTACCTCGTCGACCAGCTCGCCAGCCGGTGGGGCGCCCGCCCGACCTCCGACGGCAAGGCCGTCTGGTTCGAGCTGCCGCTCACCCCGTAGCCGTGCTCGCCTGGACGGTGGACGCCCCGGCCCCGATCGCGTCGGGACCGCTGCGCCGCACCGCCCGCGACGTCCCGTCCCCGGGGCCGGGGGAACTGCTGGTGCGCGTCCTCGCCTGCGGCGTGTGCCGGACGGACCTGCACGTCGCGGAGGGCGACCTGCCCGTCCACCTGCCCGGGGTGACGCCCGGCCACGAGATCGTCGGCGAGGTCGTCGAGGCCGGTCCCGGCGCGCTGCGCGGCCCCGGCGACCGGGTCGGCGTGGCGTGGCTGCGCGGCACCTGCGGCGCGTGCCGCTTCTGCCGCCGCGGCGCGGAGAACCTCTGCCCGTCGTCGGTCTACACCGGCTGGGACGCGCACGGCGGCTACGCGGAGTTCGCGCTCGCCGTCGACGCGTTCGCCTACGACCTGCCCGCCGGGCTGGACGACGTCCGCGCCGCGCCGCTGCTGTGCGCGGGCATCATCGGCTACCGGGCGCTGCGCCGCGCCGCCCTGCCGCCCGGCGGCCGCCTCGGCGTGTGGGGCTTCGGCGGCTCGGCGCACCTCGCCGTCCAGATCGCGGTCGCCGAGGGCGCCGACGTGCACGTCTTCACCCGCAGCCCGGCCGCCCGGGAGCTGGCCCGCGAGCTCGGCGCGTCCTGGGCGGGCGACTCGTTCGACGCGAACCCCGCGCCGCTCGACGCGGCGATCACGTTCGCGCCCGCCGGCGGGCTGGTGCCCGCCGCGCTGGAGCGCTTGGACCGCGGCGGGACGCTCGCCATCGCCGGCATTCACCTGAGCGACGTGCCGCCGCTCGACTACCAGCGGCACCTGTTCCAGGAGCGCGAGGTCCGGTCGGTCACCGCGAACACCCGCGCGGACGGCGAGGAGTTCCTCCGCCTCGCGGCGCGGCTCGACGTGGCGGTCACCACCCGTCCCTACCCGCTGGACGAGGCGGACCGCGCCCTCGCCGACCTGGCCGCCGACAACTTCACGGGGGCCGCCGTCCTAGTCCCATAACGGCGAGTGCCGCGGGCCTGGAGTTCGCCCAGGAGCGGTCACGGCACGAGCCGCCAGGCGCGTGCCGTGGGCCGTGAGTGCATCAAATGGGTTCCGCGGCTACGTGGGCCCAGGATTGGGTGAACCAGAGTTCGCCGCCGATGATGCGGGGCTTGGCGCCGGTGCGCGGGCCGCCGTCCACCTCGTCGGTGAGGGCCTCGCGGATCCGCTCGGCCGCGGCCGGGTCCGCCGCGCCCGCGAGCCAGGGCTCCACGGGCCGCTCGACGGTGAACACGTCGAGGCGGCGGATGCTGGCGCCCGCCGAGGTGATCATCTCGGTGAGCCGGGCGATGGACGGGGTGCCGGGGTGGTCGGGGTCGCGCAGCCGCTCGATCCGGTCGCGGTCGGGGCCGGCGAGGTTGCCGCGGACGAGGTCGGCGATGATCAGCCGTCCGCCGGGCCGGCACACCCGCAGCAGCTCGCGCAGGACGTGCTCGGGGTCGCCGAGGTTGTAGAGGGAGAAACGGGCCGTCACCAGGGAGAACGCGTCGTCCCTGTAGGGCAGCGCGGTCGCGTCGGCGCGGACGGTCATGCCGTCGGGGCCGCCGGCGCGCGGGGCGTCCGTCCCGGGTCCGCGGCGCCGGGGTTCGGCCGGGAGGACGTCCTCGCGGGTGGCTCCGGGGGGAAGGTCGATGTCCTGCGCGATCCGCACCGGGCCCGTCCCGAACGTCACCGTGGACATGCGGCCGTCCCGGCGCCCGGACGGCGCGGGCGTCGCGTCGACGGCGGTCACGTGGCGGACCTGGGGGCCGAGCGCGGCGGGCATGGGGCCGGTGCCGCGCGCGACGTCCAGGCAGACGTCGTCGCGGTCGGGTTCGACGAACTCCAGCAGCCGCCTCAGATGCGGGGCGGTCGCGGCGCCCGTCTCCTGGATCGCGGTCGCCGGATGCGGCACGGGGGCACTCCCTCGGGGCGTGAGGCCGGTTTCGCCAGATATGACTCCCCCTGGAGGGAGGAAGTTCGGTTCCCGGCGCCGGAAAATCTCAGCCGGGACGCTGGGACGGTCCGCGCCGGGCGCCGTGCCTGCGCCGTGCCCGCGCCGCGCCGGGCGCCGTGCCGGCGCCGTGCCCGCGCCGTGCGCGGGGGCTCAGGCGTTGAGGTGCTGGCCGTAGAGGGCGCCGACGACCAGCACGAACACCGTGATCACCGCGACCCGGGTCGGCGCGGGGATCCGCAGCCGGATCGCGGCCCAGCGCACGCAGAACGCGGCGAGAAGTGACACGACGATGAGGCTGAGGATGCCTTCCATGGCCACCTTCGTTCCGAGGGAGGAGTGCCGCCTCCCTGAACCATAGACGGGTAAGGCCCGGGTTACCCCCGTGCCGCCCGGCGGGGGGAGTCCCGCTACGCTCCCGGATGTGGCAGACGCGAAGGAAACAGGCGGCCGTGACCGGCTGGACGACCTCATGCTCAACCTGGCCCGCGGACGGGTCGCGCTCGGGCTCGCGGCGCTCGCCGCGCCGAAGCTGACCGTCCGGCTCCTCGGGCTCGGCCGCGGCGCCGACACCGGCCGCGACTACGTGACCCGCATGTTCGCGGCGCGGGAGATCGCGCTCGGCGCCGGATACCTGCTCAGCGACCCGTCCGGGCGCCGCCTGTGGGCCCGGATCGGCCTCGCCGTGGACGGCCTCGACACCGTCAGCGGCGTCCGCACCCGCGCCGGCCTGCCGATCTGGGTGTCGGCCGGGGCCGTCGGCGTCGCGGGCGGCGCGGCCGCCCTCGGCGCGGCCAAGGTCGCCAAGGACGTCGTCCGCTGATCATCGCCCGGGCGAGACCGCGCCGCGCTCGCGGTGATCTCGCCCGGGTCCTGGGTAGGCCTCCCCCCGGTGCGGACGGGGTGAGGGGGCGGACGATGACGGCGGACACGGCGGCGCGGGACGAGCGGGCCATGCCGAAGGGCAGGGACCTGTACGTCATCCTCGGCGCGCTCATGCTGGCGATGCTGCTCGCCGCGCTGGACCAGACGATCGTCTCCACCGCCCTGCCGACGATCGTCAGCGACCTCGGCGGCCTCAACCACCTGTCGTGGGTCGTCACCGCGTACCTGCTGGCCTCGACGGCCTCGACGCCGCTGTGGGGCAAGCTCGGCGACCAGTACGGCCGCAAGCGGCTGTTCCAGACCTCGATCGTCATCTTCCTGATCGGCTCGGCGCTGTGCGGCCTCGCCCAGGGCATGAGCGAGCTGATCATGTTCCGGGCGCTCCAGGGCCTCGGCGGCGGCGGGCTCATGGTGCTGGTCGTCGCGATCGTCGGGGACGTCGTCCCGCCGCGCGAGCGGGGCCGCTTCCAGGGCCTGTTCGGCGCCGTGTTCGGCGTGGCGAGCGTGTGCGGGCCGCTGCTCGGCGGCTGGTTCGTCGACAACCTGTCGTGGCGCTGGGTGTTCTACATCAACGTGCCGATCGGGATCCTCGCGCTGATCGTGATCGCCGCCGTGCTGCACACCGCCGGCGAGCGCGAGCGGCACCGCATCGACTACCTCGGCACGCTGCTGATCGTCGGCTGGGCGGTCGGCCTGGTGCTGATGACCACCTGGGGCGGGACGACCTACGACTGGATCTCCCCGCAGATCATCGCGCTCGGCGCCGGCTCGGTCGTGCTGATCGCGGTGTGGATCGCCGTGGAGCAGCGCGCCGCCGAGCCGATCATGCCGCCGCGGCTGTTCGCGAGCTCGGTGTTCTCGCTGAGCTCCGCGATCAGCTTCGTCGTCGGCTTCGCGATGTTCGGCGCGCTGACGTTCCTGCCGATCTTCCTCCAGGTCGTGCACGGGGTGTCGCCGACCCTGTCGGGCGTCCACCTGCTCCCGATGATGCTCGGCATGCTGGCCAGCTCGATCGCGTCCGGCCAGCTCATCAGCAAGTTCGGCCGCTACAAGGTCTATCCCCTGGTCGGCACCCCGATCATCGCGGCGGCGCTGTTCCTGTGCTCGCGGCTCGACGAGGACTCCTCCACGCTGTCGATGAGCCTGCGGTTCGCGCTGCTCGGCTTCGGGCTCGGCCTGGTGATGCAGGTCCTCGTCATCGCCGTGCAGAACACCGTCTCGTACGGCGACCTCGGGTCCGCCACGTCCGGCGTGACGTTCTTCCGGCAGATCGGCGGCTCGTTCGGCGTCGCGGTGTTCGGGTCGGTCTTCAGCAACCGGCTCGCCGCCCACGTCGAGGACCTCGCCAAGGACCGGATGCTGCCGCCCGGGTTCGATCCCGCCGCCGTCCAGGGCAACCCCAAGCTGCTCGACAGATACCCGGGGCAGGTCAAGGACGGCGTGCTGCACGCCTACGCCCAGTCCATCGACACGGTGTTCCTGTGGGCCGTTCCGGTGGCCGCGGTCGCGTTCGTGCTGACGTGGTTCCTGCGCGAGGTGCCGCTCCGGGCGACCTCCAGCGCGCCCGACTACGGCGAGGGGTTCGGCGGGGCGCCCACGGTCCGCTCGTCCCGGCACGAGATCGAGCGGGCCCTCAGCGAGCTCATGCGCAGGGACGCGGGCGCGCTGGAGCTGTACGAGCGGCTCGGCGCGGTGTCCGGCGTGAACCTGCCCGCGGGCAGCATGTGGGCGCTGTGCCGCATCGCCAAGGACGGCAGCGTCCGCGGGGACGTCCTCGCCGAGCGCGCGGGCGTGCCCGTCGAGCAGGGGCGGCCCTACGTGGACCGGCTCGTCCACGCGGGGTTCGTCGTCCGGCACGACGGGACGCTCACCATCACCGACACCGGCGAGGAGGCCGCCGAGCGGCTGTTCACGGCCCGGCGCGAGGGCCTCGCCGAGCACCTGGACGGCTGGTCGCCCGGCGAGCACCCGGAGCTCGCGGACGTGCTGGCCCGGCTGGCCCGCGCCTCCCTCGGCGACGAGGCGGACGGCCGCGAGGTCCACGCCGAACCGGCCGGCGGCTCCCAGCGCAGCTAGACCGCCCGGCGGCTGCCGAGCGCCGTCCCGCCGAGCGTGGATAAACCGCTCGGCCCGGGGCGTGGGCTACCGTGCCCGCAGGGGTTTCCCGAGACCCAGCTCACATGGCGTTGCGCCGTGGGCGATGTAATCTCATACTGACTGACCGAATCTCACTCGGTTTCGGGACGGAACCCAGACCCCAGCTTTTGGAGGCGTAGTGGCCGAGGCGTACATCGTCGGCGCGGTCCGTACCCCCGTCGGTACGAAGAAGGGCGCCCTCAAGGACGTGCACCCCGCCGACCTCGGGGCGCACGTGCTCAAGGAACTCGTGAACCGCACGGGCGCCGACCCGTCCGCGGTCGAGGACGTCATCATGGGCTGCGTCATGCAGGTCGGCCCGCAGTCCCTCGACATCGCGCGCACGGCGTGGCTGTCCGCCGGCCTCCCCGAGAGCGTGCCCGGCGTGACCATCGACCGCCAGTGCGGCTCGTCCCAGCAGGCGATCCACTTCGCCGCGCAGGGCGTGCTGTCCGGCACCCAGGACCTCGTCGTCGCCTCCGGCGTGGAGCAGATGGCGATCGTCCCCATGGGGTCGTCCGTCGCCATGGCCCTGGAGAAGGGCATGCCCTTCCCGTACGGCGAGGGCTGGGCCGAGCGCTACGGCATGCAGGAGATCTCCCAGTTCCGCGGCGCCCAGCTCATGGCCGAGAAGTGGGGGTTCAAGCGCCAGGACCTGGAGGAGTTCGCGCTCGCGAGCCACCAGCGCGCGAGCAAGGCCATCGAGGCCGGCTACTTCGACCGGGAGATCGCGCCCATCGCCGGGCTGAGCCAGGACGAGGGCGCCCGTCCCGACACCTCGCTGGAGAAGATGGCGGAGCTCAAGCCGCTGCGCGAGGGCTGGGACCTCACCGCCGCCGTCGCCTCGCAGATCTCCGTCGGCGCGTCCGCCGTGATGATCGCCTCCGAGGAGGCCGTCAAGCGGTACAACCTCACCCCGCGGGCCCGCATCCACACGCTCGCGATCTGCGGCTCGGACCCGGTCTACATGCTGACCGGCCCGATCCCGGCGACCGAGAAGGCGCTGTCCCGCAGCGGCCTGAAGATCGACGACATCGACGTCTTCGAGGTGAACGAGGCGTTCGCCCCGGTGCCCATGGCCTGGGCCAAGGACACCGGCGCGTCGCTGGAGAAGACCAACCCGAACGGCGGCGCCATCGCGCTCGGCCACCCGCTGGGCGCCACCGGCGGCGTCCTCATGACCAAGCTCCTCCACGAGCTGGAGCGCACCGGCGGCCGCTACGGCCTCCAGACCATGTGCGAGGGCGGCGGCCAGGCCAACGCGACGATCATCGAGCGGCTCTGACGGAGCCACTCCCGTGAATCCGGCCCCCGGTGCCGCGCACCGGGGGCCAGGTCGTGCCGGACGGCCGGGCGCGGAGCGCGCCCGGGGAAGGTGGCCGCACCATGTACGAGACGATCCGCTACGAGGTCGCCGACCGGGTCGCGCGGATCACGCTGGACCGTCCCGCGGCGCGCAACGCGCTCAGCGACCAGATGATCGACGAGCTGCTCGACGCGTTCGAGCGGCTGAAGGCCGACGACGGCGTGCGGGTCGCGGTGCTCACCGGCGCCGGTGAGCGGGCCTTCTGTGCCGGGGCCGACCTCGGCGGGCTCGGCGCCGCGCAGGCCGGCGGCCGGTCGGTGGCGGACGCCGGCGCGATCCGCGCC
Source organism: Actinomadura fibrosa (assembly GCF_900659615.1). GTDB lineage: Bacteria > Actinomycetota > Actinomycetes > Streptosporangiales > Streptosporangiaceae > Spirillospora > Spirillospora fibrosa. The sequence continues at coordinate 81,156 of NZ_CAACUY010000011.1, read as the reverse complement.
AGCGCCCCGTTCCGGCTGTTCACCGCGTTCCCGAAGCTGGGCAAGCCGATCATCGCGCGGCTCGCCGGGCACGCCGTCGCGGGCGGGCTCGGGCTCGCGGCCGCCTGCGACCTCGTGATCGCGGCCGACGACGTCACGCTCGGCACGCCGGAGGTCAACGTCGGGCTCTGGCCCATGATGATCATGGCCATCATCAACCGGAACGTGCCGCCCAAGCAGGCGTTCAAGCTCTACTACACGGGGACGCGGATCACGGCCGCCGAGGGACGCGAGATCGGGCTCGTCACCGAGGTCGTCCCGCGCGCCGAACTGGACGCCCGGGTCGACGAGCTGGCCCGCGCCATCGCGTCCAAGAGCCCGCTCGGGCTGCGGCGCGGGCGGGACGCGTTCTTCGCGATCGAGGGCCTCCCGCTGGAGGACCAGGTCGCCCACCTGCTCTCGGAACTGGTGGAGCTCGCCGCCACCGAGGACGCCAAGGAGGGCATCACGGCCTTCCTGGAAGGACGCGACCCCGAGTTCCAGGGCCGTTAGGCGCCCGTCGGAAAGGGCGGATCAGCCGCCGGCCGTCAGGTGGCGAGCGCCAGGGTGCGCTGGATCCGTTCGGCGGTGTCGCGGAGCCGGTGCGCGGACGCCTGGATGCGCGGCAGCCGGCCCGGCCGGCAGGAGATCGCCAGCGCGCCGACGGCGCCGGTCGCGTCGGTGACCGGGACGGCGGCGCAGCCGGTGCCGAGGGCGTACTCCTCGTGGTCGAGCGAGAGGCCGCCGGGCGTGCTGAGCGCCCGCAGCAGGCGGCGCGGCTCGGTGATGGTGTGCGGGGTCAGGTCGACGAGCGGGTGCCGGGCCAGGTGGTCGCGGCGGTGGTCGTCGTCGAGCTGGCTGAGCACGCACTTGCCGAGCGCGGTCGCGTGCGCGGCGTCCTCGAACCCGACGCCGAGGTCGACGCGCGGGGTGCGCGGGCCGTCGGCGATGTCGATGACGCGGATCTCACCGTCGATCCGCATGCCGAAGTACACCGCGACGCCGAGCTCGTCCCGCAGGGCGGACAGCGTCGGCCGGACGGCGGCGAGCAGCTGCTGCGCCCGGCTGCGGCCGTGCAGTTCCTGGACGCGCTCGCCGAGCACCCACACGCCGTCGGACAGCCGCGTCGCGTAGCCCTCATGGGCGAGCGTGCGCAGCAGGTGGTAGGCGGTGGCGAGGGGGAGGCCCGCCTCGCGGGCGAGCTGCTTGGCGGGAGCCCCGCTCGGATGCGACGCGACGACCTCCATCAGCCGCAGTGCGCGCTGCACTGAGGCGATGAGGGTGGGTCTGCGTGTCTCGTCCATCACGCACAGCGAACCCCTCTGGCCCGGTCGGGTCAAGGCCGTCGGCGATATCCGCACCATTGGACCACTTTCCGTGCCCGTCTGGGGCGATTTTCCGGAACCTCTCGGAATCGCATACGCCACGCCAGAATGCCGCGCGGGACTACTCATAGGTACAACCGGAGAGTAACTTCAGGGCACAGGGAAGTCGCTTCGAAGGAGCCGGCATGAGCCAGCCGAGTCGCAGCCCGAGTCCCGTCGACGAGCGGACCGCCCGGAAGGTCGCCGAAGAGGCGCGCGAGACCGAATGGCGGCTGCCCAGCTTCGGAAAGCAGCTCTTCCTGGGCGACTTCCGCCTCGACCTCCTGCACCCGCACCCCCGTCCCGAGGACGAGGCGCGCCGCAAGGGCGAGGAGTTCCTCGCCCGGCTCACCGAGTTCTGCGCCACCAGGATCGATCCGGCGCTGATCGAGCGCGAGTCCCGCATCCCCGACGAGGTCGTCAAGGGCCTGCGGGCGCTCGGCGCGCTCGGCATGAAGGTCCCCGAGCGGTACGGCGGGCTCGGGCTCAGCCAGTACTACTACGGGCGGGCGCTCATGGTCGTCGGCTCCGTCAGCCCGGCGCTCGGCGCGCTGCTGTCGGCGCACCAGTCCATCGGCGTCCCGCAGCCCGTCAAGCTGTTCGGCACCGACGAGCAGAAGGAGACGTGGCTGCCGCGCTGCGCCCGCGAGATCAGCGCGTTCCTGCTCACCGAGCCCGACGTCGGCTCCGACCCGGCGCGGCTCCGCGCGACGGCCGTCCCCGACGGCGACTCCTACGTGCTGAACGGCGTCAAGCTGTGGACGACGAACGGCGTGGTCGCCGACCTCGTCGTCGTGATGGCGCGCGTCCCGAAGTCGGACGGGCACCGCGGCGGCATCTCCGCGTTCATCGTCGACATGGCGTCCGACGGGATCACCGTCGAGCACCGCAACGCGTTCATGGGGCTGCGCGGCATCGAGAACGGCGTCACCCGCTTCGCCGACGTCCGCGTCCCCGCCGCGAACCTCATCGGCACGGAGGGCGCGGGCCTGAAGATCGCGCTGACCACGCTGAACACGGGACGGCTGTCGCTGCCCGCCACCTGCGCCGCGGCCGGCAAGTGGGCCGTGAAGATCGCCCGCGAGTGGTCCCGGGAGCGGGTCCAGTGGGGCCGTCCCGTCGGCGAGCACGAGGCCGTCTCCAAGAAGATCGCGTTCATCACCGCCACCGCCTACGCGATGGAGGCCGTGCTCGACCTGTCCGGGCAGCTCGCCGACGACGAGCGCAACGACATCCGGATCGAGGCGGCGCTCGCCAAGCTGTGGTCGTCGGAGATGGCCTGCCGCGTCGCCGACGAGCTGGTGCAGCTGCGCGGCGGCCGCGGCTACGAGACGGCCGCGTCGCTCGCGGCCCGCGGCGAGCGCGGCGTGCCCGCCGAGCAGGTGCTGCGCGACCTGCGCATCAACCGGATCTTCGAGGGCTCCAGCGAGATCATGCACCTGCTCATCGCCCGCGAGGCGGTGGACGCGCACCTGTCGGTCGCCGGGGACGTCATCGACCCCGACGCCTCCGCCGGGCAGAAGGCGCGGGCGGCGGCGCGGGCGGGCGGCTTCTACGCGCGCTGGTTCCCGACGCTCGTCACCGGCGCCGGGCAGCGCCCGAACTCGTACGCGGAGTTCGGCCCGCTGGGCAAGCACCTGCGCTACGTCGAGCGCGCGTCCCGCAAGCTCGCGCGGTCCATCTTCTACGCGGCCGGACGCTGGCAGGGCGGCCTGGAGTACCGGCAGGGCTTCCTCGGCCGCATGGTCGACATCGGCGCCGAGCTGTACGCGATGAGCGCCGTGTGCGTCCGCGCGCACGCCGACGCGTCACCGGAGGGCCCGATCGCCGGACCGCGCACGGAGCCCGGAACGTCCGCTGAATCTGAAGCGTCCGTGGAATCCGGAACGCCCACGGAGCCTGGCCCGTCCGCGGTGCTGCTCGCGGACGCGTTCTGCCGGCAGGCCCGCGTCCGCGTGGAGGAGCTCTTCGAGGGACTGTGGCGCAACACGGACGCGACGGACGCGAGGCTCGCGCGGGCCGTCCTCGCGGGCGACTTCGCCTGGGTGGAGGACGGCGTCCTCGACCCGTCCATCCCCGGCCCGTGGATCGCACCGTCCGAACCGGGCCCGAGCACCCTGGAGACCGTGCACCGGACCATCGGATAAGCCCAGGCCACGCGCGAAACTGAACGCTCTGCGTCGGCGGCTCGTACGGATGGGTAGACTGTCCCGACCTTGCGCCTGAGATCGGACCGTCCCGGGGGGACAGGACTCCTCGATCCGGCGAAGACATCCGAACGCCCACGCACCCAGCGAGCGGGAAGTATGCAGCCACCAGGTCAGAAGAACTCCATCGCAGGCACCCTCCTCAACTTCCTCGGCACCAGGCCGAAACCCGGAACCGTGATCAGGACCGCGGGCGACGGCGAGGTCGTCCAGCCCGCGGCGGGCGAGGGAGCGCTCGAAAACCACCTGGGCGGCGACGAGGCCCGCAACTACCGCAAGTACGAGTACGACACCGTCGCCCCGTACGTGGGACGCTCGCTGCTGGAGATCGGCTCCGGGCTCGGGCACTTCTCCGAGCAGTTCGCGGGGCGGCTCGACTACCTCGCCGTCAGCGACAACGACCCGTACTGCGTGGAGCAGCTCCGCAAGCGCTACGACCAGGACGACGACGTCGAGGTCCTCGACCTGGAGCTGCCGGCCGAGGTGGAGATCCGGCAGAAGGTCGACACCGTCGTGATGATGAACGTCCTGGAGCACATCAAGGACGACGTCCAGGCGCTGCGCGACCTCGGCGCCGTCACGCTGCCCGGCGGCCGGATCGTCATCTGGGTCCCCGGCTACATGCAGCTCTACGGCGACTTCGACCGCAAGGTCGGGCACGTGACCCGGTACACGCCGGCGACGCTGGAGGCGTCGGTGCGCGCGGCGGGGCTGGTCCCCGAGGTGCTGAAGCCGATCAACTTCCTCGGCGGCATCGCCTGGTGGTTCGCGGTCCGCCGCGGCGGCGCCGGCTACCCCGACCCGCGGCTCGTCAAGATCTACGACCGGACGGTCGTGCCGCTCACCCGCGGCATCGAGCGGCTCGTCCGGCCGCCGTTCGGCCAGACGGTGTTCTGCGTGGCGCGCGTCCCGCGCTGACACACGACGTTCCGAAGGGGACGGGCCCGCCACTCGGCGCCCGTCCCTTTCGCGTTATCCGAGGCGCCCCGTCCCCTTCGCGTTCCCGCGGCGCCCGTTCGCTCCGCCCTCTCTTCGCCCTCTCTTCGCGCTCCGGTCGCCGGGTCGGCTCAGTGGAGGCCCGTACACCCGGCTCGATGCGGCTCGCCGGTGTTCTCCGCTTCGGTCGTCCCACGGTCCGGTGGGCCCCGATTTCGGCGGTGATGCGGGGTCGGCGCGCTCTCTAGGTATGCGGATATCGGGATGTCTCCCGATGCGCGGCGGGCGTCCGCCCAGCAGACTGGACAGTGGCCGGACGGACCGCGGGCCGCTCCTCCGAGCGGAGAAGCACCGGTTGCTTCCCCGGACCGCGACCCCGAAGGCCAGCCACTGAAGTTCCCGTGTGGCCCGACGGTCCGGTGGCGGGAGCCGGGGAGGGGAGGCCCCCGCCACCGGACCCAGGCAAGTCCACAGGCCGTGACGGCGCCCCCGACCGGGTTCAGCGGCGGGCGGGCTGCCGGTTCTGGCCGGGGAACAGGGCCAGGCGGTGCGCGGTCGCCGCCGCCTCGCCGCGGCTCGCCACCTCCAGCTTGCCGAGGATGTTCGAGACGTGGACGCTCGCCGTCTTCACCGAGATGAACAGCGCCGCGGCGATGTCGCGGTTGCTGCGGCCCTCCGCCACGAGGCGCAGCACCTCGTACTCGCGCGGGGTCAGGCCGAGCGGGACGGCGTCGTCGGCGCCGTTCCGGCGCGGCCCGCGGGTGCGGCGGCGCAGGTCGTCGATCCGCGCGGCGAGCGGCTCGGCGCGCAGGCCGGCGGCGAGGGCGGCGGCGACGCACAGCCGGTCGGCGGCGGCCTCGTGGTCGCCGTCCAGTAACGCGGCCTCGGCGGCGCGGGTGAGCGCCTCGGCGCGGTGGAACGGGTTGCCGAGCGCCTCCCACGCGGCGGCGGCCGTGTCCCACGCGTCCCGGTCGAGGACGCCGCGGGCCCGCGCCGCCTCGGCCGCGAACGTCAGCGCGTACGCGCCCTGCAACGGGCCCTGGACGTGCACCTGGGCGGCGCGCTCCTCCATCCGCGCGAGGTCGTCGGAGGCGTCCTGCCCGGCGGCGGCGAGCTCGGCGCAGGCCGCCGCGCCGATCACCAGGACGGGCCAGGCGTAGCGGGCGTCGTCGGGCAGGCCCGGCCGCTTGACGACCTCGCGCGCCGCCGCGACCGCGTCGGCGGGGCGGCCCTCGGCCAGCGCGACCAGCCCCTCCAGGCGCAGCGTGGCGAAGTAGTCCTGGGTCTTGAGCCAGTTCATCTTGAGGGCCACGATCTCCCGGGCGGCCGTCAGCGGCTCCCGGGTGCCCTCCACGTCGCCGCGCGCGAGCGTCACCATGCCCCACAGCACGAGGAGCGAGGTGCGGATCGTGACGGACGGCTCCTGGTCCATGGCGTTGCGCAGGACGGTGAGCGCCTCGTCCCAGCGGCCGAGCGACACCAGCGGCTCGGTCTGGTTGATGGACAGGAACGTGCCCTGCGTGCGCGTGACGCCGTACTCGCGGGCGAGCTCCCTGCCGCGCGCGGCGACGGCGGCGGCCTCCTCGTGCCGTCCCGCGCCCTCCAGGAAGTGGGACTCGATGACGCTGCGGCGGAGGATGGCGCGGTGGTCGCCGCTGCGCTCCGCGACGTCCCTGACCTCGGTGATCCGCGTGGCGTCCTTCTCGTAGTCGATGTCGACGCAGAAGAGCGTGATGAGCGCCTGCGCCTCGGCGAGGGGGTCCTCCAGCCGGCGGGCGATGGCGAGCGACTCCTCGGCGGCCGCGCGGGCGCCGTCGATGTCGGTCGTCAGGCGGACGTACTGGGCGAGCGTCGCCAGCACCCGCGCGCGCAGCACGGTCGGCGGGTCGGCCGGGAGCGCCGCCGCGGCGGCGCGCAGGTCCTCGACGAAGCCGGGGCGGGCCATCTGGTGGGACATGCGGCCGCGCAGCTCCAGCAGCGACGCCCAGCGGGCCGTGTCGCGGGCCCCGCCGCGCTCCACCTCGTCGAGCGCGGCGGTGACGAGCTTGATGCCGCGGTCGTACTCGCCGGCGAAGTCGGCCGCGGTGGCGGCGTCCTCCAGCACCTTGACGTGGTCGGCGCCGATGCGCTCCGCCGCGTCCGGCACCCGGTCCCACAGTTCGAGGACGCGCGACAGCATCGTGAGGCACTCGGCGTAGGCGAGGGCCTTGCGGGCGTCGGCGGCGGCGCGCCAGGACGCGACGAGCGCCCAGGTCGAGTCGTGCGCGGCGTTCCAGTGGTGGCTGAGCTCCACCCACAGCCGCCCGGACGGGACGAGCCCGGGGTCGTTCTCCAGGGCCTCCGCGTAGCGGGTGTGGAGGCGCGTGTGCTCGCCGGGCAGGAGGTCGTCGTGGACGGCCTCGCGGATGAGGGCGTGCCGGAACGCGTAGCCGTCGCCGTCCACCACGAGGACGTTCGCCGCGACGGCGGGGCGCAGCACCCGGGTCAGCGCGGCGTCGTCGAGCCCGGACACGGCGGCCAGCAGCGCGTGCTCGATGCGGGTGCCGCCGCCGCTGGCGTCGCGCAGGACGTCCTGGGTCTCCTCGGGCAGCCGCTGGACGCCGGCGAGCAGCAGGTCGCGCAGGGACTCGGGCAGCTCGCAGGCGAGGGTGCCGTCGTCGTCCAGGAGCGCCTCGATGAACAGCGGGTTGCCCTCGCTGCGCGCCGCGATCCGGTCGACGAGGCCGGGCGGCGGCGCGTGGCCGAGCGTGCCGGCGACGAGCGCGGCGACGTCGGCGCGCGACAGCCGGGTGAGCTCCAGCCGCCGGACGCGGTCGACGCGCTCCAGCCCGGCGAGCACGGGCCGCAGCGGATGGGCGCGGTGCAGCTCGTCGGCCCGGTACGTCGCGACGATGAGCAGCGGCGCCGCGCTCACGTTGCGGATGAGGAACGTCAGCAGGTCGCGAGTGGAGCGGTCGGCCCAGTGCGCGTCCTCGATGACGAGGACGACCGGGCCCTGCTCGGCCAGCCGCTCCAGCAGGGTCAGCACAACCTCGAACAGGCGGGCGCGCTCCTCGCCCGAGGCGGCGTCGGACTCCGGCTCCCCGAACTCGGGCAGCAGCCGGGCGAGGCACGCGGTGTCGCCGCGCGGGACGAGCCCGGCGACGCCGTCGATGCCGATGTCGCGGACGAGCCCGCGCAGCACGGTCGTGAACGGGGCGAAGGGCAGGCCGTCGGAGCCGAGCTCCAGGCAGCCGCCCACGAGCAGCCGGGCACGCGGCGCCCCGCCCGGCATCGCGGGCTCGGCCAGCGCGGCACCGAACTCGCGGATGAGGCGTGTCTTGCCGAGGCCCGCCTCGCCCCCGACGAGCACCGCCCCGGGGGCCGCGGCGAGCGCGTCCTCCAGCTCGCGGAGCTCGGCCGCCCTGCCGACCAGCAGAGGACTCATCGCACGCGCAGTCACGCCACCAGCATGCCAAACGGATACGACATTCCCACCCGTATTTCAGTCCGTGAGATCGTCCCGGGCCCGCCAGTCCTGCCCGCGGTGCTCGTCCAGCTCGGCGACCGTCCCGCCCGCGAGCGGCGGATGGACGGCCGTCCGCACCGGTCCCGAGCCCTGGACGTCGCGGACGCGGAAGTGGTCGAGGTCCAGCATCCGGGCGCGGTCGAGGATCGGCGCGACGGGCGCCCCGGCCGCCGTGAGCCGCTCGACGGCCTCGTCCGCGGGCAGCCGCGCGACGGCGGCGGCGACGGCCCCGTCCAGCTCCCCGACGCGGCGGAGACGCTCGGCGAACGGGACGCCGGCGAGGTCGTCCAGGTCGAGGGCGCGGCACGTCGAGGCCCAGAGCCGCTGCTCCGAGACGACCCCGAGCGTGATCCTCCGCCCGTCCTTGGCGGGGTAGACGCCGTAGCCGGGCACGGGCCCGCCGGCGGACCGCGCGGCCGCCTCGGGGACGGTGCCCATCCAGTGGGCCAGCACGTCCGCCATGCCGAGGTCGACGCGGTCGCCGATCCCGGTCGCGCGGGCCTTCAGGCACGCCGCGGTGATCGCGAACGCGGCCATGGTGGCCGCCGCCATGTCCGCGAGTGGCAGCTCGTCGGCGGCGGGGGAGCCCGCGTCGGGCGGCAGCGCGGCGGCGTAGGCGCGGTAGTTGACGTCGTGCCCGGGGACGTCGGCGAGCGGCCCCTCCGCCCCGTACCCGGAGATCGAGCAGTACACGAGCGCCGGGTTCGCCGCGCGCAGCGCCTCGTGCCCGACCCCGAGCCGCTCGGCGACCCCGGGCCGGAAGCCCTCGACGAACACCTCGGCGCCCGCCGCGAGCTCCCGGCAGCGCGCCAGCCCGTCCGGCGACTTCAGGTCCAGCGCGACGCTCCGCTTGTGCCGGTTGAGCAGGTCGAAGTGGCCGCGGAACATCCGCATCGGCTCGCCGCCCGGCGGCTCCACCTTGATCACGTCCGCGCCGAGCTGGCCGAGCAGCTGCGTCGTGTACGGCCCGGGCCGCCACATGGTCAGGTCGAGAACCCGCAGCCCGTCGAGCGGCGCCATCGCTCTCCCTCCCGTCCGTGATCACCCCCACGTTCCCGCGCGACCCGAGCCTCAGTCAAGCGAGCGCTTGGTCACAACACCCCTGTTGACGCGGCGTCCAACTCGGTGAAGTGTGGCGATGAAGGCCCGGTGCGGCCGCTCCAAACGGCGTTCGCGCAGGCCACAAGCCCAGGAGGTCCCGCAGTTGCGCTTCTCACTCTTCTATGAGCACCAGTTGCCGCGTCCTTGGGCGGACGGGCAGGAGCTGCGGCTCTACCAGGACGCGCTGGAGCAGGTCGAGATCGCCGACCGGATCGGCTTCGACTATGTCTGGGAGGTCGAGCACCACTTCCTGGAGGAGTACAGCCACTCGTCCGCGCCGGAGGTGTTCCTCGCGGCGGCGTCGCAGCGGACGAAGCGGATACGGCTGGGCCACGGCATCGTCCAGCTGCCGCCCGCGATCAACCATCCCGCCCGGATCGCCGAGCGGATCGCCACGCTCGATCTCGTGTCGAACGGGCGCGTCGACTTCGGGACGGGGGAGGCCAGTTCGAGTGCCGAGCTGGGCGGCTTCGGGGTCCGGCGGACGGACAAGCGGGCCCAGTGGCAGGACGCGATCGACGCCGTCACCCGCATGTTCGTGGAGGAGCCCTTTGCCGGGTGGAGCTCGCCGCACTTCCGGATGCCGCCGCGCAACGTCATCCCCAAGCCCGTCCAGAAGCCGCATCCGCCGCTCTGGGTGGCGTGCTCGCGCCGGGAGACCATCCACTTCGCCGCCAGGAACGGCATCGGCGCCCTGTCGTTCTCCTTCGTCGAACCCGAGGACGCGGGCAGGTGGGTGGACGAGTACTACCGCATCATCGCCTCGGACGAGTGCGTCCCCGCGGGCTTCGCGGTGAACCCCAACGTGACCGTCGTCCTGCCGATGATGCTGCACGAGGACGAGGCCACGGCGATCGACCGGGGCATCGACGGCGCCCACTTCTTCGGGTTCGCGCTCGCCCACTACTACGGGACGACGCCGCACGACCCGGGGCGGACGGACGTCTGGCGCGAGTTCGAGGAGCGCCGGGCCGCCCGCGGTTTCGACCGCGACCAGATCATCGCGAACGCCGAGGCGCTCAACGTCAACGTCGGCTCCCTCCGCGGCGCCGTCGGCACCCCCGACCAGGTCGCCGACCTGATCCGCCGCTACGAGTCCGCCGGGGTCGACCAGGTGTCGTTCGTCCTCCAGGCGGGCCCGAACCGGCACGAGCACATCTGCGAGAGCCTCGAACTGTTCGGCAAGGCGATCCTGCCGCGCTTCACCGAGGGACGCGAGGAGCGCGAGGCAGCGAAGGCCGAGCGGCTGGCCCCGGCGATCGAGGCCGCCCTCGCCCGCCGCAGGCCCGCCCGCACGCTGCCGCCCGGCTACCGCATCGACGAGGACGCCGAGGTGTCGCGGGCGCTGCGCGGGTCCCGGTCGTCGAGGCCGCGGCGGCCGTTGCGCGACGAGGTCCGCGCGGCCGGGCGCAAGCGCGCCGCGCAGGGCTTCTACCGGCTCGTCCATGGCCGCTCGGACGCGCAGATCGAGCGCCGTTTCGGGCCGGGCGCCCAGCGGGTCCTCTTCGCCGGGATGGCCCGCGCCTACGACCCGTCCGCCTCGGGCGGCTTCCGGGGCGAGCTGGAGTTCCGCCTCACCCGCGACGGCCGTCCGGCGACCGCCTGGACGGTCGAGGTCGGCGACCGCCGGGCGCGGGCGAAGCCGGGCCGGGCCGACGACGCCGCCCTCACCCTCATCGTGGGGGCCGCCGACTTCCTCCGGATCCTCGCCGGTGACGCCAACCCCGCGTCCCTCCTCATGGACGGCCGCCTCAAGCTCCGCGGCGACTTCGAGCTGGCGCCGCGCCTCAGCGAGATGTTCGGCGGCCCGTCCCCCTACTAGGCCAGGGTCTCGACGGAGAGGTCCCACAGGCGTTCGGCGGCCTCCGGGTCGAGCGCGTACGCGGCCACGCCGCGCGGGCTGCCCGGCTCGTTCGGGGCGGCCTCGGCGCAGTCCTCGAAGTAGCGGCCGCTCACCCCGTCCAGCAGCGGCGACGCGGCCACCAGGACGGACGTCGCGGCGCCCTGCTCGGGGGTCTTCCAGTCCGGGGCGCCGGCCCCGGCCTGGGCGCGCAGGCGCGCCAGTTCCTCGTCGGTGACGTGGCGCTGGAGCCGGGTGCGGATCCCGCCGGGCATCAGCGCGTTGGTCGCGATGCCGTCCCCGGCCCAGCGGCGGGTCACCTCGACCGCGAACAGGACGTTGGCGGTCTTGGACTGCCCGTAGGCGAGCCACGGGTCGTAGGGCCGCCGCTCGAAGTGGACGTCCTCGAACACCACGGGCGAGCGCAGGTGGGCGCTGGAGCTGACCGAGACGACGCGGGCGCCCTCCGCGGCGAGCGCGCCGTGCAGGCCGGTGGCCAGCGCGAAGTGGCCGAGGTGGTTGGTGGCGAACTGGAGCTCCCACCCCTCGGACGTGCGGCTCTCGGGCGCGGCCATGACGCCCGCGTTGTTGACGAGGATGTGCAGCGGACCGTCCCAGGCGGCGGTGAACGCGCCCACGGACGCCCGGTCGGCGAGGTCCAGCGGCGCGACCAGGACCGGCCCGCCGGTCCCCTCGGCGATCTCCGCGGCGGTCCGCTCGCCCGCCGCGACGTCGCGGACGGCCAGCGTGACCTCCGCGCCCGCCCCCGCGAGGGCACGCGCGGTCTCGACCCCGATCCCGGACGCGCCGCCGGTGACGACGGCCCGCCGTCCGGTCAGGTCGACGCCGTCGATGACCTCGGCCGCGGTGGACCGGGCGTCGAACGGCGTGCTGATGAGTGATGTCATGGAAGTGGAGCTCCTTCGGATATTCGGAGGGTCCTCCGGATAACGCCGCGCCGAGGAGATCTATGCCGTCCGAACCGAGGACTTCCGCACGGCCCCTGCGCGCCGACGCCCGGCGCAACCGCGAGCGGGTGCTCCAGGCGGCCGTCCGGGCCTTCGCGGAGGGCTCCGAGGCGACCCTGGAGGCGATCGCCAAGGACGCGGGCGTCGGCATCGGCACCCTGTACCGGCACTTCCCGACCCGCGAGGCGCTGGTGGAGGCCGCCTACCGCAACGAGCTCGGGCGGCTCTGCGACGCGGCCGCCGAACTGCTGGACGAGCTGCCGCCCGACCAGGCGCTGCGGGCGTGGATGGACCGCTTCGTCGCCTACATGTCCACCAAGCGCGACATGGCCGAGGCGCTGCGGCAGGTCATCGCCTCGGGCGGCGACCCGTTCGCCGAGAGCCGCGACCGGATGGCGGCCGCGCTCAACGACCTCCTCAGCGCGGGCGCCGCCGCCGGGACGCTCCGCCCGGACGCCGATCCGTCGGACGTCCTCGTCGCCCTCGCCGGCATCACGCAGACCGTCACCGCGCCCGATCCGCAGGCCGGACGAATCCTCGACCTCCTCATGGACGGCCTCCGCCCCCGCTGACACACCGCCGACCGCCCCAAGCCCCGGTATGTTCGCGGGATGTTCTCGCTCCGGGAACCACCCCTGTTCACGTGCCTGAAGAAGGCGCGCTCCATCCTGATCGCGGGCGCGGGAGGCGGCTTCGACGTCTACGCGGGCCTGCCCCTGGCACTCGCGCTGATGGACGAAGGCAAGGACGTCCACCTGGCCAACCTGTCGTTCAGCAACCTCTACGGCCTTCCCTCCGACACATGGCTGGACATCGACGTCGCCGCCATCACGCCGGACTGCCGAAGCCTCGACGACTACTTCCCTGAAGGCGCTCTCGCGCGCTGGCTCGATCTCCACGGCCTGCCGTCCACCGTCCATGCCTTTCCTAAGCTCGGCGTCCAGCCGCTCCGTGCCGCCTACAGATTTCTGGTCGGGCGGCTGGGGATCGACGCGATCGTCCTGGTGGACGGCGGGACCGACATCCTCTTGCGCGGTGACGAACACGGACTCGGCACCCCCGAGGAGGACATGGCGAGCCTCGGCGCCGTCCACGGCCTCGACGTGCCTGAGAAGGTCGTGGTCTCGCTCGGGTTCGGCGTGGACGCCTACCACGGCGTCAGCCACGCTCACGTCCTGGAGAACCTCGCCGCCCTGGAGCGCGACGGCGCCTACCTGGGGGCGCTGTCCATTCCGTCCGGCAGTCGCGAGGGCGCCCTCTATCTGGACGCGGTCGAGTACGCGCGGGAGGCGACGCCCGCGTATCCGAGCATCGTGAACGGCTCGATCGCCGCCGCGCTGCGGGGCGCCTTCGGTGATGTCCGCTTCACCGAGCGGACGCGCGGCAGCGAACTGTTCATCAATCCCCTCATGGCCGTGTACTTCGCCGTCGACCTGGACGGCCTGGCCCGGCACAACCTCTATCTCGACCGCATCGAGGACACCCGGGTCATCCGGCAGATCAGCTCCCGCATCGAGGACTTCCGCGCGGGAGCCGGCCGTCCCCGCCCACCGCGCCAGTACCCCCACTGACCGCCGCAGGCTCGGGCGTGCAACCTCCGGGGGTGCCGGACGCATCAAGGGGGTGTGGAGTCGCCGAGGAGAGGGTCGCCGTCCATGGTGACGAGGGACGAGGAGTTCACGGCTTACGTGGCGGCGCGGACGCCCTGGCTGAGGCGGGTGGCGTACCTGCTGTGCCAGGACTGGCACCGGGCGGACGATCTCGTCCAGACCGCCGTCACGCGCTTGTACGTCCATTGGCGGCGGGCGTCGGCGGCCGAGAACGTCGACGGGTACGCCCGGACGGTGCTGGTCCGGGTGTACCTGGCCGAGCAGCGCGGGGGCTGGTGGCGGCGCGTCCGCGTCGGGCAGGCGGTGCCGGACGCGGTGGACGAGGGCGCCGACCACGCCGCCGGGCTGGACCTGCGGTCCGCGCTCGCGGCGCTGCCGCCCCGCCAGCGCGCGGCCGTCGTCCTGCGCTTCTACTGCGATCTGTCGGTGGAGCAGGCGGCCGACGTCCTCCACTGCTCCACGGGGACCGTGAAGAGCCAGACCGCGCGCGGCCTGGACGCGCTCCGCCGCGCGCTGCGGCCCGAGCCGAGTGAGGAGGCCCAGACATGGACGACCTGAAGGACGAGCTGCGGGACGGGCTGGAGCGGATCGCCGCGGCGGGCAGTCCGGCGACCACGGTGGACGCCGCGGCGGCCGTGCGCAGGGGACGGCGTGTCCGGCGGGCGCGGAGGTCGGCGGCAGCGGTGATCGTGGCGGCGGCCGTCGGCACGGGAGCCGCGGCGGCGGTCCTTCCCGGCGGCGGAGGCGAGAACGGTGTGGTGCAGGCCACGGGCTATCCCAGCCCGCTGACCGCGGAGGCGGCGTTCGGCTGGCTGCCCCGGGGCTACGGGCAGACGGGGGCCAGCGGGGGCGACGATGGGGAGACCGAGCCCGTCTTCCTGCTGAAGGCCGGAACCGACCGGAAGCCCAAGGCCGTGGAGCTCACCCTGTACGCACCGGGGACCGAGGCGATGCCGAAGGTCCCGAAGAAGGGCTGGCGGTCGGTGGAGCTCGTCGACGGCCGCGTCGCGTACTGGACGGTCGAGCCGGGCGGTTCCGGGGAGGACGCAGCGGAGCTCAGCTGGCAGAACCGGCAGGGGCGCTGGGTGGTGCTGTCGATCGGCGACCGCGGGATCGCCGACAGCGCGACCGTCCTGCGCATCGCGGCGGGGGTGCGGTTCCAGGACGAACCGGCGGCGTTCCCGGTGCGCGTCACCGGGGTCCCGGGAGGGCTTGAGGTCCTGGGTGCCTCGGTGACGCGGCGTCCGCAGGGCGTGGAGTTCGATCTCGGGCATCGCACCACCCCGGGCGACCCGCGGATGCCGAACGACTACCTGCGCTTGGAGATCCGCCCCGCCGACGCCGGCGACAGGAGGTTCTACGGAACCAACACCACCGTGGACGGCGACCCCGCGCAGGACAGCCGGTTGCCGCATTCCGGTCCCGACCTCGACGTCGACGGGGGCGGGCAGAGGCTCATCGTCTTCGACGCGGAGGGACGGCGCGTCCGCATCGAGGCGGCGGGCAGGACGTTGGAGCGCCTCCAGGCCGCCGGGGGGCTCGCCGGGCTCTACCGCCGGATCACCTTCCTCGGCTCCGACCCCGGCAAGTGGACGACCAGGCCGCTCGCCTGAGCGGGGACCGCCGTTTTGTGCCGGTGGCGGACTTCGGCGATGCTGGGGGCGTGTCAACGGAGACTCTGACCAGCGCCGCCGAGTTGCGCGCGTTCCTGAACGGCCTGCCCGGCGTCGACCGGGTGGGCGCCGAGGAGCGGGCCGCGCGGCTCGCGTCCCGGTCGATCAAGACGACGGCGAAGGCCGCGGCGATCGATCTCGCCATCTCGATGGTCGACCTGACGACCCTGGAGGGGGCGGACACGGCCGGCAAGGTCCGGGCGCTGTGCGCCAAGGCCGCCCGCCCCGACCCGTCCGATCCGTCGGTGCCGCGGGTGGCCGCCGTGTGCGTGTACCCCGACATGGTGGAGACGGCCGTGGCCGCGGTCGCCGGGACGCCGGTCAAGGTGGCGTCGGTGGCGACGGCGTTCCCGTCCGGGCGGGCGCCGCTCGCGGCGAAGCTGGCCGACACCGAGGCGGCGGTCGCGGCGGGCGCCGCCGAGATCGACATGGTGATCGACCGGGGCGCGTTCCTCGCCGGGGACCTCATGAAGGTGCACGACGAGATCGTCGCGACGAAGGAGGCCTGCGGGGACGCCCACCTCAAGGTCATCCTGGAGACCGGCGAGCTCGCCACCTACGACAACGTGCGGCGGGCGTCGTGGCTCGCGATGCGGGCCGGCGCCGACTTCATCAAGACCTCGACCGGCAAGGTCGCGCCGGCGGCGACGCTGCCGGTGACGCTGGTCATGCTGGAGGCGGTCCGCGACTACCGGGCCGCCACCGGACGGCGGGTCGGCGTCAAGCCGGCCGGCGGGATCCGCACGACGAAGGACGCGATCAAGTACCTGGTGCTGGTCAACGAGACCGCCGGGCCCGACTGGCTGACCCCGGACATGTTCCGGCTCGGCGCGTCCAGCGTGCTGAACGACCTGCTGATGCAGCGCCGCAAGCTCGCCACCGGGGTGTACTCCGGTCCCGACTACTTCACGCTGGACTGATCATGGTTTTCGAGTACGCGCCGGCACCGGAGTCCGCGGCGATCGTCGACATCCGGCCCTCCTACGGGCTGTTCGTCGGCGGCGAGTTCACCGACGGGCACGGCGAGCCGTTCAAGACCGTCAACCCGGCGGACGAGTCGCCGCTGGCCGAGATCGCCTGCGCCGACGCCGCGGACGTCGACCGGGCCGTCGCCGCCGCCCGCGCCGCGTTCGACACGGTGTGGGGGCCGATGCCCGGGGCGGAGCGGGCCAAGTACCTGTACCGGATCGCGCGGATCGTCCAGGAGCGGTCCCGGGAGCTGGCGGTGCTGGAGTCGATCGACAACGGCAAGCCGATCCGCGAGTCGCGGGACGTGGACGTGCCGCTCGTCGCCGCGCACTTCTTCTACTACGCCGGATGGGCCGACAAGCTCGGCCACGCCGGGTTCGGGCCGGACCCGCGGCCGGTGGGCGTGGCGGGCCAGGTGATCCCCTGGAACTTCCCGCTGCTCATGCTGGCCTGGAAGATCGCGCCCGCGCTGGCCTGCGGCAACACGGTCGTCCTCAAGCCCGCCGAGACGACGCCGCTGACCGCGCTGCTGTTCGCCGAGATCTGCCGGCAGGCCGAGCTGCCGCCGGGCGTCGTCAACATCGTCACCGGGGCGGGCGCCACCGGGCAGGCGCTGGTCGAGCACCCGGGGATCGACAAGGTCGCGTTCACCGGCTCCACCGAGGTGGGCCGCCAGATCGCCCGGTCGGTCGCGGGCACGTCCAAGCGGCTCACGCTGGAGCTCGGCGGCAAGGCGGCCAACATCGTCTACGCGGACGCCCCGCTCGACCAGGCGGTCGAGGGCATCGTGAACGGCATCTTCTTCAACCAGGGGCACGTGTGCTGCGCCGGGTCGCGGCTGCTCGTCCAGGAGTCCGCCGCGGACGAGCTGCTGGAGCGGCTCAAGGCGCGGATGGCGACGCTGCGGGTCGGCGACCCCCTCGACAAGAACACCGACGTCGGCGCGATCAACTCGGCCGCGCAGCTCGCGAGGATCCGGGAGCTGGCGGACGCGGGCGAGGCCGAGGGCGCCGAGCGCTGGTCGCCCGCCTGCGAGCTGCCGGGCGAGGGCTACTGGTTCGCGCCGACGGTGTTCACGGGCGTCGCGCAGTCGCACCGCATCGCCCGCGAGGAGATCTTCGGGCCGGTGCTGTCGGTGCTGACCTTCCGCACCCCCGACGAGGCCGTCACCAAGGCCAACAACACGCCCTACGGGCTGTCCGCCGGGATCTGGACGGAGAAGGGCTCCCTGATCCTCTGGACGGCGGAGCGGCTGCGCGCCGGCGTCGTGTGGGCCAACACCTTCAACAAGTTCGACCCCGCCTCCCCGTTCGGCGGCTACAAGGAATCGGGGTTCGGCCGCGAGGGCGGACGCCACGGACTGGAGGCCTACCTCGATGCCTAAGCAGCAGCCGAAGCCGCACGCCAAGGAGCCGGTGCGGCTGCCGGTCCGCAAGACCTACAAGCTGTTCATCGGCGGGGCGTTCCCGCGCTCGGAATCCGGCAGGACGTACCAGGTGAACGACGCCGACGGCACCTTCCTCGCCAACGCCGCCAAGGCGTCCCGCAAGGACGCCCGCGACGCCGTGGCCGCCGCGCGCAAGGCGTTCGGCGGCTGGTCGGGGCGCACCCCCTACAACCGCGGGCAGATCCTCTACCGGATCGCTGAGATGCTGGAGGGCAGGCACGCCCAGTTCACCGCGGAGCTGCGCGCGACCGGGCTGCCGAAGTCCGCCGCGTCCGCCGAGGTGGACGCCGCGATCGACCGGTGGGTCTGGTACGCGGGCTGGGCCGACAAGCTCGCCGCGGTCCTCGGGTCGGCGAACCCCGTCGCGGGGCCCTTCTTCAACTTCTCGACCCCCGAGCCCACCGGCGTCGTCGCCGTCATCGCGCCCGACTCGCCGCTGCTCGGCCTCGTCTCGGTCGTCGCGCCGGTGATCGTGTCCGGCAACACCGCGGTGGTCGTCGCGGCGCCGTCCGCGCCGCTGCCCGCCGTCACGCTCGCCGAGGTGCTCGCGACGAGCGACCTGCCCGCGGGCGTCGTCAACATCCTCACCGGCGACCGCGCCGAGCTCGCGCCCTGGCTCGCCTCGCACATGGACGTGAACGCCATCGACCTGGCCGGGGCCGGTGGCGGTGACGTCGCGGCGCTCGAAGAGGCCGCCGCCGGCAACCTCAAGCGCGTCCTGCGGCCCGGCGACGGCGACTGGACGGGCGACCCCGGCACGGCCCGCATGACCGCCTTCCTGGAGACCAAGACGGTGTGGCATCCGGTCGGTGTCTGAACGTTGCGATTGCGGAGTGTGTGTAGAGCGTCACTAAGTGTGGAATAGATCTCCCCGTAACTGATCATCACTGGGGGGGATCAGTGGCTACCAACACCGCATCGCGAACGACGGCGGGCCGAGGGACGGCCGGTCGCGCGAGGAGCACAGCAGGCAGCACGTCCACGGCCGCGCGCAAGCCGGCCACGAGCCGCACGTCGGCGGCGCGCTCGTCGGCGTCCAAGACGTCGTCGAGCCGGTCGTCGGCGGGCGGGAGCACCACGAGGAGGGCATCGAGCGGATCGTCGTCGCGCACGAGCGCCGCGTCCAGCCGCTCGTCGTCGGCGGCGACGCGCGTCACCAAGGCCGCCACGCAGGCCAAGGCCGCCGCGACGCAGATGAAGTCGGTGGCGACCAAGGCGTCCACGTCGGCGAAGGCCATGACGGCCATGACGAAGGCGATGACGACCGCCACCAAGGCGATGACCGACGCCGCCAAGGCGATGGACGCGGCGGCGAAGGTCATCACGACCACGGCCAAGAGCACGTCCTCCGGCTCGCGGAGCACGTCCTCGCGCAGCACGTCGTCGCGCAGCACGGGCACGGGCACGCGCAGCACGGGCACGCGCAGCACGGGCACGCGCAGTACGAGTTCACGGAGCACCGGCACGCGGAGTACCGGAACGCGGAGCAGCACCTCGCGGTCCGGTACGTCGTCCAGCCGGAGCGGCGGCACGTCGTCGAGCCGGAGCACGAGCAGCCGCTCGGGGACGACGACCCGAAGGGCGACGCCGGCCGCGAGCCGGTCGAGGTCGACGACCTCGGCCTCGACCGGCTCGTCGTCGACGTCGCGCAAGCCCGCGGCGAGCCGTTCCACGTCCAGCCGGTCCACGTCGAGCCGTTCGACGTCCAGCCGGTCGGCGGCGAGCAGGCCCGCGAGCCGGTCCACGTCGGCGTCCTCGCGGGCGAAGCCGTCCACGACGACGCGCCGGACGTCCTCGACGGCGGCCAAGCCGCGGGCGTCCTCGGCCCGCCGGTCGAGCGCGTCCTCGTCCCGGACGACCGCGAGCGCGCGGTCCGGGTCGGGCGGCAACGGCTCCTCGTCCGGCGGATCCGGGGACTCCGGCCCGTCCCGGGCGGGCCCCGGGGAGTCCTCGGCGCGCCCGCAGGGCACGGCGGCGGCCGCGATGGGCGCGGCGGGCCCGCCGGAGGGGCCGATGGTGGAACCGAAGACGAACGGCGGCCCGCCGGAGCGGTCGGCGGGCACCGGGAACGGGCTCCTGACCGGCATGGCGAACGCCGCCGAGCGGGGACGCTGACCGCCCGCGCCCGGCCCACGAGAGCCCACGGACTGAGGGAACCATGGACGAGAAGGAGATCCTGGCGCGCATCGACGAGTACGTCGGCGAGGAGCAGCGGCTGCGGGAGCTCCACCGGCGCGACGAGCTCGGGCGGGAGGAGGAGCGCCGGCGGCTGGAGCGGCTGGAGGTGGCACTCGACCAGTGCTGGGACCTGCTGCGCCGCCGCCGGGCCCGCCAGGAGGCGGGGCTCGACCCGGAGGGCGCGCGGCCGCGTCCGCCGGACGAGGTCGAAGGCTACCTGCAGTGACCGCGATCCGGTACCGGCGGCAGCTGCGCTTCGGCCTGTCCCTCGCCCCGGACGCGGCCGCGCCGCTGGTCAGGATCGCGCAGGACGCGGACCGGTACGGGCTCGACTACCTCGGCATCCGCGACCACCCGTACCAGCGGGGCACCGCGGACACGCCGACGCTGATGGCGACCGTGCTGGCCGCCACCACGCGGATCCGGGTGCTGCCCGCGGTGGCGTGCCTGCCGCTGCGGCCGCCCGCGGTCCTCGCGAAGGCGATCGCGACGATGGACCGCTCCAGCGGCGGCCGCGTCGCGCTCGGGCTCGGCGCGGGCACGTCCTGGGACGGCATCGAGACCTACGGCGGGGTGCGGCTCGCGCCCGGCGGCGCCCGGCGGGCCCTGGAGGAGGCGGTGCAGGTCATCCGGCTGCACTGGAGCGACCAGCACGGGCTGCGGTTCCAGGGCGAGCACTACCGGACGGCCGCGTCGCAGGCCGGCCCGGCGCCCGCGGGCCAGATCCCGATCTGGCTGGGCGTCACGGGGCCGGAGAGCCTGCGCGTCGCCGCCCGCGTCGCGGACGGGTGGATCGCGCCGTCGTCGCGCGTCCCGCCGAAGCGGCTGGCGGAGGGGCAGCGGCGGATCGACGAGGCGGCGGCGTCGGCGGGCCGGAACCCGTTCGACATCCGGCGGGTGTACGTCCTGGAGGGCTCGATCGACGGCCGCGGGTCGCGGGGCTTCCTGCACGGCCCGCCGCGCCAGTGGATCTACGAGCTGACCGAGCTCGCGGTCGGCCACGGCGTCGACGCGTTTCTGTTCGGCGGGCACCCCGACCAGCTCCCCGCGTTCGCGCTGGAGGTCGTCCCGGCGGTCCGCGAGCAGGTCGCCCGCGAGCGCGCCGTGACCGCCGTCAAGCACCGTTCCTGACCCGGCGGCCGACCGCCCCGCGGCCGCCTTTCAGTGATCATCAACTGTTTGCGGACTTTCGCAGTTCCGGCCCCGCCCGGGCGCGGCGTTCGATCATTTCTCACGAAGATTCCCGGCCATGGCGCATGCCATTGTTCTGCGTGCCAGTTCCCTTCCACTGTCACCAGAAAGGGCCGGTAGCCATGTCCAGTCATTCCAGGAACGGCCGATGGGCGCGCAGGTCGGTCGCCATGGTGTTCGGCGCGGGGGCCGCCATGGCGCTCGCCGTGCCGGTCTCGGCGGAGGCCGCCGGAGGCTCCGCGACGGCCGCGCTCCCGGCCGTCTACGCCAACCAGGACGGCGTCTGTACCGGCGGTGAGTACTGCATGTACCAGAACATCGCCGGCACGCAGAGCTTCTCCGACTTCTCCGTGGACGACCCCAACCTGGCCAACAACGTCTACACCTCGCCGGGGATCGGGCAGGGCACGGTGGTCGCGAACACCGCCAAGTTCGGCTGGAACCACGACGCGGCCCGCACCGTCGTCATCTGCACGAGCCCCAACTACACCGGCAGCTGCGCCGGCACCTTCCCCAACAGCGGCGGCGCCTACAGCGTCACCTACCGCGGCAACGTCGAGTCGCTCTACTGGAGCTGATCATCAACGGGACGGTCGGGCGCCTGGCCGTGGTGCTCGCGCTGCTCGGGACCTCCGCCGCGGGGTGTTCCGGCCAGTCCGCCCGGCCGGGCCCCCGTGCGAGCGCGCCATCCCAGCCGAACCGGCCGGACGCCGCAGCCGCGGCGCCGAGGCTTCCGCTGGACGACTACCTCCTCTCGCCCCCTGAGACGAGTCTCGTCACCGAGGCTTACCGGCAGGCGCTGCGGCAATGCATGCGCGGATTCGGATTCGTTTTCCCGCCGCCGAGCAAGCCGACCGAAACGCCATTGAGAAGCTGGAACGAGCGCCGTTACGGCATCACCGACCTGGATCAGGCGAGGAGCAGCGGATATCGCGTGCCCTCTTTCGGGAAAGGCGCCCCGCAGGCCGTTCCCACGCCGGAACAGCAGGTCGTCCTGACAGGAAGCCGGGAAACCGCGTCCGATGGGCGGCGAATTCCGACAGGTGGTTGCGCGGGACAGGCGGACAGGACGCTGAACGGCGACGGCCCGGTGCGCGCGGACCAGAGCCTGGCCCAGTCGCTGTCGCGGGAGAGCTTCGAGGAGTCCCGGAAGGACGCCCGGGTGCGCACCGCCTTCGCCCGGTGGTCGCGGTGCATGCGCCGCGAAGGCTTCAGGTACGCGGGCCCGCTCGATCCGCCGGACGACCCCCGCTTCCGGGGCGCTCCGTCCGGCGCGGAGCGGGCCGTGGCGGTCGCCGACGTCCGGTGCAAGGCCGCCACCCGGCTGGTCGGCGTCTGGTCCGCGGTGGAGGCGGCCCGCCAGCGGGAGCTGATCCGCGCTCATCTCCGCGACCTGACCAAGATCGCGGAGATGAACGAGTACCGCCTGGCGAGAGCACGGGACCTGCGCGGCGCCCCCTGACCCCCCGGGTGCTACATGCGCTCGGGGATGGGCACTCCGAGCAGGTCGAGGCCGGTGACGAGCGTGCGGAGCGTCGCCGCCGACAGCGCCAGCCGGGACGCCCTCGTCTCCTCGTCCGGGGCCTTCAGGACGGGGCAGTTCTCGAAGAACGCCGTGAACGCCTGGGCCAGCTCGAACAGGTAGCCGGCGAGCCGGTGCGGCTCGCACGTCTCGCCCGCCTGCGCGACGACGGCGCCGAAGTCGAGCAGCTTCAGCGCGAGCGCCCGCTCCGCCTCGTGGCCGATGGCGATCGGGCCGGTCGCCGTGCCGGGGTCGATCCCGCCCCTGCGGAAGATCGACCGGATCCGGACGGTGGCGTACTGGAGGTACGGGCCGGTCTTGCCGTGGAACGAGGTCATCCGGTCGAGGTCGAAGACGTACTCGCTGTCGAGCGCGACCGACAGGTCGGCGTACTTGATCGCCCCGACGCCGACGGCCTCGACGATCGCGGCGCGGGTCGCCTTGTCGAACTCCTCGTCGTGCTGCATCTCGTCGAACGCGGCGCCGGCCCGCTCGACGGCGTCGTCCACGAGCCCGGCGAGCCGCGGCGTGTCGCCGGCCCGGGTCTTGAGGATCTTGCCGTCGGTGCCCAGCACGTTGCCGATCTTGGCGTGCTCGGCCCGGACGCCGTCGCCGAGCCAGCCCGCCATCCGGGCGACGGCGAACACCATCTCGAAGTGCAGGGACTGCGGCGCGCCGACCACGTAGACCATCCGGTCGACGTGCTCGGTGTCGACCCGGTACCGGATGGTCGCGAGGTCGGTCGTCGAGTAGTTGTAGCCGCCGTCGCTCTTCCGGATGATCACCGGGAGGGGGTCGCCCTCCCGGCCGGTGAACCCGGGCGGGAACGCGCACAGCGCGCCGTCGCTGACGACCGCGATGCCCTTGTCCACCAGCTCCTGGACGGTCGGGGCCAGCAGGTCGTTGTAGAAGCTCTCGCCCTTGATGTCGTCGTCGGTGAGCGTGACGCCGAGCCGCTCGTACACCGAGTTGAAGTACCGCTTGGACACGTCCACGAGGACCTGCCAGAGCCGCAGCGTCTCGGGGTCGCCCGCCTGGAGCGCGACGACCCGCCGCCGCGCCCGGTCGGCGAACTCCGGGTCGCCGTCGAACTTGCTCCGCGCGGCCCGGTAGAAGGCGGTCAGGTCACTGACCGAGGAGTCGCCGCGGGCGGCGGCGTCCTCGCCGATGTCGAGCAGGTGCTCGATCAGCATGCCGAAGGGGGTGCCCCAGTCCCCGACGTGGTTGTCGCGGACCACCTCGTGGCCGAGGAACGCGAGGATCCGGGCGATGGCGTCGCCGACGATCGTGGTCCGCAGGTGCCCGACGTGCATCTCCTTGGCCACGTTGGGCGAGGAGTACTCGACGACGATCTTCTGCGGCTTCTCGACGGCGGGGACGGCGAGCCGCTCGTCCTCCAGCGTCCGCTGCGCCTCGGCGGCGATCCACGCGTCGCTCAGCGTCAGGTTGATGAAGCCGGGCCCGCTGACCTGGACGTCCGACACCAGGTTCGCGACGTCGAGGTGCGCGACGATCTCGTCCGCCACGTCTCGCGGCTTGCGGCCCAGCTTCTTGGCCAGCGGCAGTGCCACGTTGGCCTGAAGGTCGGCGAACTGCGACGGCCGGATGACCGGGTCGGCGTCCGCGTACGACGGTCCGAAGGCGGCGGCGAGCGCGGCCTGGACCCGGGCGGCGAGTACGTGTTGCGGATCGGGCATGCCTCAAGGTTATCGGCGCCGGGGCGGTCTCCTCGCAACCCGTTTTCCCCATCGGAGCGGCGAGCGGTACCGCCGGTGGCGTGGAGCGTTCAGCCGGACGCGGGCGGTTCGGCGCCCTTGACCTGGGGCCGGGGCTCGGTCCGCTCCGTTCCGGCGCCCTCCCGCGCGGCCGGGGCGGGGGCCGGGACCGTGGCCGCTGCGGGCTGGTCGCCCTCCTGCCGGTCGCCGCCGTCGCGCTCGCCGTGCGTCCAGCGGCCGAACCGGGACGTGCGGGTCGCGGCGACCTGGTCGCGGATCCGCTCGACGATGCGGCCCGCGGCGAGCCGGTGCGCGAGGTCGCAGGCCGCGGTGATCGCGCGGGCCCGGGCGGCGCCGTGCGCGATCACGACCGTCCCGTTCAGGCCGAGCAGGACGCCGCCGCCGTAGGTGTCGGGGTCGAGGCGGGCGCGGAGCTCCTGGAGGCGGCGGCGTTGCAGCAGCGCGCCCATCCGGGCGGGCGGGCTGGACGTCATCGCGGTCCGGATCTCGGAGAACGCCGTCCGGATCGTGCCCTCCATCGTCTTGAGCGCGACGTTGCCGGTGAACCCGTCGGTCACGATGACCTCGACGTCGCCGCGCAGGAGGTCGTGCCCCTCCACGTTCCCCGCGAACTCGATGCCGTGGGTGCCGCCCGCGAGCAGCTCGTGGGCGCGCTTGGTCAGCTTGTTGCCCTTGCCCGGCTCGGCGCCGATGGTGAGCAGCCCGACCCGGGGGCGCTCCACCTCCAGCAGGATCTGCGCGTACGCGGTGCCGAGCGCGGCGAACTGCACGAGCCCCTCGGGCTTGATGTCGGCGGTGGCGCCCGCGTCCAGCAGGACCGTCGGGCGCGGACGGGTCGGCAGCGTCACGGCGATCGCGGGCCGCATCACGCCCTGCTGGCCCTTCAGCCGCAGCCGGGACGTGGCCACGACCCCGGCCGTGCTGCCCGCCGACACGAGCGCGGAAGCCCGCCCCTGCTTGATCAGGTGGCAGGCGATCGCGATGGACGAGCGGGGCTTGCGCCAGCTCGCGAGCGCGCCCTCGCCCATGTCGAGCGCCTCCTCGGCGTGCACGATCGGGATCTGCCCCATGACGCCGTGCCGCTCCAGCTCGCGGCGGATCCGCGGCGCCTGCCCCACGAGGACGAGCCGGACGCCGTGCCGGCGGACCGCCTCCACCGCCCCCTCGATGATCTCGGCGGGGGCGTGGTCGCCGCCCATCGTGTCGACGGCGATGGGCAGCGGCCGGATCACCGCCGGGCGGGCCGTCCCGGGCCGGACCACCGGCGGACGGAGGGTCACCGGGCGGGCCGTCGCCGGGCGGGCCGTCGCCGGGCGCGACGGCTCGCCTTTGCCGGTCATGGGGGCTCCAAGGAGGGTGGGAAGGATGCTCGCGCCGCAGGAAACGCAGCTCATCGCATCGTAGGACGTTCCTTCACCTGCCTTGACTGCGCCCGGAGGAGGGTGGCGCTCGTCACCCTCCGGGCGGCGCCCCCCGAACGGCCGCCACGGCTATCCGTCGCCCTTCCGGCAGTCGCCGCCCAGGCACGGCGCGTTCTCCACGATCGGATGGCCGCCGACGAGGATCGTGTAGAAGCTCCGGTCCGTCTCCAGCTCGGCGGTGCCGATCACCTGGACGTCCCGCTTGTCGGTGGTCATGCCGGTGCAGGACGCGCGCATCTTCAGCTTCGTCCAGCCGGGCAGGTCCTCGCAGTCCAGCGGGGACTGGAGGGTCAGCCCGCGGGAGCTCAGCTCCGCCGCGGCGCGCACCGGCAGCGCCGCCCGCAGCGCCGCCTGGCTCCGGTACCGCAGGCCGTCGTCGCCCGACAGGACCAGGTAGGCGATGGCGCCGCCGGCCGCCAGGGCGAGGACGAGGAACGCGGCGGAACCGATGGTCAGTGCTCTCCTGCGATTGATCTCCACACCGGGTACGTCACCGGGCGTGTCGGCTCGCATGCGGGACGCGGCGAGGCCTTTCCCGATTCATGCGGACTCGTGACGCGTCAGTGGCAGCCCAGGCCGAGGCAGTTCTGGCGGAGCACCTCCTGCCCGCCGACGGTCACCTCGTACAGCTCCCGGGGATGGTCGGTGTCGGCCTCCTCCGCGACGCCCGTCACGACGACCGGCTGGCCTTCGCGCGTGGTGGCCGTGCACTCCACATGGACGGACGCGGAGCCGGAGTCGCGGGTCTTGCAGGAGGGTCGCTTCTCCAGCCGGATGTTCCGCTCGTCCAGCTCCTTGACGACGCCGTCCGTCACGGCGTTGTTGTACGACCCGTCCGAGATCCTCTGCATGACCTTGCAGCCGGAGACGGACAGGACGAGGAGCCCGGCCAGCAGGACGGCGGGCAGCCGCCTCACGCCGTTCCCTCGCGGACGCCGTTCCGCCCGGCGGGGTGGCCGAGGACGGTCGCGACCGCGTCCGCGACGGCGTCGGGGCGGTCGAGCTGCACCATGTGCAGGGAGTCGGGCAGCTCGACCTGGGAGCCGTGCGGGCTGATCGCGGCGAGCCGCGCGTGGTCCGCCGCCCATTCCCGGGCCTTGCCGGGGTCCTCGACGTCGCCGAGCGCGGTGATCACCACGAGCGGGACGGGCGGGAACGGGCGCCGCTCGCGGAGCCGCGCGAGGTCGACGGCCATCTCCCGGTAGGCGAGGTCCTCGGCGAGGACGGTGCCGAGGACGGTCCCGCGCCCGTAGACCGACCGGACGACGGCGGGCGGCACCGGCTCCTCCCGCCTGCTCGTCCGCTTGAGGACGATCCTCCGGCCGGCGGGGCCGACGCACCGCGCCAGCCGGGTCGCGCCGAGGAGCGCTCCCAGGGCCGTCGCGGCGGGCGTCACCGCCGCCGCGTACCGGACGCGCGCGTGCGGGTCGCGCTCGTAGCTCGGATCCACGAGGACCAGGCCGTGGACGAGTTCGGGGCGCAGCCGCGCGAGGGCCTCGGCGTGGAACGCGGCCATCGAGTGCGCGACGACGGTCACCGGCCGCCCGGCCCGCTCGGCGAGTCCGGCGAGCACGTCCGCGTCGCGGCGCAGCGTCGGCGCGGCGTGCGCGGCCGGGCTCAGCCCGAGGCCGGGACGGTCGAAGGCGATCACCCGGGCGCGGTCGCGCAGCAGGTCCGCGACGGGCCGCCAGTCGAACCAGGCCCCGCCGAGCCCGGAGCTCAGCAGCACCGGGGATCCGTCGGCGGGCCCTTCTTCGACGACGTGCACCTGCTCGCGTCCGACGTTGACGATCTCACCGGCGGGGGCGGTGCCGGCGGGGGCGGCGTGCTCGGGCCCGCCGGTCTCGGGTTCGGTCATAGGGGGGTCTTCTCTCGTACGGGCGGGAGGCCGGGGCCGGTGCGCCCCGCGTTTCTCCGGTCGGCGTACAGCGCCCAGGCGATGGTGAGCAGGCCGAGGCAGAGGATGCCGATCTGGATCCGCTGGATGATGCCGAGCCAGCGGCCGAGGTACATCGCCAGCAGCGTGCCGAGCGCGAACACCGACTCGGCGAGGGCGAGCGGCCAGCCCCAGCGGGCGAGCGCGGGCCACCACCCGTAGCGGCGGGCCGCCATCGACAGCGTGAACAGCGCCACCACACCGCAGACGATCACGGCGCTGCTGGTCACCGAGTGGAACTCGTGGGAGAACGACACCTGCTCCGACCGCTCCCGGAGCGCGCACCACGTCTCCAGGCTGGGCGCGCAGTCCAGCGGGAACGTGGCGTCGCCGATCGCGCACACCCCGAACAGGCCGAGGAACGTCCACCCGGCGGTCGCGAGAGGGCGGCGCCGCAACCTGCGCAGCGTCCCGGCCGCGACGATGATCGACAGGACTCCGGTGATCAGGTCGCCGCCGCTGTAGACGTTGTGGAACGGCTGGTCGACCGCCGACAGCTCGCTCACGTACCCGTTGACGACGTCGAGGTCGGGGCTGAGCAGGTGCTCCAGGAAGAACGTCGCGTAGGAGACCGCCGCGACGGCGGCCAGGACGACCACCCATGCCGGTACGACGCCCGGTCCGGCGTCCACCCTGTCAAGGTCCACTCAGGCCCCCTCACCACGCCTGGCCCTGCCCGCCCCCCAGCAAGTATCGACGAACATCGTGTCAGTCGATGACGCGGGGCGCGTTTTCCGGGAGATCCGCGGGACGGGAGGCGCCGGGCGCGTCCCGACCGGAAACCCGACCCGTCCCGACGGAGAAGTTGACGTGACGTAGTCGTTGTACAAGCGCCGGACCGTCCACGATGATGTCGGGGCGATTCGCCTGGATCGGGCTTGACCAGCTTCTTCGCCGAAGGGAAGGGGTATCAATTCGGCATGGACCCATCCGAAACTGTTCAATGGGGGTGGCCTGCGGCTTTCTGATCACGGTCCGTGACGAAGTGCCGGGGTGCGTCTTCCCCGCTGACTCCAAGGAGTACCAACACGTGACACTGGTGAACGACGCGGCGCCCGCAGTGCGATCCACTGGTCGCAAGTTCCGCGCCTTCACGGCGAAGCACCTCGACGAGCTCACCGCTCGCGCCGGACTGTCGCCCGAACAGCAGCTCGCCACCCGCGCGGTGGCCACGGTCCTGCCGTTCCGGACCAACGCGTACGTGGTCGACGAGCTCATCGACTGGTCGGCGGCCCCCGACGACCCGATCTACCGCCTCGTCTTCCCGCAGCCGGACATGCTCCCCGCGCGGGACGTCGCGCACCTGTCCGACCTCCTGCGGCGCGAGGCCCCCAAGGCGGAGGTCGAGGCCGCCGCGCACGCGGTGCGGATGAGGCTGAACCCGCACCCCGCCGGGCAGCTGGAGCTGAACGTTCCGAGCTTCGGCGATGGCAAGATCCCTGGTATGCAGCACAAGTACGACGAGACCGTGCTGTACTTCCCCAAACAGGGGCAGACATGCCACGCCTACTGCACGTACTGCTTCCGCTGGGCCCAGTTCGTCGGCGAGGCCGACCTCAAGATGGCGGGCGACGACGTCACCGCGCTGCGCGACTACCTGGTCTCCCACCCCGAGGTGACCAGCGTCCTGTTCACCGGCGGCGACGCGATGATCATGGGTGAGCCGGTGCTGCGCCGCTACATCGAGCCGCTGCTGGACCTGGAGCAGCTGGAGTCCATCCGCATCGGGACGAAGTCGCTCGCGTACTGGCCGCAGAAGTTCGTCACCGACCCCGACGCCGACGCCATGCTCCGGCTCTTCGAGCAGGTCGTCGAGTCCGGCAAGAACCTCGCCTTCATGGCCCACTTCAGCCATCCGCGCGAGCTCGAACCGCTCATGGTCACCGAGGCCTGCCGGCGCATCCGCGACACCGGGGCCGTCATCCGGACCCAGGCCCCGCTGATCCGGACGATCAACGACGACCCCGCCGCCTGGGAGAGCATGTGGCGGACGCAGACCCGCATGGGCCTCGTCCCCTACTACATGTTCGTCGAGCGCGACACGGGACCGCAGGACTACTTCGCCGTGCCCCTCGGCCGCGCGTACGAGATCTTCCGGGACGCCTACAAGAACGTCTCCGGCCTCTCCCGCACCGTCCGGGGCCCGTCCATGTCCGCCACGCCCGGCAAGGTCTGCGTGGACGGCGTCGTCGACCTCCTCGGCGAGAAGGTGTTCGCCCTGCACTTCATCCAGTGCCGGGACGCCGAGCTCGTGGGCAGGCCGTTCTTCGCCAAGTACGACCCGGACGCGGTCTGGCTGGACGATCTGAAGCCCGCCTTCGCGGACCGCTTCCCCTTCGAGAAGTAGCCGCGCGCCCTGGGCCGGGTTGCGGCATCGTGGCGCCACGGTGATGCCGCAACCCGCTGGGATCAGTCCGCCGGCCGTCCGGTGGCGTGCAGCGCCGGGATCGGCCGGCCCGTCTCCCACAGCCGGGTCACGTGGTACTCGAAGCGGTCGAACAGCCCGTCCGGCTGGCAGCGCCGGACGTGGAACATCGGCGAGTCGTGCCCGACCAGGTGCGCGAGATGCGGCGTGACCAGCATCTCGTCGTCGAACACGAACACGCTCATGGCGATGTGGTCGTCCCCGTACCGCGCCTCGACGGCGGGGACGTCCGCCAGCTTCGCCAGCTCGTCCAGCGTGATCTTGATGCGGGTGCCGACGGTGAGCGGCACGTCCTCCAGCTCCTCGCGGCGCCGCGTGACCTCGCTGGTCGGGTCGCCGACGAGGAACCGCACCCGGCAGCCCGCCTCGGCCTTGCGCCGCAGCGCGCCCCGCAGGTTGGGGATCTCCAGCCACAGGAAGTAGTTGGTATAGCCGGCGAACGTCAGATCCTTCTCGGCGTCCGCGATGAGGCGGCGCCACACCGACTTCGGGCAGGCGGACCGGTACGGGTACACCGCGACGACCTCGCGGTCGACCCCCGTCTTCACGTTCTTGCGGATGGAGTCTGGCCACAGCACGGTCTCATCAACCCCCAGGACCTCGGACGCGGCCCACCGATGTCGGGGATGGGGCATACGGCCCTCGTCGCTCACCCACCGGACGACGGTCTTCACGTCCACTTGACACGCTTTTGCGAGTTCCTGCTCTGTCAGTCTCGCACCGGTCATGGCCTGCCGAAGCGCGTCATTGGCCACTGTGCCCCCTCGGGTCCCGGACAGATGAAGTGTTTACTCAACGTAGCCAATGAACGTCCCAGACGTCCTTGAAAACCGGTGAAGACGTCACGCAGGGTCACGCATCCTTAGGGGTGCGGTCGGCTGGACGGCGGTGAGCGCGGGACCAATGCGAACGGAGTGGGCACCGACGTGACGAACCCGGATGATCTGGAGATCTCATGTCTCGCCGCGCGCTCGGCGTCGGGCCAGGCGCGCATGATGATCGACTTTCGGCTCAGGCACTGGCGGATGCTCCATGTCGCCCACGACGTCCACCTGATCGTCGGCGAGCTGATCGCGAACGCGGTGCGGAGCACGCCCGACGGCGAGATCCGGATCCGGGTCGTCCGCGAGCCCGATTCGATCCTGCTGTGGGTCTGGGACGGCTCCGACGAGATGCCCGTCGCCCGTCCCGTCGCCGAGCTCACCCTGGACGACATCGTCCCGGACCCGCACGCCCTCGATCCCGGGCACGACGACGGGACGGGCGGCTGGGGCCTGCCGATCGTCCAGGCCCTCTCGTCCGAGTGCGGCGTGCACCCGACCGAACCGCACGGCAAGTGGGTCTGGGCCCGCGTCAAGTCCTGAGGTGGCGGCCCAGAGCCAGGCAGGATGCCACGGCCGCCCCGCCGCAGAGCGCGACGGCAGGCCCGGCCCCCGCGAACCCGGCGAGAGCACCGCCCGCCGCGATGCCGGCCGCCTGGCCCGTCATGACCCCGGCCCCGAGCATCAACCCCGCCGTCCCGGGCCGCCCGAGCCCCGCCGCGTACGGCACGAGCGCGCCCTCGGCCCCCACCGACAGGGAGATCGGCAACCACCCGGCCAGCAGCAGCCCGCGGACACGGCGGTCACCGAGAAGCATCCGGTTGACCCGCCAGGACTCCCGAGCCACCCGCCGCGGCCAGCCAGAGGGCACCGGACGGGGCGACGGCCGCCAGCAGCAGGCCGCCCGCCGCCTGGCCCGCGATCTGCGCGCCCGCGGCGGTCATGAGGAACAGCGAGCGGCCGAGCACGAGCCCGTCCCCGGGCAGCAGCGCCGCGAGCCGCGCCTGCACGGCCGCCGCCCCCACCGGCGCGGCCAGGCCCAGCGCGGCGACCAGCGCGATCGCCGCCGGGACGGGCGTCCCGTCCAGCGCCAGCACGGCCGTGACCACGAGGCGCAGCAGGTGCGTCCCGGCCAAGAGCCGCCGCGCCGGGACGCGGTCCGCGAGCGCCAGCAGCAGCGCGCCGCCCAGCACGTACGGGAGCAAGCCCGCGCCGAACGCCAGTGCCGACGCGAGCGCGGAGCCCGTCCGCTCGAAGACCTGGACCGACAGGGCGAGCATGCGGACCGCGTCGCCCCCGACCTGGAGCGCCTGGAGAGCGAACAGGACCCGGAACTCGGGCAGGGCGAAGGCGTCGCGGTAGCGAACCCGCGGACGCGGGCCGGGCCGTGAGGAGGAGGCGGCGGTCATGGCGGCGACCCTCCAGCGCGCCGCGCATCCGCGACTAATGTTTCGTCCAGGAACGAAACCGTTCGTGCGGGGAGCGTGCAGCCGCGGGTCCCGGGGTGGGGAGGCGGATGTACCGGATCGAGACCGGGCCGCGGGATCTGGCGGCCAGTCGCTTCGGGGTGGCGCCGCTGCTGGAGACGCTCACCGCGCTGGGACTGGTGGCGGGCCGCGCGCCCGCCGGGCCGCTGCGGCCGTGGGTGGAGCGGGCCCGTCCCGCGTACCGGGACATCGCGGACGACCCGGCCGTCCGGGCGCTGGCCTTCCTGCGGCGGCGCCACGCGTACATGGCCGACTTCATCCAGCCGCCGCCCGCCCGCCCGAACCTGACGGTCGCCGAGCAACTGGAGACGGTGCGGGCCACGCCGCTCGCCCAGGCGCGCGAGGAGATCGCCCGGAACCTGGAGGGGCTTCCCGAGCCCGCCCCGGCGGTCCGGGAGGTGCTCGGCGCCCCGGACGTCGCCGGCCGCCTCGCCGATGGGCTGGAGACCGCGTGGCGGGCGCTGCTGAAGCCGGACGGGGACGCTCTCGCGCGGCTGCTCGGCCGCACCAGAGCGGACCTGCTCAGGACGCTCGCCGAGCCCGCCACCACGTCCTGGCTGTGCGCGCGGCTGCGGCTCAGCCTCGGCGGGGTCGGCGACCACCTCGCGGTGCTGCGGGCGGCCGGGCTCGTCACGCGCGAGCGCAGCGGACGGTCGGTCCTCTATCGCCGCACGGCGGCCGGGGACGTGCTCGTCGGCGCGAGCTGACGCGCCGAGGCCGCTCCAGCGCGGTGCGGAGCGGCCTCGGAGGCGGCGTCTCAGGTGCCGTACTCGGGGACGATCGTCGCGCGGGCCAGGGTGTGGGCGGTGATGTTGAAGCCCACGACGGCGGGGGACGCGTCGGAGTCGACGCCGAGCGTCTCGACGTCCAGCGCGTGGACGGTGAACACGTAGCGGTGCGGGTCGCCGGGGGGCGGGGCCGCGCCGCCGAACGCCTTCGTCCCGTAGTCGTTGCGGGCGTGGATGCCGAGCTTCGAGTCGGGGCCGCCCGCGCCGCGGGGCAGCTCGGTCACCTCGGCGGGGATGTCGAACAGGCTCCAGTGCCAGAACCCGCTGCCGGTGGGCGCGTCGGGGTCGTAGCAGGTCACCGCGAAGCTCTTGGTCTCGGCGGGGAACCCGGACCAGCGCAGGTGCGGGGACTCGTTCCCGCCGCTGAAGCCCCAGTCGTCGAACACGTGCCTGTCGGCCAGGCGCTCGCCTTCGGCGATGTCGTCGCTGGTGACGGTGAACGACGGGACCTGCGGCAGGTGCTCGTGCGGGAGCGGCGGCTTGCCGGCCATGGCGACCTCCTCGTCTCGGGGATCAGCTGTCGCCCCCATCTCTATCAGGCCCTCCGGCTCCCGGGAGCGGGGGTCAGGTCTTGACGGCCCCCATCGTGAAGCCGGTGACGAACCGGTCGAGGAACAGGTTGAACACGAACGCGATCGGCACCGCGGTGAGCACGGTGGCGGCCTGGAGCGACTGCCAGAAGAACACGTCGCCGCGGACGAGCTGGGTCGGCACGCCGGTGCTGACGACCATCTCGGGGCTCGCCGACACGAACGCCAGCGCGTACACGAACTCGCTGGCCGTGAGCGTGAAGCTGAACACGACGACGGCGACGACGCCGGGGAACAGGAGCGGCAGGACGGCCCGCAGGAACGCGCCGATCCGGCTGTAGCCGTCCACCATGGCCTGCTCCTCCACGTCCTTCGGGACGGCCTTGAGGAAGCCGATGAGCAGCCAGACCGACACCGGGACGGTGATCGTCGGGTAGACGACGACCATGGACCAGAGGGAGTCCTCCAGGCCGAGGGTGACGACGACGCGGGTCAGCGACAGGAACAGCAGCGACGGCGGCACCAGGTACACCATGAAAATCGCGATGCCCATCGGGGTGCCCCACGGGCGGTCGAGCCGCGCGAGCGAGTAGGCGGCGGGCAGCGCGAGCAGCAGCGTGACCGCCACGACCAGCGCGCCGACGAGCAGCGTGTTGCCCACGAACGTCAGGAACGGCGTGTCGGTGAACAGGAACGTCACATGGTCCGGGGTCGCGGGCTCGTTGAACGCGAACGGGTTGCTCTGCGGGTTGTAGAGGTCGCGGTTCTGCTTGAACGCGCTGACGAGGCTCCACAGGAACGGGAGCGCGCACACCAGCGCCGCCAGGACGGCCGCGCCGTACACGCCGCAGCGGGCCGCCAGGTGCCGCAGCGCGTAGCGGCGGCGCAGGGCGTCCATGTCGCCGCCCGTCCGCACCGGAGTGGTCATCCGGCCTCCAGGCGGCGGACGGCCCGCAGGATCGCGATCGCGCCGGCGAGCAGCAGGGGGAACAGGAACAGCGCGATCGCGGCGCCCTGCCCGACGTCGCCGCCCTCGATGCCGCGGAAGTAGGCCCACGAGGCGAGGACGTCCGTGGCGTGCGTCGGGCCGCCGCGGGTGAGGACGTAGGACACCGTCATGTCGGTGAACGTCATGATCGCGCCGAACAGGGCGGCGACCGCGATCACCGGCAGGGTCAGCGGGATCGTCACCTCGACCATGCGGCGCCAGAACCCGGCGCCGTCGATGCGGGCCGCCTCGTCGATGTCGCGGGGGATCGCCACCAGCCCGGCCATCACGATCACCGCGGCGAGCGGGGTGAGCCGCCACGCCTGCACGGCGACCACCGACGCCATCGCCGTGCCCGGGCGGCCCAGCCACACCACGTTCCCGTCGATGAGGCCGAGGTGGCGGAGCACCCAGTCGACCGGCGAGTAGATCGAGTCGAGGAACCACAGCCACGAGATCGTGGACAGCGCCACCGGCGTCGTCCACGGCAGCAGCACCAGGAACCGGACGAACCACTTGCCGTGGAAGTCGGCGACCAGGATGTTGGCGAGGATCTTCCCGAACACGACGATCAGCACCATGCTCGCCAGCGTGAACACGAGCGTGTTGCGGAGCGCCCGCCAGAACACGCCGTCGTCGAACACGGCCCTGAAGTTGTCGAACCCGACGAAGTCGAAGGACGGGTCGCCGGTCGTCACGTCCGAGAACGCGAACGCGATCGCCAGCAGGAACGGCACGCCCACCAGCGCGACGATGTAGACCACCGACGGCAGCAGCATCGCCCAGGCCAGGAAGCCCTCGCGGTCGGCGAGCCGCGCCTTCCCCCGGACGTCCGGAGCGGCCGTCGCGGCCTCGGTCCGCGTGCTCGTCACCGCGCACCGCCGATCGGGCCGCCGTCCACCGGCACCGCCGGCGCCCGCGTCCCCTCCTCGGCGTCGAAGAACCGGAGCCGGTGCGGCTCCACGGCGAACCGGTGCTCCTCCCCGGCCACCAGGGGCGTCGTCACCGTGGCGGGCAGCCGCGCGATCACGCGGGTCTCCTCGCCGATCCCCGACACCGTCCCGTACACGTGCCGGTCGCCGGACAGGTACTCCATCCGCTCGACCCGCAGCGGCATCGCCACCCGCTCGCCGGACGGGACGACCTCCTCCGGCAGCAGGTGCTCCGGGCGGAACCCCACGAGCAGATCGTCCCGGCGGACGAGGTTCATCGGCGGCGACCCGATGAACGTGGCGACGAACGTGTCCGCCGGGTCGTCGTAGACCTCCTGCGGCGTCCCGACCTGCCGGACCCGGCCGCGCTCCAGCACCGCGATCCGGTCGCCGAGCCCCATCGCCTCGGCCTGGTCATGCGTCACGTAGATCGTCGTGGTGCCGACGCGCTCCTGGAACCGCTTCAGCTCGTCCCGGGCGGTCGCGCGCATCTTCGCGTCGAGGTTGGACAGCGGCTCGTCCAGCAGGAACACCGCCGGCTCGCGGACCAGCGCCCGCGCCAGCGCGACCCGCTGCCGCTCGCCGCCCGAGAGCTGGCGCGGCTTGCGCCCCATGAGCGGCCCGATGTCCAGCAGGTCCGCGGCCCAGGCCGCCTTGCGCTCCCGCTCGTCCCGCGCCATCCGCTCGGCGCGCAGCGGGAAGACGATGTTGTCCCTGACCGTCTTGTGCGGGTAGAGGGCGTACGACTGGAACACCATCGCGACCTGCCGGACCCGCGGCGGCAGCCCGTTCACGACGTGCCCGCCGATCAGCACCTCGCCCTCCGTGGGCTGCTCCAGCCCCGCGATCGTCCGCAGCAGCGTCGTCTTGCCGCACCCGGACGGCCCGAGCAGCACCAGGTACTCGCCGGGCTCGGCGGCGAGGTCGACCCCGTCCAGCGCCCGCACGCGGTCCCCCCGCCCCCGCCGCCGCGCCCGCACGTGCCCGTCAAACGTCTTGACCAACCCCTGAACCTGAACTGTATGCATTGCCTCGCCTCCGCTCGGCGGGTTCGGCTCAGCCGCCGACGAGGCCGCGGGAGCGCCAGTTCTTGAAGATCGAGTCGATCTGCTTCGCGGCGTCCGCGACGGCCTGCTTCGCCGAGACCTGGCCGCGGGCGGCGCGGCCGAACATGGTCGGCAGGACGTTGGTGCTGAAGATCTCGCCGATGGCCGGGTTGGACGGGCCCGGGTAGCCGATGTTGGTGCTCCAGGAGGTGGCCGTCTTCAGCAGGGCCAGCTTGTTCGCGGGCCGCGCGCCGAACGGGTCGGCGTCCAGCCAGCCGTTGAGCTGCGGGACGAGCGACGGCCAGCCGGGCAGGTCGTACAGCTCGGAGTTGTAGGTGACGGCGGGGAAGTTCGCCGTGTAGTGCAGCAGGAACTCCTTGGCGGCGTCGGCGTTCGCCGCGTGCTTCGGGATGATCCACTGCTGGATGACGTGCTGCGCCGCCAGCGCGGCCTTCGGGCCGCGCAGCGCGGGGGTGAAGAAGATGTCGTCGCCGATCGTGCGGTTGGTGCCCATCGCGGTGCGCCACGCCGAGATCGAGTTGAGGATGTAGGACGACCTGCCGGCGATGAGCGCCTGGTTGTTGGACGCGGGCACCCAGGAGAAGACCTCGCTGGTCTCCGCGCCCTTCCACAGCCGGGTCATGAAGTCCACGGCCGCGACGGTGGCGTCGGAGTCGATCACGACCCGCTCGTTCGCGTCCTGCTCGGACCCGCCGAACGACCACAGCAGCGCGCGGGCCGCCATGTTGGAGTCGGTCTCCGGCGATAGGCCGATGCCGCAGGGCACGCCGGTGGACCGCTTGATCTCGGACGCGCCGCGGAGCAGGTCGTCCCAGCTCGCGGGGCCGTTGGGGAGGCCGACCTTCTGCCACATGCTCTTGCGGTAGTCGCCGGGGTCGGGCGACCAGCCGGGGCAGTAGGCGTAGAACCGCTTGGTGTTCGGGTTGTAGCTGGACTTGCGGCACAGTTCGAGCTGCCGCCCCCAGCGCCGCGTCGCCTCCTGGACGAGGTCGGACATGTCCAGCACGGACGGTTCGTACTGCGAGAACGGCGCGATGTGCTGGATGACGTCGTGGCCGCGTCCCGCCTGGATCTCCGAAGCGGCGCGGCGGGGCACGTCCACGGTGTTGATGTGGTCGACCCGCACCTCGACGCCGACCTTTTTGCCCCATTCTGATACGAATTTATCGAACCACTTGTCGTGGCGCGGGACGAAATGGCTCCACATGAGGATGCTCAGCGAGCCGCCGAGCTTCCTCGTGGGGGAGGTGAACACCTCCTTCGGCGCGTTCCCGGAGGTCTTCGCCTGCGGGCCGCTGCTCTCGCTGGCGCATCCGGCCAGCAGGCCGGTGGCGCCCGCCGCGAGCGCCGTGGAGGACAGGAAGCCGCGTCTGGTCAGCCGCTCGGCCATGGGGAGCTCTCCCTCGCCGCTAAGGGTCTCCCTCAAGGTAGATCGGAGCGAGCGTGACATCCAGAGCCGATCGAGTCACTCTGGGTAACCGCAGTAACGTGTGTCTCCACGGCCACACGCGTCCCGGTTCTCCGGGCGCGGCGGGCTACTTGCCGGTGGCCTCGATGTAGGCGGCGATGACCTCGTCGGGGTCGCCGTCCATGTGCATGCGGCCCTCGTCGATCCAGATGACGCGGTCGCAGGTCTCCTTGACCACGTCGAGCTGGTGGGCGACGAGGAACACGGCGCCCGCCTCGCGGCGCAGCTCCTCGATCCGGCGCTTGCTCTTGACCTTGAACTTGGCGTCGCCGGTGGCGAGGGCCTCGTCGATCAGCAGCACGTCGTGGGTCTTCGCCGCGGCGATCGCGAACCGGAGCCGGGCGCCCATGCCGGACGAGTAGGTCCGCATGGGGTACTGGATGAACCCCTCCTTGAGCCCGGCGAAGTCGACGATCTCCTTGTACTTCGCCTTGGTCTCCTGCGGGGACATGCCCATCGCGAGGCAGCCGAGGACGATGTTGCGCTCGCCGGTGAGGTCCTTCATCAGGGCCGCGTTGACGCCGAGCAGCGACGGCTGGCCGTCGGTGTAGACGCCGCCGCTGTGCGGGGGCAGCAGCCCGGCGATCGCCTTCAGCAGCGTCGACTTGCCGGAGCCGTTGGTGCCGATGATCCCGACGGCCTCGCCGCGGTAGGCGACGAAGGACAGGCCCTTGATCGCGTGGACCTCGGTCATCGACGGGCGGTTCTGGCGGCGGAGGACGCGGGAGAAGGCGCTGGCGGCGTTGCCCTTCCCGCCGGCCCCGAACACCCGGTAGATGATGTGCAGGTCGTCGACGACGACGATCGGCTCCCGGGTGGGGTCGATCTCCACGGCCCCGCGGACCTTGGTGTCAGCCACGGCCGTAACGCTCCTCGGCACGGTAGAAGAACATGAATCCGGCGACCAGCGCGACCCCGGCCCAGGCGAACGCGTAGAGCCAGAGCTGGGTCGTCGAGTGCGGGACGCCCGGCTCGCTGTGCACGTAGTCGCGGTACTTGCCGAGCATGACGTGCCGGCTCAGCTCGACGTACACGTAGCCGGGGTTGGCCTTCAGCAGCTCGGCGGCCCAGGGGTGCTGGTCGAGCTTGGAGCCCGCCTTCATCAGCGACGGCAGGCTGAAGATCACACCGGAGAGGTACAGCCAGGTCCGCATGACGAAGGGCAGCAGCTGGGTGATGTCGCGGTTGAACGCGCCGAGCCGCGCCACGATCAGGCTCGCGCCGACGTTGAACATCAGCTGGAGCACGACGACCGGGACGAACAGCAGCATGTGGGGGGTGATCGGCTCGCCCCAGGCGAGCACGATGGCGAGCAGCACGACCAGCGAGAGCAGCAGCTGCTGGAGCTCCACGACCGCGATCGCCAGCGGGAGCGTGGCCCGCGGGAAGTGCAGCGCCCGGATCAGCGAGAGGTTGTCGCCGACGGACTTGGAGCCCGAGGTGATCGACCGCTGCGTGAAGCCGAACATGAAGACGCCGGTGACCAGGAACGGGATGAAGTCCGGGACACCGCGCTTGGTGTTCAGCAGCACACCGAAGATCAGGAAGTAGACCGCGACGTTGAGCAGCGGGGTCAGCAGCTGCCAGAGCTGGCCCAGCCGCGATTCGGTGTACATCGAGATGTTCTTGGCCGACGCGAACGCCCAGATGAAGTTGCGCCGAGCCCACACATCCTGGATGTACTTGCGCAGCGGGGGGCGCGCCGCGCTCTGCTTCAGCCCATACCGAGCGGCGTAGTCGGACAGCTTCTCGTTCACGTGAGGAGGCTCCGCGATCGTGCCGACCGACTCGCCACCCGGAGAACCGAGCCGTTCCGGGTGACTCATGCGGCGAAGCCTATTGCAGTCGGCGATGTGTGAGTGACGTTCGCCCGCATGTGACCCCCGATTTGAGATCTTTACGGAATCATGTCGTCGCTCCAGGGGATACCCGGGACATGCGCGCCAATCATCGAGAGCCGGGTTTCCGGTCACTGTCCGTGCTGACCCGTCCCGCACCGCACGCGCGGAGCCGTCCCGCGCCGCGGCGGAGGCGCCGTCCGGCCTCCGAGTCCAGGTCGAGGAGCCGTCCGGTCCTGCTCCGCAGGCTCGGGCGGGCCGACCGCTGGGCGTTCGACCGGGTCGCGGCGGCCCGGCTGCCGGGCCTTGAGTACGTGCTGCCGCGGCTGTCGCGCTTCGCCGACCACGGGGTGCTGTGGTTCACCACGGCGGGCGCGCTGGCGCTGAGCCGCCGGGCCCGGCTGCGGCGCGCCGCGCTCCGCGGGGCCATCGGGATCGCGGTGGCGAGCCCCGCGGTCAACATCCTCGGCAAGCACGCGTTCCGCCGCAAGCGCCCGATCGTGGACCTGGTGCCGCCGCGGCGGATCCGCTGGAAGCTGCCGACCTCGCACGCCTTCCCGTCCGGCCATTCGGCGTCGGCCGCCGCGTTCGCCGCCGGGGTGGCCCTGGAGGCGCCCGCCGCCGTCGCGGCCCCGGTGGCGGCGACGGCGGCCGCGGTCGCGTTCTCCCGCGTCTACACCGGCGCCCACTATCCGGGGGACGTGCTGGCCGGGCTGGGGATCGGCGCCGCGGCGGGCCTCGGGACGCGGCTGGTGTGGCCCGCGCGCCCTCCGGTCGCCCGCGTGATCCGGGCCAAGGGCGAGAACGTCCAGGTCACCGATGACGGGCGCGGGGTGGTCGCGGTCGTGAACCCGGGTTCGGGGTCCGGCGACGTCACCCGGGGGATCCTGCCGGGCGGCACCGACATGGCGGTCGGGCTGCTGCGCAAGGAGCTGCCCGCCGCGGAGGTCGTCCAGATCGAGCCCGACCAGGACGTGGAGAAGGTGCTCAACGAGGCGGCCGGGCGCGCCGACGTGCTGGCCGTGATCGGCGGTGACGGCACCGTGAACGCGGGCGCGCGGGCCGCGCTGGAGCACGACCTGCCGCTGCTGGTGATCCCCGGCGGGACGTTCGACCACTTCGCCCGCGCCCTGGGCGTCGAGACGGCCGCCGAGGCGATCGCGTCCTACCGCAGGGGGTGCCTCGGCCGCGTGGACGTCGCCTACGTGGCGCCGACGACCGCCGGGGCGGGCGAGGACGAGCGGCTGTACTTCCTGAACACGGCCAGTTTCGGCGCCTACACCGAGCTGGTCGACGAGCGGGAGCGGCTGGAGAAGCGGCTCGGGAAGTGGCCCGCGCTGGCGGTCGCCGCGGTCCGGACGCTGCGGCGCTCCGAGCCGGTCGACCTGTACGTGGACGGGCGCCGCCGGCGGGTGTGGATGGCGTTCATCGGCAACTGCGTCTACGGGTCGCGCGGCCCCGCGCCCACCTGGCGGGAGCACCTGGACGACGGCCGGCTCGACATCCGCATGATCACGACGGGGAGCCGCGTCCCGCGCGTCCGCGCCGTCGCCGCGATCCTGGCGGGGCACCTGCACATCACGCCCGGTTACCGTGCGTGGCGGCCGGGCGGCCTGGAGCTCGTGTCGCCGGAAGGGAGCATCCGCCTCGCCCGTGACGGAGAGGTGTCGTCCCTGCCGGCCGGTGTCCGCTTCGGCAAGGAGGCGGGCGGGCTGGCGGTGTTCTGCCCGCCGGGGAAGTGAGGGGAAGCGTTCACTCGATCTTCAGTCGCGCGTCACTCCGGCGAACGCGAGCTCGCAGTGGCGGAGCCCGATGACGACCGGGGAGCCGTTGTAGGCGGGCGTTCCCGCGACGGTCACGTGCTCGTGGCGGGACATGAGCTCCTCCAGCAGCAGCCGGATCTCCAGCCGTGCCAGCGCCGCGCCGAGGCAGAAGTGCGGCCCGTACCCGAAGGCCAGGCCGGCCGCGTCCCGGGCGGCGCCGGAGCGGGCCGTGTCGAAGCGGGTGGTGTCGAAGCGGTCGGCGTCCGGGCCGAACGCGTCCGGGTCGCGGTTGGCGGCGCCGTAGAGCAGCATGACGTGCTCGCCCGCCGCGATCTTCCGTCCGCCGAGCTCCATCGGGCGCGTGGCGGTGCGCAGGAAGTACACGACCGGAGACGTCCAGCGCAGGATCTCCTCGACCGCCGCGGGCAGCCCGTCGGGGCGTTCGCGCAGCGCGGCCCACTGGGCGGGGTGCTCGGCGAGCGCCAGCAGGCCGCCGGAGATCGCGTGCCGGGTCGTCTCGTTGCCCGCGACGAGGAGCTGGACGAGGTACATCACCAGTTCGAGGTCCGTGAGCGGCTGCCCGCCGGGCCTGGCCAGGGCGAGCAGGGTGATCACGTCGTCGCGGGGGTCCGCGCGCCGCTCGTGCGCGATCCCGACCAGGTAGGCGCCGCACTCCAGCCGCAGCGCGTCCCGCTCGGCCGCGGGCAGGTCCGCGGCGCCCGGGACGAACGCCTCCGACCAGCGGAAGAAGCGCGGCCAGTCGTCCTCGGGGATGCCGAGCAGCAGCCCGATCACCTGGAGGGGCAGCGGGACGGCCAGCCCTCCGACCACGTCGAACGGGCGCCCCGGTTCCGCGGGGGCGAGCAGCGCGCGGATCCGGTCCCGGATCGCGCCTTCCAGCCGCCGCATCACCGACGGGCGGAACGCCGGGGCGATGTAGCCGCGGTAGCGGGCGTGCTCCGGCGGATCCGTGTGCATGATCGTCGGCGGCGCGTCGTACGGGTGCCCGATCTCGGGGATCAGGATGCCGTCGCCGGACCGGTAGGCGGCCGGGTCGCCCGCCACGGCGCGCACCTCGGCGTGCGTCCCCGTCACCCACAGCGGCAGCGACGGGTGCCGGACGACCCCGCCCGCCGCGCGGATCCGCTCGTAGAGGGCGTGCGGATGGCCGTGGGCGAAGGAGCCGTCCGGGAAGTCGGCCGGGATCACGTCAGGATGCCCGTGGGCCGCGGGACGCCCGCCGCGTCGCACAGCGCGTAGTAGGCGTTGAGCGTGGACTCGCCGTCCACGATGCCGCTGATGTTCCCGTTGGCGTCGTATTCGATGAACGCGCCCTCGATGACGAAGAGGATGTCGCTGTCCTCCTCGATGGTGAGCGTGTGGATCGATCCCGGCGGCTCGTGGATGAACGTCCCGGCGACGTAGTCGACCCCGTACTCCTTGTAGCGCCAGCGTCCGGAGAACGTGTAGGCGTGGACGCCGCCGGTGTGCTTGTGCGTGGGCAGCTGGAATCCCGCCTGGAAACGGTTCCGGACGACCCAGGTGTCGGGGGAGACTCGGAGTACCTGGAGGCCCACGGGTCCGGCGTTGACCCAGGGGAGATCGTCCGAGTGGACGTGGCCGACCGGCGGGCCGCTCGCTTCGCTCATGAGCAAACGCTAGGTAGGTTGCGGCGGGTGCGCAAGCCCTCCGCCCGCCGCGCGGTTCGGGGGGCGCCGACCGGGTAGGGGAGGGGCGGCATGGACCCAGGAGAGAGAGCCGGCCGTGACGCCGCTTGGAGGGATGCGCACATGACCACGGGAATCGACCCTGGTGAGCTGAGCGACGACGATCTGTTCCGCGAGCTGGGCCACCTGTACGAGACGCGGCTGGAAGCGCTGCGCCACGCCGCCGACCAGGCGTACGGCGAGCACACCCGCCGCATGAACGAACTGGAGGCCGAGTACCTGCGCAGACGCCCGGGCCGGGAGATCGACCCGAACCGGCTGCGGGAGGGCGCCCGCGCCCGCTGACCGCACCCCCCGAAGGCCGCGTCCGATGGCGGGCGCGGCCTCGTCGTGCACGGTCCCGGTCAAGGTACGGCCTCGGCGGGCAAACGAAGCGGGACGGTCGGGCAAAGCGGCGCGCGACGGCCCCGGGCCGCTGGCATGGTTCGGCGGTGCGATGGACGCGGTGGGACGGCGGAGTGCGGCGGTGCGGGGCTCTGCTCCTGTGGCCGGTGGCGGCGGGAACGCTGGTGGTGACGGGCTTTCTGCTGGGCGAGTATCTCGGCGTCGCCCGGGACCCGGGCGCGCAGGCGGCGGCGAGGGCGGGGTCCGCGTCCCGTCCGGCCGCGAGCCCGGCGCCCTCGGCGCCCTCGGCGCGTCCGGGTGCGGGGGAGCGGCGGATCAGCCGCTACACGACCCGCTTCAAGCCGGGCGAGCCGCGCGTCCGCAACATCGAGATCGCCGCGCGAATCCTGGACGGCCGGACCGTGCGGCCCGGCGCGACGTTCTCGTTCAACAGGGCCGTCGGGCCGCGGACGAGGAGCCGCGGGTACGTGCCCGCGCCCGCGATCGTCGGCACGCGGCTGCGCAAGGACGTGGGCGGCGGGATCTGCCAGGTGTCGACGACGCTGTTCAACGCGGTGTTCCAGGCGGGGCTCGACATCCGCCGGGTGCGGGCGCACAGCCTCTACATGCCCGAGTACCCGCAGGGCCGGGAGGCGGCCGTCGCCTACCCGGGCCTGGACTTCACGTGGCGGAACGACTCCGGGCACCCGGTCGTGATCCGGACCTCGTACACGCGCTCGACGCTGACGGTCAGCCTGTGGGGGCGGCGCCGGTTCGACGTGCGGTCGCGGTCGTCGGGCCGCTACGCCTTCGCCCCGCACGGCGCCGGCACGGGACGCGGGCACCGCTGCGTGCCCATGGCCGGGCGCAGGGGGTTCGCGATCGACGTGTGGCGGACGCTGCTGGAGGACGGCCGTCCCGTCCGCCGCGAGCGCTTCCACACCCGGTACCAGCCGCAGCCCAGGGTGGAGTGCGCGTGACCCCGGTGGCAGGGTGGGGGCATGGCGGTACGCGAGGGAACCCATGAGCTCGGGCCGGACGACGGGCGGCTGCTGGTCAGGACGGGCCGCAGCGGGCTCGGCCGCCGGGCGGGCCACGACCTGACGATCGAGGCGGCGCGCTGGACGGCGGCGGTCACGGCGGGGGCGACTCCGGCGGAGTCGTCCGTCGAGGTGACGGTCGAGGTGGAGGGGCTGGAGGTCCGCGAGGGCACCG
This sequence comes from Actinomadura fibrosa, assembly GCF_900659615.1. Classification (GTDB taxonomy): domain Bacteria; phylum Actinomycetota; class Actinomycetes; order Streptosporangiales; family Streptosporangiaceae; genus Spirillospora; species Spirillospora fibrosa. The sequence goes on along the minus strand of NZ_CAACUY010000011.1, from coordinate 36,158 downwards.
GCGGTGTGAAGCCGCTGACCGACCAGGACCGCGCCGAGATCGGGAAGAACCTCCGGACGGTCCTGGACGCGCGCCGGTACCCGGTGATCACCTTCCGCTCCGACCGAATCGAGGAGACGGGCGGGGAGGGCCGGGGCGCCGTCGAGGGAGACCTGACGATCATGGGGCGGACGAAGCCGGTGCGCATCGACGCCATCCTGGCGGGCGCGGAGGGCGGGGACGTCCGGCTGCGCGGCGAGGTGGTGCTCCGGCAGAGCCGCTGGGGCATCAAGCCGTACTCGGCGTTCTTCGGTGCGCTGCGGCTCGCCGACGACGTCGAGGTGGCCTTCGATCTCCGCCTTCCGTCCCGTTGATGATCATTTCGCCCCTAGAATTCCGGGACCGGGGCGCACGATCGCGCTCCGGCCATCCGATCCGTGGGGGGACTTCGTGCGGCCATTGAGCAGGAGGGACTTCGGCAGGGCGGCCGGGCTGGCCGGGGCCGGCGCGGCGGCGCCCGCGCTGCTGGCGGGCTGCTCGTCCGGTTCGCCGGAGCGGGTCCAGGCGGCCGGCGCGGCCGCGGCGGCGCGCACCTGGAAGGTGACCGGCAAGGCGCTCGCGGGCCTGTCCGGCTTCGACGCGACGATGAAGAGCTTCATGCAGGCGCGCAACGTGCCCTGCGGGCAGCTCGCGGTCGTCCGCAAGGGCAAGCTGCTGCTGTCGCGCGGCTATACCTGGAGCGACCAGGCGACGCTGACCGCGCAGCCGACCTCGCTGTTCCGGATCGCGAGCCTGTCGAAGCCGATCACCGCGACGGCCGTGCTGCGGCTCGTCCAGGACGGGAAGCTGAAGCTCACCGACCGGGCCGCGACGCTGCTCGGGCTGTCGACCACCGCCGACCCGCGGCTGAAGGACGTCACCGTCCTGCGGCTGCTCCAGCACCTCGGCGGCTGGGACCGGGACCTGTCGCCCGACCTCATGTTCCAGGACGCCGTGATCGCGAAGGCGCTCGGCGTCCCGCTGCCGATCAAGCAGGCGAACATCATGAAGTACGCGTCGGGGCGGAAGCTCGACCACGCCCCCGGGACGGCGTACGCCTACTCCAACTACGGGTACATGCTGCTCGGCCGGATCATCGAGAAGGCCAGCGGCCTGAGCTACGCCGCCTACGTCCAGCAGAAGGTCCTGGGGCCGCGCGGTGTGAAGCGGATGAAGCTCGGCCGCACGCTGACGAAGGCGACCGGCGAGGTCCCGTACTACTCGACCGCCACGGGCACGACCGTGTTCGACAACTCCGGCAAGAAGGTCCCCTTCCCGTACGGGGCGTTCAACCTGGAGAACATGGACGCCCACGGCGGCTGGCTCGGCACGGCGATGGACCTGACCCGCTTCGCCGGGATCTACGACGGCGGGACGAGCGTCCTGAACGCGGCGTCGATCAGCCGGGCGTTCGCCAAGCCCGCGACGGGGATCAACGCCGACGGCTACTACTACGGCTGCGGCTGGCTGGTCCGCCCGGTGACGGGCGGCAGGAACACCTGGCACGACGGGAGCCTCGCCGGGACCAGCACCCTGCTCGTCCGCCGGTATGACGGCCTGACCTGGGCCGCCCTGTTCGACCAGCGGCAGGAGGGCAGCGCGCCGAGCTACAGCGACATCGACGCCGCCCTCCACAAGGCGGCCAACGCGGTGCGGACCTGGCCGACCGGCGACCTCACCTCGACGTACTTCTAGCAGCGGCGGACCGAGCCCGGCGAGCGCGTGCGAACTGGTCGTCGAGGCTGCGGGGGAACGGCAGCATCCGGTGGAGGTCGCGCCACGGCCCGTACTGCCGGACGGAGTTGAACCCGGCCGCCGTGACGATCCGCTCGACGCGCGAGCCGGGCGGGCAGGCCGGGTAGGCGTCGAGGTGCGCGATCCCGGCGGGCAGGCCGTCCGGGCGGCGCGGCGCGACCAGTGTCATCGGCGGGCGGGCGCGCTCCGCGGCGGCCATGTCCGCGGCGTAGGCGACCAGCTCGCGGATCTCGGCGTCCGGTCCGCCGTGCACGATGATCCAGCCCTCGGCGTCGAGCGGCTCGGACGGCGGGTCGGTGAGCGCGAGCGGCGCGACCTCGTCCGAGACGGCGCGCAGGTACGCCTCGTGCGCCGGATCGAGGGGTTCGAGGACGAACGTCCGGTCGAAGCGCGGCCGGACGGCGGACAGCAGCGGGCGGTAGGCGTCCCAGCGGAGCAGCCGCGCCAGGTGCGTGACGCGGGTCCCGGACGGCACGGCGGGCAGCGCCCCCAGCTCGCCCTTGAGACCGGCGGGGAACGCGTCCACGATCAGCTCGTCGGGCTCCAGCTCCGCGAGCGCCCGGGAAAGGTCGTCTCGGACGAGCCAGCCGTCCGCGACCCGGGGATCGGCGGCGAACGGCGAACCCGTGACGACGGCGACCTCACCGTCCCGCCCCAGCGTGTGGAGGACCGCCCGGAGCCGGGTGAGGTGCCCGAGCCCGTCACCCCGCGCGTAGCAGAGGATCACGTGACGGCGTCGAGGACGGCGAGGTACCCGGCCGTCTCCGCGTCCGGGGTGAAGTCGCGGGCGATCCGCTCGGCGCCCGCCGCGCCCAGCTTCGCGAGCTCCTCCTCGCCCGCCCGCGCGGCCCGGTCGATCGCGGCCCGGCACGCGTGCGCGTCCCCCGCGGGGAAGGTGAAGCCGATCTCGTCGTCCGCGAGGTCGGCGAGCCCGCCCGCGTCCGACGCGAGCAGCGGCACGCCGAGCGCCGCCGCCTCCAGCGCCACGTTCGGCATCCCGTCGTAGAACGACGGCAGCGCCACCAGATCGCAGGACGCGTACACCGCGGGCAGGTCGTACCGCTCAAGGAACGGGACGAGCGAGTGCGCCACGGCGGGCAGCCGGGCCGTGACGGCCTCCTCGACCTCCCCGACGAGCAGCAGGTGGAACGCCTCGGCGTGCCCGGACGCCGCGAGCGCGTCCAGGAGGAACCCCACGCCCTTCTTCGTCTTGAGCTGGCCGATCAGCCCGATCGTCCGGCGTCCCGGCGCGACGTTCGCGGCCCGCCACGCGCGGGCCCGCTCCCGCTCGGACGGCAGCACCCGCCACCGCGACGTGTCGATGCCGTTCGCCACGAACACGGTCTCCGCCTCCGGGACCAGCGCGGTCACCAGCGGCGCGTGCGACCGGGCGACGACGCACACGCGGGCGGACGCGCGCAGGGCGTCCACCAGCACGCCGCGCCGCCGCAGCGAGAACGCGCCGACGTCGATGTCGTTGCCGCGCAGCAGCGTGACCAGCGGCGCCCGCAGCAGCCGCGCGAGGACGGGCGCCGCGAGCATCGCGTACGTGCCGCCGAACGCGACCACATGGCTGTAGGTCCCCGCGGTGAGGCCCTCCGCGGTGAGCGCCGTCCAGAGCCGGCGCAGCGCGTGCTCCGAGTCGTCGCCGAGCGGCGCGGTGACCAGCCGCCCGCCGTGCTCGCGCGCCACGCCCCACGGCCGGGCCCGCCGGGTCAGGTGCGCGACGTCCACCTCCGCCCCGGCGCCGCGCAGCCCCCGGACGATCCGGTCGCACGACTGCGCCATCCCGCCCTGGCTCGGCGGATAGTGCTCGGTGATCCACAGGACGCGCGCCATCAGCTGTCCACGAAGTCCATGCCGTCGTCGTCGAAGTCGCCGCCGCCGTAGGAGTACTCGTCGCCGGGGTTGAACGCGCCGCGGTCGTACTCGTCGAACGACGAGTACCAGTAGGCGTCGTTGTAGGTCTGCGAGCTGCGCTCGTAGTGCCGCCGCCGGTACCCGCGGACCCACGCCGGGTCGTGCGGGTCCTGCGGCGCGTACCCCTGCGCGAGCGCGCACTCCGGGCAGAGCGCCCCGGTGGCGTGCTCGGCGCAGACGGGCCGCCCGCACTGCCCGCAGGCGGCCACCGCCGCCCGCCCGCAGCGCCCGAGCACGAAGAACCCGGTGGTCACGGTGCAGCGGTTCACCTGGCTCGTCACTGGGCCCCCCTCACGGCCGCGCCCGGCGGCGTCCACCGGAACGGCTCGGTCGTCACGTGCAGGATGCCCTCGGTGAGCTGCTCCTCGGCCTGCTCCCCGGCCACCTTCGCGGTCGCGCGGATCACCAGCCGCGACCCCTGCTTCACCCGCACCCGCACCCACGGCGGCGGCGGCGAGCCCGGCCGGCGGACGGCCGCGTCCTTCGGCAGCCGCCGCACCACCTGCACGACCTGCACCGACTTCGACTTCTGCTTGATCTTGATCTTGCCGCGCGGGTTCCTCTTGCGGATCCGCCGGTTCCGCCGCCGCTCGGTGACCGACAGCTCCAGCACGCTGCCGTCGCGCAGCTCCGCCCGCATCCGCAGCCACGGGTCGACCGTGTACCACTGCTTCACCGACAGGACCGGGCGCCGGGCGGGCAGGTCGTGCTGCGGCCCCGCCTTGCCGGGGGCGTCCGGCCCGCGCATGTCCGCCGCGACCGACAGCACGCCGTCCCGCCGCATGTCCGCCGCGAGGACCCGCAGCAGCGGCACCATCACCCGCTGCGCCCGGACCGGCAGTGCCCACTTGCGCCGCCGCACGTGCTGCGCGTGCCCGGCGAGGCTCTGGATCACCGGCTCCCAGTCGTCCCGCCGCAGCGACACCGAGAACCCGCCCTCCAGGACGAGCGCCCGGTGCAGCGGATGGAACCTCTCGATCGCCGCGCGCTGCTTGCGCCAGAACATGACGACACCACCACCTATCGGGCTGCGCTGGCAGGGTAGAGGGCACGGTAGACGGCGGACAGCCCCGCCCGGGACCGCGCCCAGGTCAGCCCGTCCTCGATCCGGCGCCGCGCCCGGCCGCCCATCGCGGCGGCCTCGTCCGGGTACTCCAGCAGGATCCGCACGGCGCGGGCCAGCTCGGCGGGACGGTCCGCCGGGACGAGCCGCCCGTGCTCCCCGTCCGCCATCAGCTCCCGCACCGCCGGAAGGTCCGAGGCGACCACCGGCACGCCCGCCGCCATCGACTCGATCACCTTCAGCGGCGCGCAGCCCTGGTCGAGGTTGCGGGCGCACCCCGTCAGCGGCGCCACCGACACCTCGGCGTGCGCGAGCCACGCCGCGACCTCCGCGTGCGGCAGCGTGAACCGCCAGTCGACCCGCTCCGCGACGCCGAGCCGCTCCGCCAGCCGCCGCACCGGCTTCGCGCGCCGCTCCGGAACGGACCCGCAGACCACCAGCCGCAGCCCGTCGAGATCGGCGAGCCGCGCGAACGCCCGCATCAGCACGTCCAGCCCCTGCCACGGCTGGAACGCGCCCACGTAGATGAGGTAGCGCTCAGGGGCGCCTTCCGGCCGTGCGGGCCGGTCCGGTACGTCAGCGCCGTTCGGCACCAGATGGATCTTGCCCTCCGGCACCCCGAGCCCGCGGACCGCGCCGCCGATCACCCGGGACGGCACCACCACCGCGTCGCTGCGCTCCAGGCAGAAGCGCTCCAGCTCACGGACCTTGCCGAGCGTCGCCGGCGACGCCCACGGCCACGTATGGCCCATCTCGATCGACGGCAGCCCGTTGACCTCGTACACCACCCGGTGCCGCCGCCCCGGAGCGGTCACCGCGGGCAGCGCGCTCCACGGATCCCGGACGTGCACGACCTCCAGCGTCCCGAGATGCGGATCCAGATGATCGGCCGCCCACCCCGAGAACGCCTCCGCCCGGTCCAGCAGGTTCGGGATCCGCGCGTCGAACCGGGCCACCTCCCGATCGCCCTCCCGCTGGTACCGCGGCAGGTCCCCGCCGCCGAGCACGCCCAGCAGGCCGCCGCCGAAGAACCCGAACAGCTCGTCCGCCATCTGCGCGATATGGACCGCCGACCCCTTGCTGGAAGGGAACCGGTCGAACGCCAGATACGCCGCCCGATGCCTCACCCGACGCGCACCCCCTCCCGCACCCGCAGCGACCGGTGCCAGGCGATCTGGTCGGCGAGCCCCTCCGCCGGACCGACCCCCGCCGTCCAGCCGAGCAGCCGCGCCGCCCGCCCGGTGTCCGCCCACGTCCGCCGCGCGTCGCCCGCCACGGGCTCCTCCCGCCTGATCTCCGGCCGCACCCCCAGCACGTCCGTCAGCATCCCGATCGCCGCCCGCACCGCCACCGGCTCGTGATGGCCGACGTTGATCGCGATCCCGGACGGCAGGTCCGCCCCGGCCGCCGCGAGCGTCGCCCCGACCACGTCCCGGACGTGCGTGAACGACCGCGACCGCCGCCCGTCCCCGAACACCGGCAGCGGCCTGCCGTCCAAGGCCGCCTCGACGAACCGGTGGAACGCCATGTCCGGCCGCTGCCGAGGCCCGTACACCGAGAAGTACCGCAGCAGCACCGTGCGCACCCCATCGTCCGCGGCCAACACGGCCAGCCGTTCGACCTCCACCTTGCTCGCCGCGTACGGGCTCGCCGGATGCAGGGGATCGTCCTCACGGTTAGGCCTGTTCCCCGCCGACCCGTACACCGACGAACTCGACGCGATGACCACTTTCGGCCGCCGCCCCGCGGGCCGCCGCGCACACGCCGCGAGCAGCCGCCCCGTCGCCCGCACGTTGTCCCGCTCCGCCACCGCGCGCCCCGCCCCCCACGACGTCCGCACGCTCGGCCGCCCCGCGAGATGGACGACGACGTCCGCCGCGGCGAGGGGCTCCAGATCGTCCACCGCCAGGTCGGCCTCCACGGCCGTCACCCCGGGCGCCGTCCGCACCCCGCCCCAGTTCCGCCACGCCACGTCCGGCGCCAGCGAACGCGCAGGCGCGTCCACGGCGAGCACCTCGTGCCCCGCCGCACCGAGCGCATCGACCATATGGCTCCCGATGAACCCCGCCGCCCCCGTCACAACCACCCGCACCCGGGCACCCTACCCACCGGCCCCGACATTGGACAGGGCCAAAAGTCCCTGACCAGCCGGGACACATCGGGCTGTAGACATGGGCGCGCCGACGGACATCTCGGGACGACACACCACCGACCGAAGGGAGCCCGCGTGCCGGACCCCGACGAAGGCTTCGCCCGCCTCTGGGACGCGCACTACGACGACGTGCTCGGCTACGCGCTCCGCCGCACCGACCACGAGACGGCCCGCGACGTGGCGGCGGAGACCTTCCTGATCGCCTGGCGGCGCCGCGACGACGTCCCCGCCGACCGCCCGTTCCCGTGGCTGCTGCACGTGGCCCGCAACGTGCTCGCGAACGAGGCCCGCGGCGACCGGCGCCGCGGCCGGCTGCGGGGACGGCTGCGCGGCGACCGCGCCACCGCCGAACCCGTCGCGGACATCGCCACGGGCCTCACCGAGGGCGGCCGCATCATCACCGCCCTCCGCCGCCTCTCCCCGCGCGACCGCGAGGTCCTCCAGCTCATCGGCTGGGAGGAGCTCGACCCCCGGGACGCGGCGATCGTCGCGGGCTGCTCGGCCAAGGCGTTCTCGGTGCGCCTGCACCGGGCCCGCAAACGCCTCGCGGCCGTGCTCGCCGAACTGGACGCCGAGGACCGCCCGGCGCCCGTCCCGTCACTGCAGAGGAGCGTCTGACCATGAACGACGTCCAGGAGACCCGCCGGCTGCTCGCCCCGGCCAACCCGTGCCCGCCCGGCCACCGCACCGGCGCCGCCCACGACGAGACCGGCCGCGCCGCCTACGCCCGCATCACCGCCGCCGCCCCCGCGACCACCCCCCGACGCACCCCGTCCCGCCGCACGGCCCTGCGGCTCGCCGCGGTCGGCGGCCTCGCGGTCGCGACCGCCGCCGGGATCACCGTCGCGCAGAGCGGCGGCGTCGACGGGCAGGGCAGGCCGCGGCTGCCGGGCGGCTCCGTCGCCAACGCGCAGGAGGTCCTCTACAAGGCGGCGGACACCGCCCAGACCCGCCCCTTCAAGGCCCCCGCACCGACCCAGTGGGTCTTCACTGAGACCCGCTACCGCCGCAGCGGCGTTCCCGCCCGCGGCCAGGTCGTGGCACCCGGCTCACCGCTGAAGACCGTCATCGACCGGCAGTGGATCCGCGCCGACGGAACGAAGCTCGCCACCCTGAACAAGGGCAAGCTGGAGACGTCCGCGACCGGTGGGGGATTCCCGCCCGTCGACTACGCCTCGGTCTCCAAGCTGCCCCGCGACCCGTCCGGCATGCTGGCCTGGGCTCGCGCGAACCGCTCACCGGTCGCCGGCGGCCGCGACGCGTCCGCGTTCCAGAACCTGTCGTCCCTGCTGCTGAACAACGCCGCGATGCCGCCCGCGCAGACCGCCGCCGCCTACCGCGCCCTCGCGGCCATCCCCGGCGTCCGGCTCGACAGGACGGCCAGTGACGACCAGGGGCGGCGCGCGTTCGCGGTCTCCATGGTCGTCGAGGGCTGGGTCCGTGAGGAGATCCTCATCGACCCGTCCACCTACACCTACCGCGGCCACCGCGACGTCGTCGTCAGGGACCACACGTTCGAGGAGGGCGGCACCTTCAAGAAGGGCGCCGTGGAGAGCAGCTCGGTGCGCCTGGCGTCCGCCATCGTCGACCGCCCGGGCCAACGCTGACCAAGCAGGGAGGCTCGACGGACGCTCGTCCGCCGACTCACTCCCGGAGCCGCTCGGGACGGACGATGCGCCACGTCCCGGCAGGCGTGATCCAGACCAGCAGGCCGGGCCATGGCTGGTGCAGCGCCCATCCTGGCGTCTGTTTCGTCCGGTGATGTCGGCGGCACAGCGGGGCCAGGTTGCACGGACACGTGCGACCTGGCCCACCCCGTGGGTGCCAGGGGATCGTGTGGTCGAGGTCGCAGCGGCCGGACCGGCGGTTGCAGCTCGGAAACACGCAGACCGGGTGCCGGGCCTCGACCGCTTGGCGCATCGCGACCGGCGGCCGGTAACCGGAGTGTCCGTGGTCGGCGGCTGCACAGAGCGCATCGCGGACAGCGGCGACCTGGCCCTCGATCTCGCGGACGGCGAGCTGGAGGCGGGCGCCGAGCCCGTTGAGCCGCCCCTGCATCCTGGCGCGCTCGGCGACCTGCGTCAGGCGCGCGTCGACGACGTCCGCGAGCACCGAGGCCGTGTCGCGCTCCTCCGGCCCGGACACCGTCGTGGCGGACTCAGGAGCCGTGGCGGATGGCTCGGTGTGCTCAACCTGGACGGCCCGGACAACCTCGGGAAGAGAAGTACCGCGTAGAAGTCGCTGGGCCAGGTCGGCGCGAAGCTGATCCAGAGACCGGACGTCGCCGTCCTGCCGCAGGGTGTGCGCCATCGCGGTGATCTTGTTGTGGATGGCATGCGCGTCAGCGGCGGCCAAATCACGCAGAGACAGGTCAGCGGTACCGTCCGGGGTCTCCCAGACCTCCAGCCGACGCCCGGCGATCGCCTCACGCTTGCGCCGCTCAAGCTGCTCGGGCGCCAGCCGCTGAACGATGCGCCGAATACGGCGACGCAGTTGGCCCGTGGTCTGATGCGGGGCATCCCCGATGACCGCGCCTTCGACCGAGGCCGTGACCTCGGCGGGAAGACGATCGGTGAGGTCACTGATCGCACGAACCTTCGGCAAGTCGATCTGACCGGCTTCCAGGGCGCACCGCGTCTCGGGAAGATCGGTGTGTAAGCGCTCGGCCAGATGGACCTGAGTGGCGGCGGACTCGCTAGTGAGCGACAGGGCGGCGGCAACCTCTTCGACGACCGACTCATGGGCCGACAGAATCCGATAATCGGGGTGGTCGTCCTGCTCGTCACGGGCGCGGCGACGGGCCAGCTCGGCGATCGCGGCCAACTCACGGGCCTGCGCCCAAGCAGTCTGCCGCCGCGCCGCCGCCGCGACCTCAACCAGTTCGGTCTCGGACAGACCAGCAAGGGTGCCGTCTCCACCGGACAGACAAAGGGCCAGCTTAGGACCGGGAGGAAAGAAGCGCCGATGCTCCCATTCTCCCCGACCACGCATTGCGGCCGTGACTTCCGCGAGCTCGGCGTTCATCTCCCCTCCCTTCTCGGTATGTTCTCATAATATCGCGGAGTGTGATCGTTCGCCGGTCTTTTCTCAAGGTTGGTGCGCCTTTTTTGCACTGCTCGGGCTGGGGTGATCTTCTCTCGATAAAGCGTGGCTGATGTAGGTGGGTGGTTGCGGTGGCCCCTGCGGGTCGGCGCGGCCCCGCCGCACGCTGCCAGCGAAGGTCACGTTGGTTGCGCTGGTAGATGGAGGGAGGTGATCGGGTGACGGGCGGATGCCGCGGGGTGCACAGACCGTCAGCGAGACACCCATCCAAAACCGGCTACAGCAAGCAACGTGACAGCAATGATCACAGGGACTGGGCGATTCGCGCACGGCGGAAAGGGGTCGGCGCAACTGTCCACTGGCAGCAATCACACAAAAACGAGAAAAACAGGAGATCAGCCAGCAAGAAAGCAGCAAGGAAGAGGCCAGGCAGAAGGAGCGGAGAACAAAGGCCAAGCCAGCAGGGACGGGAAACGAGCGGTTATCGCGTGACTGTCAAGGGCACGCTGGCGGACTGGGAGCCAGAAGTGACGGTCAAGGACGTGGAGCCGGGTCGGACGGCGGTGAGATGTCCGGTCGAGACGTCCAGGACGGCGATCACTCCAGGAACCAAGGCGAGCTTCCGGGCCTGGGCGGCGGATGTGGCGATGGCGAGTCCGCGGCCGCCGGTCCAGGTGACGCTGGCGGGGTAGCGGAGCGGGAAAGTGAGGCCGAAGCCGCTGCTGGTGCCGGTGGCGCTCACCGAGGCCGAGGCGCCGACGGCCAGAGTGGCGGGGACGGACGGGGTGATGCGGTCGATCACCGGGTTGGAGCGGGCGACGAGCCAGTCGAGCGTCCGGGGGTTGGGACGGCCCGGCAGCACGAGACCCGGCCGGGGAGAGGCTCCGACGAGCATCCAGCCGAAGAAGCCGCCCTTCTCGGGTGAGCTGTAGGGGGTCTTGCCGACGGCGGGGGTGTTGACTTCGAGGACGCCGTCGGCGCGTCCGGCGTAGGCGGTGTGGGCGTGGCCGGTGAAGAGGGCGATGGGCTTGCCGGAGGTTTCGCGGAAGCCGGTGAGCCAGCGTTCGACGAGTCCGGCTTCGAGCTGGTCGGAGAACTGGGAGGCTCCGGCGCCGGACGGGTCGCGCAGGGGATGGTGGAGGAAGACGACCACGGATCGGACGGATCGGTCGCGGGACGCCTTGTCCAGGGCGTCCTTGAAGGCGGGTACCTGGGACCAGTCCGAGGTGCGCAGCCCGCCGAGGGTGGTGTTGAGGGTGATGTAGCGGGTTCCGTCGTGGTCGAAGGTCTCGTGGGTGGGGCGCCCGGTGACCTGGGTGAAGTTGGTGAGCGTCCCTGTGGCGGTGGCGCCGGACTCGTGGTTGCCGGGCACCCAGTGGACGGGAATGGACGCGGGAACGGTCTCCTTCAGCAGGGATTCGGCGAAGGTGAAGTCGGCCGGGGTGTTGGTGTCGACGAAGTCGCCGTTGATGACGATGAAGTCCGGTTTGGCGGCGACGGCCTCGGAGAGCGCCTGTTTCGCCTGCTTGGCGGCGAAGGAGGAGGCGCCGCCGGACGCGCTGACGTGCAGGTCGGAAAGGACGGCGAAGCGGGAGCGGCCTCGCCCGATGGTCTCCTGCTGGAGCACGAAGGGGTCGGCTTCGGGAGCGGACGTGTCGGAGGTGTCCCGGCCGACGAGGGCGGTGAGCGCGTCGAAGCCGAGTTCGCCGGAGTCCTTGGCGGCGTTGGACGTCTCGACGATGTAGATGTTGAGCAGGGTGACGGGGTCGGAGAAGCCGTCGGGGAGGGTGCCTTCGACCCAGCGCCAGCCGGTCCAGTCGACGGTCTGCGCGAAGGTGAACGGGACGTTGGTGGTGCCCTGGGAGCGGAGCGTCGCGCGGAGCCAGTGCCTCTTGCCGTCGCCGTTGACCCAGAGGCCGATGCGCCTGGTCCCGGCGGGCAGGGTGATGGGGTCGGGCTTGATGGTGGCGTATCCGGCGGACGTGCCGGACGTCCCGGTGAAGTCGTAGCTCAGCTTGAGCGCCTGGTTGCCGTCGGGGGCGCCGGGCCGTCCGGAGCCGTCGACGGTGGCGACGGAGGCGGTGCCGCGAGCGGCGGACGCCACCCAGGTCTCGCCGGAGCCGAACTCGGCGAGGGGCTTGCGCTGGAGGCCGACCGAGACCGGCAGTTTGGCGGTGTGTCCCTGGACGGTGGCGGTGAGGTCGGTGGCGGTGCCGTCGGCGCCGGCCTTCCCGGTCACCTTGAGGGTGCCGTCGGGTTGCGGGGCGACGTCCAGCACGGACGAGTCGTAGGACAGGGACAGGTCGCGCGGCGCGATGGGGGCGGTGAAGCCTTCGGCGTCGCGGCCGGTGACACGGACGGTGGACGAGCCTCCGGCGTCCAGGGTCAGGGTGGGGGTGCCGAACGCCATCGAGCGCAGCGGGCCGAGGACGCGCAGCGAGGCGCGACCGGAGGCGGAGCGACCGGAGGCGGAGCGGGCGGAGACGGACCGGACGCGGGCGGTGACGTCCGCCGTGCCGGGCCGGGTGGCGCGGAGGACGCCGTCGCGGACGGTGCCGACGCGCCCGGCGTTCCAGGTGACCGCGCGGGCGGGCACGTCGACGGCGGCGTAGGTCTCGTCGTGTCCGGCGGCGGTGGCGTCCACGGTGAGGCCGGGGAACGCGCGGGCGGCGCCGAGCCGGACGTCGAGGCCCTGGAGGGTGCCGGAGCCCTTGGCGGTGAACAGGCCGACGCCGTTCGGGATGGGGCGCTCGGACCCGTCGGACGGGGTGTTGACGACGCTGACGCCGCGGTCGCCGGGGGTGCGGGCGACGAGGTCGGACGAGCCGCCGCCGTCCAGCATGAACGCCTCGTGGGCGCCGAGCCGCGCCATGAGCAGGGCCATGTCGTCGTAGGTGACCCCGGCGGAGAAGTTGGCGGAGCCGTCGACGGTGACGAGGAGGAGCCGCTTGCCGCCCTCCGCCCAGCCGATCGCGGTGCGGGGCTTGAGCGCGTCGTTGCCGGTGGACGGCGGCAGGTCGATGGCCTTGCCGTCGCGGACGAGGACCGCGTTGCTGCCGAGCGCCGTCCGCGGCTTGACGGGGGAGTCAGTGTCTCTCCCGGGGGCGGACCCCCGGACCCCCGGGGCTTTCGCCCGAGAAGTGACTTCAGTGCGGAGGCCGAAGTCGAGGGAGGCGGCGTCGCCCGGCTTGGCGGCTGCGGCGAGCGTGGCCGCGGCCGTGCCGCGTCCGACGATCACGAGTCCGCCGTCGGGGACGGGCGTGGTGGTCAGTTCGCCATGGACCGCCGTGACCTTGCTGCCGGACACGACGAGCTCGGTGTAGGGGCCGGTGGCCGCGCCGAGCGTGCGGAGGCCGGGTCCCCACTGGTCGGTGTAGACGGTGATGCCGTCCGCGGCGGCGGTCGCGGCGTTGAGCGCGTTGATCTTGTGGACGGCGCCGGCGAGCGTGACCTTGCCCTCCAGCAGGACGTCCGCCAGCCGCGCGGCGCCGTCCTCGCCGATCGTGGCGACGGTGGACCGCTGGTCGGTGCCCTTGCGCGGGACGCCGTCCTTGATCTCGGGGCCGATGGCGGCGTTGGTCTCGTTGATGTCGTAGAAGTCGCCGTTGATGCCGGCGACGGCGCCCTCGCGGTCCGCCGCCTCGGACAGCTTCCGCGTCTCGGTGACCTTGCCGCCGAGGAGCCCGGCGCGGACCTTCCCGCCAAGGGCTGCGTTGAGGACGTGCGCGCGCGTCCAGCCGGAGCGGCCGAAGGTGTCGAACGTCGTCCGGACGATGCCGGGGGCGACGACCCGGTCGACGCGCCCGGCCTCGACCGACTCGCCGGGGACGGCGGTCTGGTATCCCGGGACGGCGAACCGCGGACCGGCGCCCGCCGGGTGCGCCGGGTCCGCCCACGCCGGTGGCGCCTGGAATCCGAGGCCGCCGACCAGGACGGCCGCCGCCAGCGCGGTTCTCCGCATAGCTCGCTCATCTCCCCTGCCCGACTCCCGGAGGACCGTAGGCCCGCCGGAAGTCGATCATGGTAAGCGGTCCCGGCCGGACGATGACACGAAGCTGAACGAGGAAAACCTCAGCGGGGACGGGCGACGCGGGTCTCGTCCCAGACGGGCTCGGAGGCGGCGTCGACGATGCCGTCGGAGCGGAACACGAGGAACCGGTCGAAGGACCGCGCGAACCAGCGGTCGTGCGTGACCGCGAGGACGGTGCCCTCGTAGGACTCCAGCCCCTCCTGGAGGGCTTCGGCGCTGGCGAGGTCGAGGTTGTCGGTCGGCTCGTCCAGCAGCAGGAGGGTCGCGCCGCCCAGTTCCAGCAGCAGGATCTGGAGGCGGGCCTGCTGACCGCCCGACAGCGTCTCGAACGGCTGCTCCGCGCAGTGCTGGAGCTCGTAGCGGGCGAGCGCGTTCATGGCGTCGTTCCGCAGCCGCGCGTGCTCGGTCATGACGATCTCGCAGGGGGTGCGTCCGGCGAGGTCGGGACGGGCGTGGGTCTGCGCGAACAGCCCGGGGACGACGCGGGCGCCGAGCCGGGCGGTGCCGGTGTGCGCGACGGGCTCGACCGGGACGGCGCCGCGCGGCAGCGTCTCGGCGACGGCGGCGAGGAGTCGCAGGAAGTGCGACTTGCCGGAGCCATTGGACCCCAGGACCGCGACGCGCTCGCCGTACCAGACCTCCGCGTCGAACGGCCGCATCAGGCCGGTCAGCTCCAGCCCCTCGCAGATCACGGCGCGCTTGCCGGTGCGGCCGCCGCGCAGCCGCATCTTCAGGCTCTGGTCGCGCGGCGGGACCTCCGGCGGCCCGGCCTCCTCGAACTTGCGGAGCCGGGTCTGCGCCGCCTGGTAGCGGGACGCCAGCCCGTCGTTGTAGGCCGCCTTGTTCTTCAGCGTGTTGACGAGCTGCTTCAGCTTGGCGTGCTCCTCGTCCCAGCGGCGGCGCAGCTCCTCCAGGCGCTCGTTGCGGTCGCGGCGCGCGGCGGCGTAGGTGGCGAAGCGGCCGCCGTGCACCCACACCCGTCCGGCCTCGACGGTGATGATGCGGTCGGCGGCGCGGTCGAGCAGCTCGCGGTCGTGTGACACGAGCAGGACCGTCTTGGACGTCTCGCGGAGCCGCTCCTCCAGCCACCGCTTGCCCGGCACGTCCAGGTAGTTGTCGGGCTCGTCGAGCAGGAGGACCTGGTCGGGTCCGCGGAGCAGCGCCTCCAGGACGAGCCGTTTCTGCTCGCCGCCCGACAGGGTCCGGACCTCCCGCCAGCGGCAGGAGTCGTAGGGGACGCCGAGCGCGGCGACGCAGCACGCGTCCCAGAGGACCTCGGTCTCGTAGCCGCCCGCGTCGCCCCATCCGGCCAGCGCGTTCGCGTACCGGAGCTGGGTCGGCTCGTCGTCGCGCTCCATCATCGCGAGCTCGGCGGCCTCGACGGCCGCGGCGGCCTCGCGGACGCGGGGCGGCGCGGTGGACAGCAGCAGGTCGTGGACGGACGACTCGTCCCGGACGTTGCCGACGAACTGCCGCATCACGCCGAGCCCGCCGCTGTGCGCGACGGTGCCCTCCTGCGGGGCGAGATCTCCCGCGATCAAGCGGAGCAGGGTGGTCTTCCCGGCGCCGTTCGGGCCGACGAGGGCGGCCGTGACGCCGTCGCCGACCCGGAACGAGACGTCGTCGAGCAGGACGCGGCCGTCCGGCAGCGCATGGCCGACATGGCCGACCTCCACGTGCCCCACGGCGCTTCCCCCTAATTTCCGCGACATCCGTGACGTACCGCGCCGGGACGTCCGGGCTCCGCCGTCGAGTCTCCGGAAGACCCGGCGGACCCGTCAATCCAATTTCCGCCCGCGCCCGCTCACAGGCCGATCAACCCGCTGACGTGCGGGACGACGGCGTCCAGGGGAATCGTGACGGTCGTGCCCGTGGCGCGGGGCGTGACCTCGACGGTGCCCTCGGCGAGGCCGCGGCGCCCGACCGTGACCCGGAACGGGATGCCGGTCAGCTCGACGTCGCGGAACTTGACCCCGGCCCGCTCGGGACGGTCGTCGATCACGACGTCGGCGCCGCGCGCGGCCAGGGCCGCGTAGACGTCCTCGGCGGCCTTGGCGACGTCCGCGTCGTCCGGCTGGACGGCCACGACGGCGACCTGGAACGGGGCCACGGCGAGCGGCCAGACGATCCCGCGGTCGTCGTGGTGGACCTCGACGATCGCGGCCATCGCCCGTTCCACGCCGATCCCGTAGCTGCCCATGACGACCGGGACGCGGCCGCCGTCCGGGGCGAGGACCTCGGCGCCGAGGGCCCGCGCGTACCGGTCGCCGAGCTTGAAGATGTGGCCGACCTCGATGGCGCGCTCGACCAGCAGCGGCCCGCCGCAGCGGGGGCAGGGCTCGCCCGCCGCGGCCTCGCGCAGGTCGGCCCAGGTCCCGGCGGCGATGTCGCGGTCGACGTCCACGCCGCGCAGGTGGACGCCGTCGGTGTTCGCGCCGGTGAACATGGCCCGGCGGCCGCGCAGCGCCTCGTCCGCGTACACGGGCGGGCCGGTGACGCCGACCGCGCCGAGGCTGCCGGGGGAGGCGCCGAGCGCGTCGCGGATCTCGTCGGGATGCGCGGGCCGCAGGTCGGCCGCGCCCGTCGCGACCGCGAGCTTCTCCTCGCTGAAAGCGTGGTCGCCGCGCAGCAGGACGAGCGTCTGCGTGCCGTCCACCACGTACACGAGGGTCTTGATCTGCCGTTCCGGAGGCGCTCCGTAGGCGCGGAGGTCGTCGATGGTGCGGACGCCGGGGGTGTCGAACCGCTCGGGCGCCGGGAGCCCGGGACCGTCGGACACCGCGGGGAGGCGGGACGTGGCCCGCTCGACGTTGGCGGCGTAGCCGCAGGCCGGGCAGCGGACGACGAGGTCCTCGCCGGCGTCGGCCGGGCACATGAACTCGGTGGAGTCGGAGCCGCCCATCGTGCCGCTGGACGCCTCGACCGGCAGCGCGGGGACGCCGAGCCGCTCGAAGATCCGCGTGTAGGCGCCGTGGTAGGTCGCGTAGGACGCGTCCAGGCCCGCGCGGTCGAGGTCGAAGCTGTAGGCGTCCTTCATCGTGAACTCGCGCGTGCGCAGCAGGCCGCCCTTGGGGCGCGGCTCGTCCCGGAACTTGGTCTGGAACTGGTACCACTGCTGCGGCAGCCGCCGGCAGGAGCCGAGCTCGCGGGCGACGGTCGCGAAGATCTCCTCGTGCGTCATGCCGAGCGCGAGGTCGGCGCCGCGGCGGTCGCGGAGCCGGAACATCTCCCGGCCCATCAGCTCCCAGCGGCCCGAGCGCCGCCACGGCTCGGCCGGGTGCAGCGCCGGGAGCAGCATCTCCTGCGCCCCGATCCGCTCCATCTCCGCCCGGACGATCCCGATGATCCTCGCCCGGACGCGGACCGCGAGCGGCAGCAGCGAGTAGTGACCGGTGGCGAGCTGCCGCACGTAGCCGGCGCGGAGCAGGAGGCGGTGGCTCGGGGCGTCCGCTTCGGCCGGATCGTCCCGGAGTGTGGGCACGAACAGCTGGGACCAGCGCATCGGGCGAGCCTAACAGCGGCCCGGGCGCGTGCCCGGCGAGCGGCCCGGCGGGCGCCTCACGGAGCGGCTCATGGAGCGGCTCAGCGGCTAATGCGTCGATGTGACGCGCCGCCAGTCAGTACTCTGAGTGCCGTGAGTCGAGAAGGTGTGACGCCGCAGAGCGAGGATTTCTCCGCCTGGTACAACGAGCTCGTCGTCAAGGCGCAGCTCGTCGACCGCGGTCCGGTGCGCGGCACGATGGTCATCCGCCCGTACGGCTACCGGGTGTGGGAGCTGCTCCAGGCCGACCTGGACCGGCGGATCAAGGACGCGGGGCACGACAACGCCTGCTTCCCGATGTTCATCCCGGAGTCCTACCTCAAGCGCGAGGCCGAGCACGTCGAGGGCTTCTCCCCGGAGCTCGCGGTCGTCACGATCGCGGGCGGCAAGGAGCTGGAGGAGCCGCTGGTCGTGCGGCCGACCTCCGAGACCGTCATCGGCGAGTACATGGCCAAGTGGATCGACTCGCACCGCGACCTGCCGCTGCTGCTGAACCAGTGGGCGAACGTGGTCCGCTGGGAGATGCGGCCCCGGATGTTCCTGCGCACCACCGAGTTCCTCTGGCAGGAGGGCCACACCGCCCACGTCGACGAGGACGACGCGATGCGCGAGACCATGTGGGCGCTGGACGCCTACGCGGGCGTGGCGCGCGAGCTCGCGGCGATCCCCGTGGTCGCGGGGGAGAAGACGCCCGGCGAGCGGTTCGCCGGGGCCGTCCGCACGTACACGATCGAGGGCATGATGCGGGACGGCCGGGCCCTCCAGTCCGGCACCTCGCACTACCTCGGCACGAACTTCGCGAAGGCGTTCGAGATCCAGTACCAGGACGAGGACGGCAAGCTCACGCTCGCCCACACCACGTCCTGGGGCATGAGCACCCGCATGATCGGCGGCGTGATCATGACGCACGGCGACGACAAGGGCCTGGTGCTGCCGCCGCGGCTGGCGCCCTACCAGGTCGTGATCGTCCCGATCGGGCGCAAGGAGCAGGGCGAGCAGGCCGCCGCGGAGGCCCGCCGACTGGGCGCCGCGATCAAGTCGATGGGCATCCGCGTCCACGTGGACGACAACCGCCCGCAGCTCTCGCCGGGCTTCAAGTTCAACGAGTGGGAGATGCGCGGCGTCCCCGTCCGGATCGAGCTCGGCAAGCGCGACATCGAGGGCGGCGTCGCGACCCTCGTCCGGCGGCTCCCGACCGTGGAGGGGCAGGGCAAGGAGCAGATCCCGCTGGAGAAGGTGCCGGAGCTGCTGCCCGGCATCCTCGCCGACTTCCAGTCGTTCCTGCTGGCGCGCGCGGAGGCGTTCCGCGAGGAGCACACCGCCGTCGTCGACTCCTGGGACGCGTTCGGCGCGCAGGTGTCGGGCGGCTGGGCCCGCGCCTTCCACTGCGGCCGCACGTCCTGCGAGGACGAGATCAAGGCCGAGACCGCGGCGACGCCCCGTGTCATCGCGGCGGACGCGCCTGCGGAGACCGGCACCTGCGTGCGGTGCGGCGAGCCGTCCGCCTACGGCAAGCGCGTGATCTTCGGCAAGGCGTACTGAGCCGGAACGGTTCGCATCGGCGGCCGCGCGGTCGGACGGGTCAGAGGATCTCCCCGTCCTTCGCGCGGCCGTTCGCCTTGATCCGGGACAGGTAGGGCTGGACGAACCACGCCCAGGAGCACAGCAGCGCCACGACCACCGCGACGATGACGGCGGCCGTCTCGGTGGCCATCGTCTCGATGATCAGGGTGGTGGCCGCAGTGATCGAGATCGCCAGCGCGAACGCCGCGGTGATGCCGAACCGGTTGGCGCGCCGGATGAGCAGCTTCTTCTGCCCCTGCTGGAAGAGGATCCGGTGCTGGAACACCGGCGCGATGAAGCAGATCGAGGCGAGCGCGGCCCCGAACAGGGCGACGTAGAACAGGGCCCTGCCGGAGTCGTCGACGTCCTTGAACCCGGCGGCGTAGGGGACGGTGAGCAGGAACGCGAACAGCACCTGCACGCCGGTGACCGCCACCCGGAACCCCTGGAGCAGCTCCATCAGCTGCCGATCGAGGCGCTCGTGCTCGGTCTCGTTCCGGGGCTTCGCGGCGGGATCAACGCTCATGATCCGCTTTTACCCTGCGAATATCCGGCGAACCGGGCGTTCCCGGACGCTTCAGTCGAGGGTCGCCTCGTCCACGCGCAGCGCGAGGATCGAGACGTCGTCGCGGAGGTCGCCGTCGCAGAAGCTCAGCAGCGTCTGCTCCACGGCGCCGAGCATGGTCTCCAGCGGTTCGGACGCGTGGGCGGCGAGCGTCTCCAGCAGCCGCTCCTGCCCGAACTCCTGGCGCTGGAGGTCGCAGGCCTCCAGCACCCCGTCCGAGTGCAGGACGAGGGTGTCGCCGACGCCGAGGTCGATGGTGTCGAGCCCGGCCTCGAAGTCCTCGAACAGGCCGAGCGGCACGCCGCCCCGCGACGCCGACCTGATCACGCCGTCGGCGCGGATCACGAGGGCGGGCGGATGCCCGGCGGTGCTGAGCGAGACCGTGACCCGCTCGGTCTCCAGCTCCAGGCCGGCCATGACCGCGGTGACGAACCGGTCCTCGTCGAGCAGCGCCTCGTTGACCATCGCGAGGATCTCCGCGGGACGGGACTTCCACCGCGACGCCAGCCGGACGCAGTGCCGGGCGGCCGCGGTGACGGCCGCGGCGTCCTCGCCCTTGCCGCACACGTCGCCGAGCACGAGGCCCCAGCCCTCGTTCTGGATGCGGAACACGTCGTAGAAGTCGCCGCCGACCTCCGCGCCCCGCGTCGCCGTCATGTACCGCGCCGCGACGCTCACGCCGGGGATCGACGGCAGCGCCTTCGGCAGCAGCCCCGCCTGGAGCGTCTCGGCCACCTCGGCGCGGCGCCGGTACAGCCGGGCCGCGCGGATCACCAGCGCCAGGTAGCGGCCGAGCCGCTGCACGACGCCGAGGTCCATCAGGTCGAACGGGCCGTACTCGCCGCTGGCCGCGAGCGTGATCGTGCCGATGCAGCGGTCGCCGTCCTCCACCGGCACGCACAGCACCGACGTCGCGCCGATCTTGCCGCAGACCGGCTGGCCGTCCGGGCAGATCCCGAGCACGTCGAGGTTCTCGATGTGCGGGCGCAGCGCGCTCTGCCGGGTGACGAACACGGTGTGCGACAGCGTCCCCGGCGCCGGCTCGACCCGCTCCAGCATGCCCATGGCCTCGACGGAGTGCTCGTCCTCGGGGCCCATGACGACCTGGCGGCGCAGCGCCGGCGCCGCGCCCGGCCCGTGCGGGCCGCCCGGACCGCCCGGCTTCGCGCCGTCGTTCGGCCCGGTGAGGTCGATGAACGCCCAGTCGGCCAGCTCCGCGGCCAGCAGCCGGGCGCACCGCCGGACGGCGACGGTCTCGTTGAAGACGGGCTCGTCCAGCAGCAGCTCGCTCGCCGTGGCGAGGACGTCCATCCGGTGGACGATCGTCGCGACGGTCTCGTTGTCGCCCGACCCCGCCGGCGCGGCCTGGGGCGCGCGGGCCGGCTTCGCCGATCCCTTCCGGCCGGCCGCCGCGGCGTCCTCGACCGGGGTGTTCGTGGGGCCGGCGGCCACCACGACCATCGGGTCGGGCTCGCCGCGGATCCAGACCCGGGCGAGCGTCACCACCGCGTCGATCGGATGGTCCCGGCCGAGGAAGCGGACCTGGACGCGGCGCCGCCGCCCCGTCCGGACGACCGCCGCGAGCTGCGAGCGCACCGCCGCCCGCGTCGCCAGGTCGCAGAACGCCGTGAACTGCTTGCCCGACACGTACCCGGAGGACGTGGCGAGCAGCGCGGCGGCCTGCCGGTTGACCCGGCGGACGCTGGTGTTGCGGTCCAGCAGGAACAGCGGGACGGGCGCGTCCTGGAACACGGTGCGCAGGACGCGCCGCTCGTTCTCCGCCGCGTTCGACGCGCCCGGCTCGATGCTCTGCTCGGCGCCCATCGTCCGCAGCGCCGTCAGCGCGAATTCGAGCTCGACCAGCGCGGCGTCCAGGGTGGCCCGCAGGTCGGGCGCGGGCATGCCGGCGGCCTGGCGCAGCTCGCCGATGCGCCCCTCGAGGTCGGAGATCTCCCTGAGCAGGGTCTCCGGTTCGAGCTGGTCGGGCTGATCGTGCATGTCTCCCTCAAAGTGTCCGCGAAGTGCGGTCGGTCCGGAACGGCCCATGCCCCCCGGCCGGACATACCCGCGATCTTGTGGGGCCGCTGTGCGCAGCCTATTCCGGTTCCGCGCGCGCGTCCCCGTTCGTGACCTAAGAGAGTCCCTGGTCACCGACGATGCGCTGGGCCAGCGCGGTCAGCTTGACATGCCGCGTCTGTGAGATGCGACGCATCTCGGCGAAGGCCTCGTCGGCGTCGCAGCCGAGCGCGTGCATCAGGATGCCCTTGGCCTGGTCGACGATGGCGCGGGCCTCGACCGCCTCCTGGAGCTGTACCGCGGTCCGATGCACATCATCGTACTGCTGCGAGTTCGACACCGCCGCACTGCCCTGCGCCAGCAGCAGCGACGCGAGCCCGTGCTGGCCGGGCCCGAGCGCCTTCGGCGTCACCCCGTACAGCGTCAGCGTCACGAGGACGGGCGGGTTCAGGTGCGGGGTCGTCGTGAAGCACCGGACGCCCCGGCGCAGCATGTCGGCCATCGCGTCGGGCCAGCGCGTCTCGGCGAGGATGTCCTCCGAGCCCAGCGGCCTGCGGTCGAGCACCACGTCGAAGATCGGGCCGCTGCCGCGGGACAGCTGCCGGTCGGTCACCTCGGCGAGGTCGGGATGGCTGGCCGCGGCCGCCAGCGGCTCGGGCCGCTCCGCGTCCGCGTCGATGTCGGCGATCATGTCCGCCTCCATCGCCGCGGGCAGGGAGTCCCGGGCGGAGTCCGGCGGCAGGCCCGGGACCGTTCCCGGATCGACCCCGGGCGTCTTCGGCAGCGCCCAGCGGACGCTCGCCGCGCCCGCGCAGCCCGGCACCGCGCGGGAGGCGAGCTCGGTGATCCGGTGCAGGGTGCCCACGTCGGAGGACTCCCCGACCACGCCCAGCCGGGCGATCTCCAGCGCGAGCTGGTCGGTCAGGACCGTTTCGGTCGGCGTCACGCTTCCGACGTTATCCTGCGCGACGACCTGCCGGTACGCGCGGAGCGACGCCGCGCCCGCCTTCCTGCCGCCGTGCTGCCCGTCCATCCTGCTCACCGACCGCCCCAGACCCGTCGCCGCTCGTCCCGCCTCAGTTGTTCGGCGGGGCCTTGCTGATCGCGGGCAGCGGCCCGCCGCCGCCGCCCGACACCGCCAGGTCCCCGAGGCTCACGATGCCGACCGGGCGGTGCATGGCGTCGACCACCGGCAGCCGCCGGACGGCCTGCTCGCTCATCAGCCGCGCCGCGGTCGCGGTGTCGTCCTCGGGACGCACCGTGGTCAGCTCGGCCGTGCACACGTCGCCGAGCGGGGTGAGCGTCGTGTCCCGGCTCTCGGCGACCGCGCGGACGACGATGTCGCGATCGGTGACCACCCCGCACAGCCGTCCCGCGTAGGTGACCAGGACGTTCCCGATGCCCTCGTCGCGCATGATCCGCGCCGCCTCGTACAGCGTCGCGTCCAGCGGAAGGGTCTGTGGGGCCGAGGTCATGACGTCGCTCACCCGTCGTGGCATCGCGTGCTCATCCTCCCGATTCGCCGGCGGCCCGCGCGGCCCGTGAGCGCGCCTTACCCACGACATGGGCGTCTATGCGGGCGGGAACGCGGGTTCGCGCGGACCGGGATGATCGGATTGGTCCACCGGGACGAGCCGCCGCAGGTCAGAAGTCGAAGACCGATCCGGTGCGCGATCGCATCACGCAGTCGTTCCCGTACCGGGTGCGGAACGAGACGGGCGCACCGCGCAGCCTTCCCTCGGCCCGGGCGACCACCGGCGCGTAGACGGCGAGGCAGATCCGGCCGTCGGGCGAGCGGTCGATCGCGCCGTGCGAGGCGGCGAGCTCGGCGCAGGCGCGCGCGGCGCTCGGATGGCTCCCGCCGGTCGGCGCGCACTGAAGAGTCACACTCCGCGTCCCGGAAGTGTTACGTCCCGGATAGGTGAGGGTGAGGCGCAGCGACGTCCCGGGCGCCGGTTGGGCGGACGCGGCCGCGGGCTCGGCGGACGCGGTGCCCGGCAGGGCGGCGCCCGTGAAGGCCCCGGCGGCGAGCGCGGTGCCCGCGAGGGCTCTGGCGGCGAGGTGCGGCATGGAACACTCCCGGCGATCGGAACGAACGGTCGCTCAGGGTAGCCGAGCCGCCACGTCAAGTGCTGGGAAAGGGAGCCGCGATCCTCGGCGCGCGGGTGGCCGGGGAGAGAACAGCGATCCCGCGGTCACGGGGTAACCGCGGGATCGGCTTCAGGACCGGGACGCCGGCTCAGGCGGCCAGGACGTGGGACCGGCGGTGGTCGGCGAGCGCCTCGCGGAGCTGCTTGCGGCCCCGGTGCAGCCGGGACATCACCGTGCCGATGGGGGTACCCATCATCTCGGCGATCTCCTTGTAGGCGTAGCCCTCGACGTCGGCGAGGTACACCGCGTCCCGGAACTCCTTCGGCAGGGCCCGCAGCGCGTCCACGACGCCGGAGTCGGGGATGCGGTCCAGGGCCTCGGCCTCGGCGGACCTGAACCCCTCCGAGCTGGACTCGGCCTGGGCGATCTGCCACTCCTCCAGCTCCTCGGAGCCGGCGCGCTGGGGCTCCCGCTGCTTCTTGCGGTAGGTGTTGATGAAGTTGTTGGTGAGGATCCGGTGCAGCCACGCCTTGAGGTTCGTGCCCTCCTGGAACTGGTGGAAGTTGACGTAGGCCTTGGCCAGCGTCTCCTGCACCAGGTCCTCGGCGTCGGCGGGGTTGCGGGTCATCCGCACGGCGCTGGCGTACAGCGGGTCGGCGAGCGGGAGCACGTCGCGCTCGTAGCGCTCGGCGCTCCCCGCCCGGCGGGCGCTCCCGGCGCCGACCTTCGCCGTGCCGGTGCTTCTCGTGTCGCCGGCGTTCCGGCCGACGGGCCTCGTTGCGGCGGTCATCATCGCTCCCCGTATGTCAGGACCCGTGACGGGCCTGTCTTCTGGCGCGCGTTCGGGGGCGCGCGCGGACCGGGCGGACGAACCGCCCCCCGTGCCAGTGGTACGTGCCACCGTTCCCGACGGGTTCGGAGCCGGCCTTCGGGGTGCGGTGGGGCGGAAGGCGTTCCGCGGCATCGCGCCGCTCCCGGAGGAGCGCCGGCATCATGAGGGACTCGGCCTCGCGATACGTGGGGCCGAGAGGATCGCGCGGGTCGGCGGCGCCGGAGCGCACCCCGGCGGCCCGGGACGTCGCGGGCCTCCCCGATCAGGCGCTGCCACTCGTCAGTGGTGTTCCCGTCAAGTAAGACGTATGGGAACGGTCTAAAGGTTGCGTGGCGTCAATCACATCACCAACAGATCCCCAAGTCGTGGCCCCCTGGTGACACGTACACGTGCCGGACCGGTGCCGGGTTCGAGGCACGGGCACCCGGGCCGGCGGACGCATGATGAAGGCCCCGGCCGGTGGAGGCAGCCGGGGCCTTCCGCTTGCGGGAGCTTTCCGCTCCCTTCAGGTCAGCCGAGCAGGTGCTTCAGGGCCCTGGCGACCAGGGTCCGCTGCTCGGCCGGCGTCGCCGCCTGCTCGACGCCGAAGCCGAGCAGGACGGTGTCCCGGGTGGCGACCGACGAGACGGAGTCGATCAGCGCCTGGGATCGGACGTACTCCGAGGCGTTGCCGGGGCTCCCGGCCGGGGCGCCCTGGACGGCCCAGGGGCCGAGCCCGGTCTCGAAGCCCTCCGCGTCGATCTGCCCGCCGGTCGTGGTGACCTTGGTGTCGTCGATGAACAGCCCGGTCCCGCCGGTGCCGGGGTCGCTCACGTAGCTGATCGACACCTCGACCCGCTTGCCCGCGTAGGCCGACAGGTCGTAGCTCACGGGCACCCAGCCGTTGGAGTTGCCCGTCAGGGCGTTCCACTGGCCGGACGACCCGGTGTTCCGGCAGGGGTTCCCGCCCGTGAGGTAGTGCGTCAGGAAGGGGTGCATGGCGAGGAGGTAACCCTGCTCGCACTCGGTCGGTACGGCGGTGGTGGTCCGCCCGCCCTTGTCGGGCAGGGTCGTCCAGTCGTCGGCTCCGACGGTGTGCGCTTCGAGGATCACGTTGTCGAAGCCCGTCTCGGTGCTGTAGGACAGCTGCGCCTGGAGGGCCGGGGCCTGCGCGGCCGTGACCGAGGACAGGTCGACGGTCCGGGTCAGCCGCCGGTACAGGGCGTCCTGGTGCGGGCCCGCCACGTACCACTGGCCCTCGATCGGCTCGGTGGGCGCCGCGGCGCCCTGGTAGTCGCCGGCCTTCCAGCTGTCGAACTGCGGGAACGTCGCCTTCGGCAGGACCGTGGAGGTCACCTGGAACCCGCCCGCCTCGTTCAGCGGGTTGGAGGCGGTGCCGCTCAGGGACGCGTTGACGCCGTCGAACGGCCTGCCCGCCCCGGTGAACCGGGTCGGCGCGCCCACCCGCTGCCGGTCGTAGGCGCCCAGGTAGTACTGGAAGAAGTCGTCCGACAGCAGCTCGCAGTCGTCGCGGAAGTTGCCGCTGACCACGCACGGGCGCTCCGGATGGCCCTTCAGCCCGAAGTAGATCCCGCCGCCGTTCAGCCGGGACAGCGGACCGTTGTAGCCGGTCGTCTCACCGGTGTGGAGCAGCTTCCCGCCCTCGTTGAGGTACGAGCGGACGGACAGCACCAGGTCCTTCGCCCGGTCGGCCACCTGCGAGTCCGGGGCGTTGCCGAGGTAGGTCCGGACGGGGTCGTCCGCCGCGTCCTGGGTGAGGCGGTTGTCGCCCAGGTACCAGACGACGGCCTTGAAGTGCTTCAGCACGCCGAGGTCGTGCGGGACGCCGTCCTTGTCGATGTCCCAGACGAGGGCCCGGTGCCCGGCCGCCTTGACGAGGTCGGCGTACTGCTGCCCGTACCTGGGCGCGTTCGTCCCGGCCGGGTAGGTCGGGTTGACGCCCTTGTAGTCCTCGTCGGCGACCACCAGGACGTCCGCCCTGCCCTGGTCGCGGACGGTGTAGGTGAAGTGCCTGCTCTCGACCCGCGTCCGCCCCTTGGACCCGGTGAACCAGACCTCGACCCTGTCACCGGGCCGCTGCCCCCTGACCTTGCCGCGGTACTCGCCGTAGTAGAGGTGGTTCTCGTCGCCGTACCGCTCGCCGCCGCGCCATTCGCGGACGTCCGCGTGGCGGACCCGCCCGCCGTTGATCCGGTAGTTGAGCTCCTTGCCGCGCAGCGAACGGCGGATGTAGGAGGCCGCCTCCTGCGTGGACCCGTAGGACGTGGCGAACGCGTCCGGCTCGAAGTCGGCGGCGGTGCGCCCGACGGCCGAGACGGGGTTGTCGGGGGTGTGCGCGGACTTGCCGACCGACAGCGCGAACGGCAGGTTCTTGCGGAACTCGTTGGCGATCAGCCGCTCGTCGTCCGGGAACTCGAAGATGCTGCCGCAGTCGCCGGGCTCCCACGCGTCGTCCGGGAACGTGTTCGCCGCGGTCACGCAGGTCGCCATCTCCGGCGTGATCGACAGGGCGCCGTGCTTGTTGTCGGCCTCGCCGTCGGTGTCGCCGTTGGTCGTGTAGAGCTGGGCGCCCAGCTCGGGCGTGTACCCGGGCACCGCGGAGTGGTCGATGTCGCCGAGCAGCGCGTCGTGGATCACGTCGTCGGGGCTGCGGGTGAGCGCCTGCCACCCGACGCCGTGCAGCAGCAGCTCGGCCGCCGAGTGGTAGTTGATCAGGTAGGTGGGGCGGAGCCGCCGGTAGAGCGCGATCTGCGCCTTCGTCTCCGGTTCGGACGCCGCCGCGGTGCCGCGGTAGGTCTCGCCCGCCGGGTTCGGCGACGAGCCCTCGTTGTCGTAGCCCCACTTGTAGGTGAAGTTGCGGTTGAGGTCCACGCCGTCGCCCGCGGTGATCCGGCCGTCGCCGTTGTTGTCGTGCGCGTTCTTGCGCCAGAGCCGGAACCCGTCCTGGAACGTGAGGTCGTAGCCGTCCACGTTCACGACGGGGATGAACCACAGGTCCGTCGTGTCGACGATCCTGGTGAGCTCGGGGTCGGTGCCGTAGCCCTCGACGTAGTGGTGCAGCAGCCGCCGCACCATCTCCGGAGTGATCCACTCGCGCGCGTGCTGCGTCGCCTGGTAGATCACGACGGGCCGGGTGCGGTCCCGGAGCGTCGCCACGCCCTTGCTGACCCGCACCGCGGTGATCGGCTTGCCCTGGATGCTCGTGCCGATGTCGACGGCCTTGGCGATGGACGGATGGTCGGCGGCGACCCGCAGGAGCTCCTCGTGGATGTTCCCGGCGCCGCTGTACGGGCGGAACACCGTGGGCGCCGCCGCGGTGCGCGCCTTGAGGTCCTTGCCGCCGGTCTTCTTCAGGGTCAGCCGCAGGCCCTGCTTGGTGAGGGCGGCGACCTCGCTGGTGTTCAGGACCGCCTCGACGTGCACGAGGTCGCCCTTGCCCTTGCCGAAGGCGACGTCCTCTCGGTCCACGCCGGACCGGTTCAGCAGCGTCACCTGGTCGGTGGTCAGCTCGCCGCTGTAGACGTCGACGGCGCCGCCCGGCGCGGGCGCCTTCGGGGTCGCGCCCGCCGGCGCGGCCGCGACCGTTCCGATCAGGAGCGCCGCGGCGGCCACGACGGGGGTGAGTCGGTGTGCGAGTCTCCTGCGACGGCCTCTGCCGCGCCCGAACGGCGTGCGCCTCATCGCGCCTCCCTGGCCTGGATCACAACGGGGGTTGCGTGATCGTCTGCCGAGGGACGAGGGGTGTCAATGTGGCATCAGCGTCATTTGCCGGATTCGGCCAGTTCGTGGTGACCGTGCCGCCGGTGTCCGATCGGCGCGGGCGGCCGCGTCGAGGCTGAGTGCACCCGCCGTGGCGGGCGGCACGGCGGGTTCGCGAGTGGGGGGCCACGCGGGCTCGTCACGGTCCTGGCCACTCCTGGACCGTCCAAAGGGGTTGGCGCCGGGGTGGCCGATGTGCCTGTTTCCGCCGCCCGTCCGGCCCGCGCGTGAGCGCTCCCAGAGGATTTCCGGCAGATCCCCAGCGTGCGATCATCACGCGAGGTAACGTCCCCTTCACCGCGGGTTGTCGGATCGGTCCGAGCGACATCGCCTCGGGGGAGGGGTCCGCGTGAGCACTGCCAGAGACGAACCGCCACCGGTCGCGGAGGGCGCGCCGCCATCGGGCGCACCATCCCTTGGTGTCGCGGCCGATGCCGCGCCCGGCGCCGCGGCCGGAGCCGCGCCCGGCGCGTCCGGTGCCGACACGCACACCCCGCTCTTCCTGGGGCAGCACCTCCTCGGCGTGGCGCGGCTGGCGGCCGTCACCCTGAACGGCCAGGGACGCGTCGGCCACTGGAACGACGCCGCGGCCGACCTGTTCGGCATCGCCCCGTCCCAGGCCATCGGCCGCCCCGTCGCCTGCGTCCTGCGGCTCCCCCAGGAGTACCGCGGCTCCTTCGAGCCCGAGGCGTTCGGGCACGTCTGGTGCGACGTCTGCCGCGTCCCCCGCGCCGACACCGGCGAACTCGCCGAGATCGGCTGGTGGGTCTACCCCATCGGCCGTCTCGGCGGCCCCGAGGACCTCGCCGGGGACGGCGGCGTCCGGGTCCTCGCGCTCGCCGCCGACATGCGCGCCCTCCGCGAGGACGGCCCGGGCCTCATGCTGGGCGACGCGCTCGTCGCCCGCCCGGACGGCGAGGCACGCCGCGGCGCCGGGGTACGGCTCCTGCGAGTCGAACCCGCCCTCGCGCCGCCATGCGCCATCGACGACCCCGACGACCCCGACGGTTTCGGCGTCCCGGGCGATCCGGCCCCGGCGCCCCGGGCACTGGCCCGGCTCCTCACCGACCTGCTGCCCCCCGAGCTGGCGTCGACCGGTCCGATCACCGCGCGAGTCCTCGACCTCGGCTGCCCCGCCATCGCGCTGAGCCTGCGCATCCGCCTACCCGTCGTCCCGCACCGCGACGATCTCGTACCCGCAGGCCGCACCGCGCTCACCACCGACGCCCTCGTGGCAGGCGCCGCCGCGCGCACTGGCGATGCCGTCCTGGCGGGCAACACCGCGCCGGCCGGCGGCTCCGCGATCGTCGGCGGTCTCGCGACTGCCGGTGGTGCCGTGCCCTGCCGTGATGTCGTGCTGGCCGGAGGCTCCGCGGCTGCGGGCGAGTTCGTGGCCCTTGACGATGTCGCGGCGGTCGGGGGTGACGTCGCGTTCACCGTTTCCGCGCTTCCCGGCGGCGCGGGCGGTGGGGCCGTGTTCCCTGACGCCGTCTTCTCCGACGTCGCCTTCCCCGGCGGCGCGTTCGCCGGGAACGCGTCCGCCGATACCTCCGGGCGCCCGCCCGGCGGGTCCGATCCGCGCCCTGAGCAGGTATTGGAGACGATGGCCGTGAGGGAGCCCCTGTCCTTCCTCGGCGAAGCCGGACAGCAGATCGGGAGTTCGCTCGACCACCTTCAGGCCGCCCGGACGCTCGCCGAGGTGCTCGTGCCGCGGCTGGCCGACCTCGCCGCCGTCGAGCTGCTCGAAGGCGTCGTCGCCGACTCCGCGCCGCCCGCCGCCGTCGTCGACGCGACCACGCTCATGCGCCGCGTCGCCGTCGTCCACAACGACGAGCCCGGGTCGTGGGAGGACGTCGTCCCCGAGGACGAGAAGCTGTCGCTCTCCGAGCGCACCCCGTTCGTCCAGGCGATGAGGACGGGCCGCACCGTCCACATCCCGCGGGTCACCGCCGAGCGCGCCGAGCAGCTCTCGGCCTCCTGCGGACGGGACCTCCGCGCCCTGTTCGCCGGCCGGGCGCTGCTGGTCGTCCCGCTCATCGCGCGGGGCCGGGTGCTCGGCACGTTCAAGCTGCTGCGCAAGCCCGACCGGCCCGGCTTCGACGGGCTCGACCTCGCGATGATCGACGAGCTGGGGCGCCGCGCGGCGCTGTGCATCGACAACGGGCGGCTCTACCGGCGGGAGGTCCAGGTCGCCCAGGAGCTCCAGCGCAGCATGCTCCCCGACGACCCGCCGGAGGTCGCGGGCGCCCGCGTCCGCTACCGCTACCGCCCCGCCGGGCAGGCCGCCCAGGTCGGCGGCGACTGGTTCGACGCCATCCCGCTGCCCGGCTGCCGGCTCGGCATCGTGGTCGGCGACGTCATGGGCCACGGCCTGACGTCCGCCGCGATCATGGGCCAGCTGCGCACCGCGGTCCGCACCCTCGCCGCCGAGGACATGCGGCCCGACCGGCTGCTCCGCCAGCTCGACGGCCTCGCCCGCCGGCTCGGCGAGGGCTACCTCGCCACCTGCCTGTACGCGGTGTACGACCCGATCGCCCGCACCTGCCACTTCGCGAACGCCGGGCACGTCCCGCCGGTGCTGATCGCGCCGGACGGCGACTCCCGCGTGCTGACCGTCCCGGCGGGCGTCCCGATCGGCGTCGGCGGCGAGCCGTTCGAGACGACGGAGCTGGCCGTCGAGGACGGGGCGCAGCTCGTCCTGTGCACCGACGGCCTGCTCGAACGCCGCGACCGCGACATCGACCAGGGCCTGGAGGAGATGCGCGTCCGGCTCGCCGGCGTCTCGCGTCCCCTCGACGGCACCTGCGACGCCCTCCTCGACGGGCTCGGAAGCAGCCCGCCCGCCGACGACGTCGCGATCGTGGTCGTCGGCCTCGACGGCATCCCCGCCGGCGACGTCGCCTCCTGGGAGCTCGACCCCGAGCCGAGCATGGTCCCGGAGGCGCGCGCGGAGGTCGCCGCCAGGCTCGCCGACTGGGGCCTCGACGGCGTCACCGACACCGTCGAGCTGCTCGTCAGCGAGCTCGTCACCAACGCCCTCGTGCACGGCGCCGGCCTCATCGGCCTCCGGCTGATCAGGGGCGACACCCTGCTCGGCGAGGTCTACGACGACGGCCAGGAACTGCCGCACCTCCGCCACGCGGAGGCCACCGACGAATCGGGACGCGGCCTCCAGCTCGTCAGCCACCTCGCCGAGCGCTGGGGCACCCACCGCACCGAGCACGGGAAGGTGGTCTGGTTCGAGCACACGCTGCCCCGCGCGTCCGCGCGGTGAGGCCCGGGCACCGCTGATCCGGTGGTCGCAAGCCTTGCTCGCGGACGTGGGAGGTAACTGTCCCCCCTGCGACAGATTCTTTCCAACGCCTCCTCCGTTCAGATCGAGGGTGTCGACACGTATCGAGCCCCGGGGGACGAGTTGGGTGAGGATCTGACGCTGCCGGTCCCGGAGACGCTGTACGGCACCTACGCGGTCGCCTGCGCCGCCCCGATCGCGGACCCGGGCGAGCTGGCCCGCGAGGAGGTCACCCGGCGGGTCGAACCGCCGCTGCGCGGCCTCGTGCTCGGCATGCTCGACAGCCCGATGGTCACCCTCGACCAGCGTCCGGCGTCCGGGTTCCCGCCGCTGCCCGCCGGGCTCCTCGCCGCCTACGGCGCGCCGTCCGGCGACCTCGCGTCGATCTCCGCGGCGTCGCACCTGCTGGCGGTGCGCGCCACCTACCGGCCCGGCTGGCCGCCCGCGCACGAGTGGGCGGCCCGCGCGATCGCCGGGGCCGTCGGCGCCGCGCTGTCCGCGCCCGTCATCGACGTGTTCACCCCGCAGGTCCTCGACCAGGCCAGGCTCCGCCGCTCCCTCCCCGGCCCCGACAACACCATCCGGCTCACCGACTGGATGCTGCTCCCGCACACCTCCCGCCCGAACGGCTTCTGGTTCACCACGAAGGGCCTGGCCCGGTTCGGCCTGCCCGAACTCCAGACGGAGAACGTCCCGCCCGCCCTCGTGGAACCGTGGGGCCGCCTCCTCAACGGCCTCGCCCGCCGCCTCCTCGACCTGTGGCTGGAGGCGCTCCGCACCGGCGGCCTCCCCGTCGCCGTGGACCTCCCGGAGACGGTCTCCGTCGGCCTGCACGACATCGCCGCCGCTCAGGGCGCCGAGGACCCGATGCGCCGCGAGGTCCCGGTGCGGCTGCGCCTCGACGCGTCCGGCGAGCCCGTCCTCACCGTCCGCGCCGCCGCCGACGGCCCCGGCGGCTTCGAGGCGCTCTGCGCCGCCCTCTTCGGCACCCCCAGCCACGGACGATGATCGCCGTTCGCCTTGCCGATGATCTTGTTTGGACGCAGGATCGGGAACGTGAGATTCGGCCCGCGCGACCGCTCCAGCCCTGAACCCGAGGATTCCGGCTCCCCGGAGCCCGGACCTCCGGCCCCGAAGGACGCACCCACCCGGCCGCGTCCAGGCCCCTACCCCGGCGACGTCCACGTCGCCGGAGCCTCCGGGGCCGCCACCGCCGCCGGACCGCCCCCCGCCGAACCACCCCCCACCGAACCGCCCGAACCCCAGCCGCCCGAGAACGACGCGGCACCGGCCGCGTCCGACTGGGTGCACGTCCAGGCGACCCAGCGCCCCGACCCGCGTCCCGCCCCGGAGAGCGGCTCAGAGCCCCCCTCGCCGTCCGCCGCCTGGACGCCCTACTCCGAGGCCGCGCAACCCCCCAAAACACCGCAGTGGCAGCCTCAGGATCAGGCGTACGAGCCACCCGCCTCGGGCACGTCCTATGAAACGCCCCCGCCCGGCACCCCCTACGGGACAACGCCGCCTGGCGAGTCGTCCGGGGCGCCTCCGTCCGGCGAACCGTATGGGACCTCGCCGTCCGGTGAGCCGTATGGAGCGGCTCCGTCTGGTGGCTCGTACGGGACGTCGCCGTCTGGTGAGCCTTATGGGACCTCCCCGTCGGGTGAGCCGTACGGGGGGTCGTCGTTCGGGGAGTCGTCGCCGCCTGCGCAGCCGCCTGAGGGGTTCGGTTCGTACGGCGGGTTCGCTACGGGGCAGCCGTCGCGGTCGGAGCAGTCGTACGAGCCGCAGTCGTACGAGCCGCCTCCTGCGGGCGACTCGGCGCCGTCGCCGGAGCGTCCGTCCGAGTCCTTCGGCTCCGGGGCGTCGTCGTATGGGTCGTCGTCCGCCTATGGGACGTCGTCCTACGGGACGCCGCCTCCGCGTGAGGAGCCGCCGAAGGAACAGGCCGTCGATCCGCTGTCGGACCCGCCGGGGCCGGCCCCGGAGCCGCGGTCGTTCGGGGAGCCGCCGGAGGAGGGGGTGCGGCGGCCTGCCTGGCTGCCGTCGCGTCCGTCCTCGCCCGGACGGCACCAGCGGGCCGACGATCCGCTCGGCATGGCCGCCGAGCCGGAGCCGACGCCCAGCGACCCGGTTCCGCCGACCGGGGGAGCCGAGCCGGGCGGCGCGGCGTTCGATCCGGCGGACACCGTCCCGGACCCGGGGGTCACCACGCCTGATCCCGCGAGTGCGGTTCCGGTGGACGAGCCGTTCGTGCCGCGCAAGGCACTGGCCGCCGAACCCCCGGGCGGGCGGCAGGACCGGCCGGAGCAACGAGACCAGCAGGACAGCCAGGACCGGTACGAACGGCAGGAGCCGTGGAGTCCGCACCCTCCGGGGAACGGGCTTTCGGCGGAACCGCCGCCGCCCAGGCCCGGGCCCATGGCGGACCCCGAGCGCCGCAAGGCCATGGCGGACGCGTTCGTCGCCGAGTTCGTGGGCAGCTCCACCTGGCGTGCGACGCTGGCCGTCCTGGAGGGGGCGTTCCCCGGCCTGGGGATGGCCTCGACGCTCGCGCGGCGGACGGACGAGCTCTGGCGCACCATGGACCCGCTGGACCGGAAGGCCGCCGCAAGGCTCGGCCTGCCCGCGTGGCTGGACGACGCCGGGATGGTCTTCGATCTCAGCGCGCACCTGGACGCGCGGAGCGTGTCGCGTCCGCTGCGGGCGCGTTCGGTGCCGCCGCGCGCGTCCAGGCCGTACGCGGGGGCGTTCGTGATCGACACGCTCGATCCGCTGCGCTACCACCGGGCCGTGGGCGGGCCGCTCGCGCCGCGCGACCTGCCGGGGGAGGGCGCCCTGCCGATTCCGCAGGCCGGGGTGGGCGAGGACGGCGACAGCGGCGTCGTGATCGTCGCGACGCTGGCGTCGGCGGGCGTGCGCGTGCTCGACTCGGCGGCGCTGTGGCGCTACGCCGGGCGCGTGGTCACGGCGACGCTGCACGAGCCGGCGCGCCCGGAGACCCGCGCCCGCGCCCGGCGCGCGCTGCGGGCCCTGCGGCGGGTCGTGCTCGTCGACCCCGAGCTGGGCCTCGGCCTGTGCCTGCAACTCGACGCGGAGCGCGCGCCGCGATGCCTGCTGGCGTTCGGCGTGGACCGGGCGGACACGGCCACGCCGCGGTTCGTCCGCCCCTGACCGTGCCCTAAGGCGCTCGTCAGTCCTCGGAGCGCAGCCAGGACAGGTCGCACTGGTGCTCGTCGGGGAGCTCGCGGAGATGGGCCGCGAGCTCCCACGGTTCGGACGGCACGAGCCGCTCGTCGGCGTCCGGGAGCAGTCCGCAGATCAGCGAGGTGGACGTGCGGACGGCGGTGAACGGCCCGAACCGGGCGACGCCGCCGCCGCGCAGGTTCGCGAGCTCGGTCAGCAGCGCGCTCACGGCGGACGGGTCCTGCGGGTCGTAGAGGCCGCGGACGTAGGAGAACAGCTCCTCCGCGAGGGCCTCCTGGCGCCGTCCCGACAGGTAGTAGACCGTGCCCCAGTAGGAGCCGTTCGCCGTCCGGGCGGAGCGCTGGTCGCGGACGCGGACGCGGAGCCCGTACTCGGCGGCGCAGCGCTCGTAGGCCTCCGCGAGCAGCGCCTCGGCCTCGCCCTCCTCGCTCAGCAGGACGCCGGTGACGACGCCCTCCTCGCGGTCGAGGCGGTCGAGCATCTCGCGGTGCAGCTCGGTGACGTCCTGCTCGACGGCGTCGAGCGAGCGGGCGAGGGCGCGCTGGGCGTTCCGTTCGAGGTCGAGCCCGGCCAGCTCGGCGGTCATCTCGCCGATCTCCTTCTCCAGCCGCTCCACCTTGCCGCCGACGGCCTCCAGCCGGTCGAGGGCCTGGACGGGCACGCCGTCCGGCTGCGCGGGCGGCTGCGGCTGCGGGATGGGGATGCCGGACGGCTCGCTCGCGGCGGCGGCGACCTCGGCCCTGAGCGCCTCGTGCCGCTTGGACAGCTCGGCGACCTGGCTGCGCAGCTGCCGCAGTTCCGCCTGGGCTTGGGGGAGCCGTTTGTCGGACGCCAGGTACAGCTCGCGGCCGGCGATCGCAAGGCACAGCAGGACCAGGATGACGGTGGTCATGTGGCTCCTCGGGAGGCGGTCTGCGCTTCCGACCTTAACCATGCCGGGCCGGATTGGCCGAGAGGGCGGCGGATAACGTCCGAATGGCCCGGCATTTTCCTGCCGTTCCGGTGCGGCGGACCGGTCAGCCGAACAGCCCGCCGAGGAGGCCGCCGAGGATCTCCGCGGCGCCGCCCGCGATCTCCCCGGCCACGTCGCCCGCCACGTCCCCGAGCACGCCGCCGGCCGCGTCCGCGACGACGTTGCCCGCCACGTTGCCCGCGACCTGCCCGGCGTAGCCGGCGACGGCGTTGCCGAACGCGTCCACGGGGACGCCCGCGGCGTATCCGGCGACGTTCTGCGCGAAGCCCGCCGCGCCGACGGCCGCGTCGCCCATCGCGCCGACGGCCATGCCTCCGGCGATGCCCGCGGCGGCGCCGCCGG
>NZ_CAACUY010000010.1 GCF_900659615.1 Actinomadura fibrosa | reverse complement strand
AGCGGCGCTGGACGTCCTCGCGGCGGCGCGGAGCCCCGTGCTGCTGGCCGGAGCCGGTGCCCGGCGGGCGGGGGCCGCCCCCCTCATCGCGGCCCTGGCCGACGTGACCGGCGCGCTGCTGACCACGACCGTGATGGCCGCGGGCGCGTTCACCGGGCATCCTTCGGCGCTCGGCCTGTGCGGCGGCTTCGCGGCCCCGGGCGCGGCCGGGCTGATCGCCGCCGCCGACGCGGTGGTGGCCTTCGGCGCGAGCCTCGGGCCGTGGGCACTCGGCCGGAGCGCCATGCTGGATCCCGGTGCGACCCTCGTCCAGGTCGACGTCGCCGAGCGCGCCACGTCCAGCCGCGTCGACCTCTTCGTGCGCGGCGACGCGAACGCGGTGGCCGGGCAGTTGCTGAGGGAGGCCCGGGCGCGCGGCCTGCCCGCCGCGCCGGGACGCGCCAGGGCCGCCGCGCGCCGGCGAGCCGGCCGGCGGGAGACGCCGCACGAGGATCGGAGCACGAGCGATCGCATCGACCCCCGTACGCTCACCCGCTCGCTCGCCGGCCTGCTCCCGCGGGAGCGCACGCTCGTCACCGACGGCGGGCACTTCGTGGCATGGCCCGCGCTGTACTGGCCGGCGCGCGAGCCGTCCGCGCTGGTGTTCACCGGAGCGTCCTTCCAGACGATCGGCCTCGGCCTCGCCGGGGCGGTGGGCGCGGCCGTGGCGCGCCCGCACCGCACCGTGGTGGCGGCGCTCGGCGACGGCGGCGCGCTGATGGGCCTGCCCGAACTGGAGACGCTGATCCGCGTCGCGGCGTCGGCGCTGGTCGTCGTCTACGACGACGCCGCATACGGGGCCGAGGTCCACATGTACGGGGACGCCGGCGCCAGGAGCGCGGCGACGGTCTTCGGGGACACCGACTTCGCGGGCGTGGCGCGATCCCTCGGCGCCTCCGCCGTGACGGTGCGCGCCGTCGCGGACCTGGCCGCGGTCCGCGACTGGCGCCGCCGCGGCGGCCGCGGCGTCCTGGTGCTGGACTGCAAGATCGTCCGGGACGTGGTCGCGGACATGTTCGCCGTCCCTCCGGGCGCGTCCGACTCGCGCTGAGCAGCGCCAAGCGCCGGTCAGCGCCGGTCGGCGGCGAGTGCGGTGGCGTTCGGGGCGACGTCGCCCCGGAAGAGGCCGTCGGGGTCGACACGGGTGCGGACGCGGTCGACGCCCCGCACCTCCTGCTCCGTGAGGTGGCGTTGCGGCTGGGCGGCGCTCTCCACCAGGGACGGCACCGTCCACCCGGTGTCCCACGGGGCGAGAGCGTCGCGGATCTTCGCGCAGTGCTCGCGCAGCGCCGTCCCGGTGACCGGGCCGATCGGGGCGCCCGACGCCATGTACGCGTACGGCCCCCGGACGCGGGTGAGCGCGCCGCCGGCCGGGTCCGGCCGGTCGAACGCGCCGCCCAGATGCCGGAAGCCGGCGAGCACCAGGGGCGACCCGGATCCCTCGCCCGCCACCCGGAGGAACGCGTCGGCGGCGTCCCCGCCGAGCCCGTCGAGCAGCATGTGGTCGCCGATGAACGGGACCGGGTCGGGGGCGTCCAGGTGCGCGCCGAGGACCGCGGCGGGCGCGGCCGGCCGCCACGTGTCCACGATCGGGACGGCGATGGCGCGCAGCGGGCCCAGCAGATCCTCGGCCTGCCGGCGCGCGGTCCGGACGTCGTCCGGCGTGGCCGCCAGGACCGCCCCGTCCACGCACACCACCGGTCCCGACCTCAGATGGGACGGCAGGTCCGGGCCCGGCGGCAGATCGATGATCCGCAGCGACGTCGTCGCCTCCTCCGGGGCGTGCCGGGACCAGGCGAGCCACGCGGGGAGCAGGCGCCCGGCCTGCGCCGCGGGCCAGAACGCCGCTCCCGTGACGACCTGGGACGCCGGGAACAGCCCGACCTCGACCGCTGTGACGACCCCGAGGCCGCCCCCACCGCCCCGGACGGCCCAGAACAGCTCGGGATCCGACGCCGCGTCCACCCGGCGCGCCTCGCCGTCGGCGGTGACCAGCTCGACCGCGCGCACGGCGTTGGACGCCAGGCCGGCCGTGCGGCCGTAGAAGCTCACACCGCCGCCCAGCAGGTAGCCGACGGCGCCGACCAGCGCCGACGAGCCGTGCGCGACCGCCAGCCCCTGCCGGGCGACCTCCCGCACGACCTCACCCCAGGTCGTCCCGGCCGGGATCCGCGCGATCCGCCGCCCGGCGTCGGCCCGCACACGGCCGCGCAGCCGCGGGCGGACGAGCAGGGCCCCGTCCATCGGACGGCCGGCGGCGGAGGCGTGGCCGGTGGTGTGGACCCGTACCGGCAGCCGGGCGGCCCTCGCGTACCGCACGGCGGCCTGGACCTGCTCCGGCGTGGTCGCCGTGACCGCCGCCGCGGGACGTGCCGGTGCCGAAAGGTTGAAGACCCGCGTGGCCTTCTCGTACCCAGGTTCGCCCGGGAGCGAGACGCCCGCGTCCAGCCTGGCCGCCGTGCGCATCAGATGTAGAGGGTGTTCGGCTCCATGGAGCACAGGGCCCGTCCGTAGAGCTCGAAGTTCGTGCTCGGATGCATGAGCGCGTGCAGGGTGAGCGCGTGCGCGTCGCGCTGGATCCGCTGGATCGGCGCGCTCTGGTAGATCGATGATCCGCCGCTGGCGCCGGCGAGGACGTCCACGGACTCCCTGCCGAGGTGTGTCGCGCGCCCGAGCCAGGCGCGGGCGCGCACCCGGTCGTCCACGCTCCAGGCCTCGCCCGAGGCTCCCTTGCCGTCGACGAGGTCGGTGAGCCGGCGGGCGTGGAACCCGGCCTCGTCGGCCTTCAGCCGCGCCTCGGCGACTTCTAGGTGGGTGAGCGCGGCCTCCCGCTGGCTGTCGTACGTGGTGTAGGTGATCTTCCGGTCGGGCAGCCGTTCGAAGAACGCCTCGCGTGCCGCCTCCGCCAGGCCCAGCACGGTCCCGACCGAGGTGGCCGACGCGACCGGCAGCAGCGGACCGCGGTAGACGGGGGAGCCGGCGTTGGCCGCGGACACGCCCTGGCCGCTGAGCAGCGCCTCCAGCGGCAGCACCCTGGCCCGCGGGACGAACACGCCGTCGGCGACGGTGCTGACGCTCCCGGTGCCGCGGAGTCCCGAGGTGTGCCAGTCATCGACGATCTGGAGGTCCGCCATCGGGACGAGGGCCAGGACCGGGCACATCTCACCGGTCTCGGACGGCACGACCGCGATGATCTGCTGCCAGTGGCTGTGGAGAGCGCCGCTGATGAAACCCCACCGGCCGCTGACGACGATGCCGCCGTCCGCGGACGTGGCCATGCCGCCCGGGCTCAGCGTCCCGCAGACGCGCACGTCGGGAGTGGAGAAGACCTCGTCCTGGACCTCGTCGGGGAACTGGCACACCATCCAGGCCGGGATCCACCACACCGACGCGGTCCACGCGGCGGAGCCGTCTCCCCTCCCGAGGTGCGCGGCGACGTCGAGGAGCGTTCGCGTGGTGGCCTCGTAGCCGCCGTACCGGGCGGGGACCCGCAGCCTGAAGACGCCCGCGTCCGCCATCGCCTCGATGGTCTCCTCGTGCAGCCGGCGGTTCTCCTCCGCCCACGGCGCCCGCTCTCGGAGCGGGGTGACGAGTGCCGCCGCCCGCTGGGCGAGTTCCGTCCCGCTGGGGATCTCGGTGACCGCCACGTTCTTCCTCCCTGCGCCGCTGGTTCGGCTCCATGCTCGCTGCGCGCGAGCGGGCGGGCATCTCGCAGATTGCCCCGTTCGGACGCGGTGCCGCGACGGCGCACACCGGGAGATGCGGCGGCACGCGAAGCCGCGCGACGCTGTCGCGGAAGGGACGCTCCGCGTCGGATTCAGGAGGTGGCAGCGGTGAACGACGATGCCCGCGGTCAGGCGGTCGTCCTCGGCGCGAGCATCGCCGGGCTCTTCGCCGCGCGCGTGCTGGCCGAGCACTTCCGAGACGTGCTGATCGTCGAACGGGACCAGGTGCTCGGCGTGAGCGGGCCCCGGCAGGGCGCACCGCACGGCGTGCACGCCCACGGCCTGCACGCCCGCGGGCATCTGATCGTGGAGGAGCTCTTCCCGGGCATCACCGAGGAACTGCGCGCCAGCGGCGCCCCCACCGGTGACCTGGGCGAGATGCGCTGGTACTTCAACGCCCGGAGGCTGCGGCCGGCCCGGACGGGGATGGTGTCGGTGACCGCGCCGCGTCCGGTGCTGGAAGGACGTGTCCGGGCGAGGGTCGCGGACCTGGCGAACGTCGCCTTCCTGGAACGGCACGACGCCGTGCGGCCGGTGGCGTCGCCGGATCGCGGGCGCATCGTCGGGGTCCAGGTCCGGAGCAGTGACGGTGCCGCCGGCGACGCCCTCCGGACGCTGGAGGCTGACCTGGTGGTCGACGCCACCGGACGCGGCTCGCGCGCCCCGGCATGGCTGGAGGAGCTGGGGTACCGGCGTCCCGCGGAGGACCGGGTGAAGGTCGGCCTCGCCTACACCACCCGCCACTACCGGCTGCGGCCCGAGATGTTCGACGGCGTGCAGTCGATCAACCCGGTGGCGTCCCCCGCCCATCCGCGCGGCGCGTTCTTCGGCCAGGTCGGCCGGGACGTGTGCATCCTGTCGCTGACCGGGCTCCTCGGCGACCACCCGCCGACCGACCCGCAGGCGTTCCTGGAGTACGTCCGGTCGCTGCCCGTACCCGACGTGTACGACGCGGTCCGCGACGCCGAGCCGCTCGACGATCCGGTGCGCTTCACCTTCCCGGCCAGTGTCCGGCGCCGCTACGAGAGGCTCCGGCGGTTCCCCGCCGGGCTGCTCGTGATGGGCGACGCGCTGTGCAGCTTCAACCCGGTGTACGGGCAGGGGATGAGCGTCGCGGCCCTCCAGGCCGACGCCCTGCGGCGGCACCTGCGCGGCGGCGGGCGGGCGCATCCCCGCGAGCTGCTGCCCGCACTCGCCGGGATGCTCGACGTCCCGTGGCAGATCGCCGCGGGCGGCGACCTGCACTTCCCCGGCGTGGAGGGGCGCCGGACGCTGAAGGTCCGCGCGGGCAACGCCTACATCGCGCGTCTCCAGCGAGCCGCGTGCAGGGACGCCCGGGTCACCGACGCCTACCTGCGCGTGGCCGGGCTGATGGAGCGGCCGGAATCGCTCATGCGGCCGCGCATGGTGCTCCGCGTGGTGCGGCACGGACGGCGCTGACCGGCCGGCTGCTTCAGCAGGTGATCACCGCGCGGAAGCGGACGTCACCCGAGGCGACCCTGTCGAACGCCTCGGCGACCTCCTTCAGCGGGAACGTCTCGACCATGGGAGTGACCTTGCCGGCGGCGGCCAGACCGAGGGCCTCGTGCAGGACCTGGGGACCGCCGTGGGTGGCACCGATGACCCGCTGCCCCAGGCCGAAGAACGGAAGGGTCGTGGCGGCCGGGATCGTGAACGGCTCGGACGGGTCGATCCCGGCCAGGACCAGCCGCCCGCCCGGCCGCAGCCCCGCCAGGGCCTCAGCGGCCGCCGGGTAGGAGCTGCCGGTCGCCAGCAGGACGTCGGCGCCGCCCGCCTCCCGCAGGCCGGCGCCGTCCGCGACGACCTCGTCCGCGCCGAGCCGCCGGACGAGCCCGTGCTTGTCCGGCGAGCGCGTGACGGCGATCGTCTCGAAGCCGCAGGCGCGGGCGAACTGGACGGCCAGATGGCCCACCCCGCCGATGCCGAGCACGGCGACGCGCTCGTGCGGCGCGGGCTCCCCGGCGCGCAGGGCGGACCAGGCGGTGTACCCGGAGCACAGCATCGGCGCGGCCAGTTCGAAGGCGAGCCCGTCGGGCAGCAGGACGGTCTCGCCGGCACCGGCGACAAGGTACTCGGCGTGCCCGCCCTGCACGCTGAACCCGGTCGTGACGGGCGCCGCGCAGGCGAACGCCGCGCGTCCGGTCACCGGCGGCCCTCCCCGGCAGTGGCCGCACCGCCCGCAGGCGCCGCGCACCCAGGTGGTACCGACCCGGTCGCCGGCGCGGCGGGACGTGACGCCGGGCCCGGCGGCGACGACCTCGCCCGCCGGCTCGTGCCCGGTGACCGCGGGGCGGACGGACGGGAACGGGATGGCCCCCGCGGTGGCGAGGACGTCGTTGACACACAGGCCCGAGGCGCGCACCCGTACGAGCACCTCGCCCGGCCCGGGCTCCGGGACCGGCACCTCGTCCACCCGCCATCTGCTGGCGACATCGGGGATCACGGCGGCTCTCATGGCATCACCTCTCCTCACGCAGCGGACGGAAGAACGCACGGATGTCGCCGACGAGGGCGTCCGGCTCCTCCATGGCCGGGAAGTGCCCGCCGCGCTCGAACTCGGTCCAGCGGGTGATGCCCGGGACGTCGCGCTCCGCCAGCCGCCGGACCGGTGGCAGCACGTCGTCCGGGAACACCGCCACGCCGACCGGGACGGTGAGCGGCGGCGGGGGCTCACCGCGGGCGGCCCGGCGCAGGTCCTCGGCGCCCTCGTAG
Source organism: Actinomadura fibrosa (assembly GCF_900659615.1). Classification (GTDB taxonomy): domain Bacteria; phylum Actinomycetota; class Actinomycetes; order Streptosporangiales; family Streptosporangiaceae; genus Spirillospora; species Spirillospora fibrosa. Next base: position 101,396 of record NZ_CAACUY010000010.1, on the reverse strand, counting down.
TAGTGCTGGGCCGCGGACCCGGCCGTCGCCGTCAGCCAGTAGATCGAGACGGTCGTGAGCATGTGGTCGCGGTCCACCGCGTCCTCGGGCACGCCGGCCGCGTAGTTCCACTCCCGGAACCGCTCGGCGATCCAGGCGAGCTGCCCGGCGGGCGAGTCGGTGAGCGCGTAGGCGAGGGTCTGGGGCCGGGTGGACTGGAGCTTCATGTAACCCGACAGCTCCGCCTCGAACCGCGCCAGCCGCGCCAGCCGCTCCCGGTCGCGCCCGCCCAGGCCGTCCAGCTCGCCCGCGGCGCCGGACGGGAAGGTCAGCAGCATGCTGACGTGCACCCCGGCCAGGCGGTCCGGCACCGCGCGGCCGAGTTCGAGGGAGACCACCGAGCCGGCGTCGCCGCCGTGGGCGGCGAACCGGCCGTAGCCGAGGCGCCGCATCAGCTCGGCCCACGCGCCGGCGACACGGCGGGCGTTCCATCCCGGCGTGCGCAGCGGCCGGGAGAACCCGAACCCGGGGATCGACGGCACGACCAGGTGGAAGGCGTCGGCGGGGTCGCCGCCGTGGGCGCGCGGGTCGGTCAGCGGCCCGATGACGTCGCGGAACTCGGCGACGGAACCGGGCCAGCCGTGCGTGGCGACCAGCGGCAGCGCGTCCGGCTCCGGCGACTCGGCGTGCAGGACGTGGATCGTCGCGCCGTCGATCTCGGTGAGGAACTGCGGATGGCGGTTGAGCGCGGCCTCGGCGGACCGCCAGTCGTACCGGCACCGCCAGTGCTCGGCCAGCTCCCGCACGTAGCCGAGCGGGATGCCGCGCGTCCAGGCCGTGCCGGGCAGCTCGTCCGGCCATCTCGTCCGGGCCAGCCGGGACCGCAGATCGTCGAGGTCGTCCTCGGGGATGTCGACACGGAAAGGGCGCATGCTCGCTCCGGATCCACGCGGGTCTAGGCGCTGGAGTGATCGGCCGCCGCCGCCCCGGCGCCGGCGGGGAGGTCCTTCCCGGCCGCGCCGCCGCCGCGCAGCACGCGGAGCAGCACACCCGGCCGCGTGAGCGCCCTCGGCGGGTCGACCAGGCCCGCCACCCGCATGAACGCCCGGGTGAGCTCCGGGTCGCGCGCCGCCGCCGCGTGCAGCCGGGCGATGTAGGCGTTGCCGACCCGGGTCCTGAGGGTGCGGCGACCGTCGACGCCGGGGAAGGCGAGGTCGCCGCCCGCCGAGATGTCCCAGGCCACGTCGATGATCACGCTGATGTCGCGGAAGAAGCGGCGCGGCTCGGGGATCGCGCCCGACCGCAGATGGCCGCGGAGCGCCAGGGCCTCCAGCGCGGCGACGGTCATGCCCTGCCCGTAGACCGGGTTGAAGGAGCAGACCGCGTCGCCGACCACCAGCAGTCCCGCGGGGAAGCGCTCCAGCCTCTCGTAGCGGCGCCGCACGCTCGCGGGAAAGCGGAAGGCGACCGGCGCGTCCAGCGGTTCGGCGTCGCCGACGATGTCGTGGACGTCGGGTACGGGAAGCGAGCGGACGAAGGCCGCGAAGCCGTCGGGATCGGTCGGCGCCCGGTCGCCGAGCACGCCGGTGAGCGACAGGACGAACAGCCCGTCCTCCAGTTCGGAGAAGAACGCGCCGCGCGGGGTGACCGGTCCGGACACGGGATTGATCGACTGCACGCCCGCGGGCATGCGGCCCGCGCCGAGGCGGTAGTGCCGGGTGGTGTAGGTCAGGTCGATCCTCACCCGGTCCTCGGCGGGCGGCCGGTAGCCGAGCCCGCGCAGGTGCGCGGCCGTGCGCGACCCTCTGCCGGTGGCGTCCACCACGAGGTCGGCGTCGAGCACGGTCTCCGCCGGCGCCGCGCCCTCGCGCCGCAGGATCCGCGCCCCGGTCACCGCCCGGCGCCCCGGTGTCGCCGCCAGGCCGGTGACCTCGCACCGGTCGAGCAGCGCCACGTTCGCCAGCGCTCCGACCCTGGCACGGATCAGGCCCTCCAGCAGGGGCCGGGTCGCGGCGACGGCCACCAGGCCGGTGCGGGCGGGGCGCAGCCGCCGGCCGTGGAAGTACCAGTGCAGCTCGCCCAGGTCGCCGGTGAGGGCCCCGGCGGCCCGCAGGTCGCCGGTGAAGCCGGGGAAGAGCTCCTCAAGGACCTGGTGACCGCGGGCCAGGAGCCCGTGCGCGTGCCGCCCCTGCGGAACGCCGCGCCGGGGCGCGGGCTCGTCCGGCAGGCCGTCCCGCTCGACGACGAGCACCTCGGCGAAGCTCTCGGCCAGGACCCGCGCCGCGAGGAGGCCGGCGACGCTCCCGCCGAGCACCACCGCGCGCTTCCCGGCCTGAATGCCCATGTGCTCAGAGTCCGCTCGCGTGGATCGGCGGGCCACTTCTGGAATGCGCCATCCCCGAGTCACGTGGAGCCGGGATTGGGGCCGGGATCGGGTCGGCCGGATGTCGGCAAGGAAGAAGATGCCCACCCGTTGGCGCGCTGTGAGACTGTGGTCGATTTCCCGACCCGCGATGTGGAGAAGGAGCCTCCGATGGGTGACGGCCCGCTGCCCGCCGAGCTCGCGCCGTCCGGTATCCCGCTCTCCTCCCAGCAGCGGTTCTTCTGCTCGCTGGACCGGGGCGACGCCGGCGGGGCCTTCGGGGCCAAGCACGTCGCCTCCGTCGGCTGGCGGCTCCGCGGACGCGTCGATCCCGCGGCCCTGCGAGCCGCGCTGGACGACGTCGTGGCGCGCCACGAGGCGCTCCGCACGACCATCGCGCGGGACGGGGCGGTCCGGTACCAGACCGTCCATCCCGCCGGGCCGGTCCGCCTGACCGTCCGCGACCTGCCGGACGGCGCCGCCGGTCAGCGCGATCTCCGGGCCGAGGAGTTCCTCAACGAGATCGAGTCCCTGGACTATCCGGTCGGTGAGCTGCCGCACCTGCGCGCGGCCCTGGGACGGTTCGACGGCGAGGACGCCGTGCTCGTCCTCATCGTCCACCACGTGGCGGCCGACGGCTGGTCGATGCGGCTCGTCATGCGGGACCTGGTCGCCTGCTACGCGGTCCGGCGCGGTCGCGGAGGCCCCGGCCCCGGCGCCGTCCGGCAGTACCGCGACTACGCGGCACTGCCACCGGAGGCGGCCGCGGGATCAGATTTCGCCAGGGCGTGCGGCTACTGGCGGGAGACGCTGCGCGGCGCCCGGATGACCACGATCGCGACCGACCGGCCGGCGGGCGGGGAGCCCGCCGTCTACGCCTGCCACCGGTTCCTGCTGGACACGGCGCTCACCGGCGGAGCGCTGGAGACGGCCCGCGCGCTGCGCGGTACCCCGTTCATGGTCTTCATGGCCGCCCACATGCTGCTGCTGCGCGAGCTGACCGGGCGGGACGACGTGGTCGCCGGCACCTTCAGCGCCGGCCGCGCCCAGGAGTCCTTCCACGACACGGTCGGGGTGTTCCTGAACTTCCTGCCGCTGCGCACCGACCTCTCCGACTGCGGTACCTTCCGGGAGGCGGTGGAGCGGGTGCGCACCACCTGCCTGGAGGCCTACACCCACGACATCCCGTTCGGGCACGTCGAAGCGGAGGCGCCGGGACTGATGGACACGGCCGCCGCGCCCGACCAGGAGCTGATCGCGTTCGAGGTGCTCCAGTTCCCGCCCGTACCGGCCAGCGTGCCCGTGGCCGGGCTGCGCTTCGAGGAGATCCGCAGGCGCGTGCTCTCGCAGGCGGTGAGCTGCGACATCCCCGACGGCGGGCTGTGGGCGCTGGACGTGCTCCCGTCCGGCGAGACCGCGTGCAGCCTGAAGTTCAACGCCAGGGTGTTCGACGCCGACACGATGTGGACGATGGCGCGCGAGTTCGAGCGGATCCTCCGCGGCGGCCTCACGGCCCCGGAGGACCCGCGATGGAGCGGCTCACGCGCGTGACGCGCCCGCGGCCCCTCCGGCACCGGTGCGGACAGGGGGCGCGGGCGCGGTGACGCCGCGGACGAGGTCGGCCGCGCGTTCGGCGATCGCGGTGACGGGGGCGTTGGTGTTGCCCCGCACCAGGGCGGGCATCACCGACGCGTCCACCACCCGCAGCCCGTCGATGCCGCGGACCCGCAACTCGGCGTCCAGCACCGTGCCCATCGCGCAGGTGCCCGCCGGGTGGAACAGGGTCTGCGTGCGCCTGCGGGCGTACTCGCGCAGATCCGCGTCGCTCTCGGACTCCGGCACCAGGTAGGGCGTCTCGGTGTAGGGCGCGAGCGCGCTCTGCCGCGCGATGTCCAGCGCGATCCGCAACCCCGCCACCATGGTCCGCAGGTCGTCGTCGTCGCCGTAGTAGTCATGGCGGATGCGCGGTTTCGCCGTCGGATCGGCCGAGGCCAGCGTCACGCTGCCGCGGCTGCGCGCGCCCAGCACGCACGGGCCGAAGGAGATCGCGTGATGCGTCGGCGCGGCCAGCCCACCGTCCAGCAGCATCAGCGGTGCGGCATGGAACTGGAGGTCGGGCACGGGGAGCGCGGACCGGGCGCGGACGAACCCGCCCGCCTCCGGCACGTTGGAGGTCAGCGGCCCGGCGCCCTCCTCCTCGAACCGCCGCACGTGCTCGGGGCCGCCCGCGGCCAGCAGGCTGACCGGCAGCGCGTGCGTGAAGACGAGGTTGGCGGACGGATGGTCCTGGAGGCCGCGGCCGACCATCGGATGGTCGGCGACGACCGGCACCCCCAGCGCCGCCAGATCGTCCGCCGGGCCGATCCCCGACAGCATGAGCAACTGCGGCGAGTTGTACGCCCCCGCGCACACGATGACCTCACGTTCCGCCCGCGCCTCGAAGGGATCGTCCAGCCGGGCACCCACGACGCCCCGGGCCCGTCCGCCCTCGACGATGATCCGGTGCACCTGCACGTCGGTCTCGACCGTGAGGTTGGGGCGCCGCAGCGCCGGGCGCAGGAAGGCCTCGGCGTTGCTGCACCGCCTGCCGCCGCGCTGGGTGAGCTGGTAGTGGCCGAAGCCCTCCGCGGCGTCCGGGGCGTTGAAGTCGCCGACCGCGGGATGGCCCGCCTGGACGGCGGCGTCGACGAACGCCGCCGACATCGGGTTGCCGGACCGCCCGTCCGAGACCGACAGGTCACCGCCCGCGCCGTGGTGGGACGAGGCGCCGCGCTCGTTGTCCTCGGACCGGGTGAAGTAGGGGAGCAGGTCGGCGAAGGTCCAGCCGGGCAGCCCCCAGCCGTCGTAGTCCGACCGGTGGCCCCGCATGTAGACCATCCCGTTCAGGGAACTGCTGCCGCCCAGGACCCGTCCTCTCGGCAGGTACAGGCGGCGGCCGCCGAGGAACGGCTCGTCGTGGGTGTCGTAGTCCCAGTCCAGGCGGGTGCGGAAGAGCCGGCCCGCGCCGAGCGGGACGCGGATGTCCGCATGGGTGTCGGCGGGACCCGCCTCGACGAGGCACACGCTGACGCCGGGGTCCTCGCTCAGCCGCGCGGCCAGCACGCATCCGGCCGAGCCCGCGCCGACGATGACATGGTCGTATTCGGCGCCCGTCATCCGACGGCGCCGTTCTCGTCCAGCCGGGAGACCACGTCGAGCAGGGCGCGCACGGTCCGCCGGACCTGCTCCCGCCCGATCACCAGCGGCGGTGACAGGACGATGGTGGGCCCGTAGTCCCGGACGATCACCTGGTGCCGGTCGCGCAGCGCGGCGGTGACGGCTCCGGCCATGACGGGCGTGCGCGTGGCCCTGTCGGCCACCAGCTCGACCCCGGCGGTGGCGCCCTCGATCCGGACGTCGCCGACCCGCTCCAGCCCGTCGGCGGACGCCAGATCCTCGCGCAGCCAGCCACCGATCGTCCGTGCCCGCTCGACCAGGTCCTCGCCTTCGAGGACGTCGAGGTTGGCGAGCGCCGCCGCGCAGGAGAGCGGGTGCCCGGAATAGGTGTGGCCGTGGAAGAAGTACGCGCCGTCCCCGGCGACCGCGGCGGCGATGTCCGCGCGCATGAGCACGGCCCCGAGGGGGGCGTATCCGCTGGTCAGGCCCTTGGCGGTGACGATGATGTCCGGATCCATGCCGCGCCCGGGGGAGTCGAACCAGGCGCCCGTGCGGCCGAACGCGGTGACGACCTCGTCGGCGATCAGCAGGATGCCGTGGGAGGTCAGCAGGTCGCGCACCCGCGGCCAGTAGTCCGGCGGCGGGACGAGCACGCCGCCGCCGCCCATGACCGGCTCCCCGATCATCGCCGCGACCCGTCCGGGCCCGATGCGCTGGATCGTCTCCTCCAGCTCGCGCAGCAGGAAGCCGGTGGGGTCCGCGTCGCCGTACATCTGGGCGGCCCGGTAGGGGTAGGGCGGGGAGACCCGCGCCACGTGCGGCAGGCTCGGGCCGATCCCCCGATGCATGAGCGGGAAGCCGGTCGCGGTGCCGCTGCCGTAGGTGGCGCCGTGGTAGGCGAGGTCGCGGGAGATGATCCAGGTCCGGTCGGGTTCTCCCCGGTGGTGGTGGTACAACCGGGCGAGCTTGATGGCGGACTCGACGCCCTCCGAGCCGCCGCAGGTGAAGAACACCCGGTCGAGGCCGGCTGGGGCGAGTCCGGCGAGCCGCTCGGCCAGCAGCACGGCCTTGTCGTTGGAGAAGTTGAAGAAGCACGAGAAATAGGCGAGCCGGCCGGCCTGCTCGGTCAGTGCGGCCGCCAGTTCGGGCCGTCCGTGGCCGACCTGGGCGAGCCAGTTGCCTCCGCCCGAGGCGTCGAGGTACTCCACGCCGTTGGCGTCCCGGACCAGCGATCCCTCGCCGCTGACCATGACGAAACGGTCGCTCTGCGCGCCGCTCTGGTGCGGATGGATCAGATGACGGCCGTCCAGATCCTCCAGTTCCCGTCCCGATCTGAGCCTCGCGGTGCCGAATCCGTGCGTGGTGGTCATCCTCTTGCTCGCTTCCCGCAGTGCCGCCGTTCCTCGAATCGAGCGTGGCACCGGATCGGGACGCCGACATCTTCGGTGCTGCGGAAGAAGGCCCTGCCGCCTGGAGCGGGCGCATTCCAGAAGATGCCGGGCCGGCTCGCGCTGTGCAGAGTGGGAGTCGATGTTCGCGACCGGGTGGTTCTCCGAATCCCCCGACCACGGAGGACCGCTCATGGTCGTCGCCCAAGGAGTCCCGGAGAGCGTCGAGGACGTGATCGGCGCACTCACCCGTGCGCCCGTCGAGCAGCTCGACGACCTGTTCCCGAGCCTGGTCGAGGCGCTGTGGGACGACGGCGCCGGCACGGACCTGACACTGCCGGCGACACGTGCGCTGATGGAGCGGGTGGACGTCGCGGACGCCGCCCGGATGCCGCACATCGCCGTGCTGCTGGGGCTGCTGGCCGAGGTGGGACCGCCCCTCGGCGCGGAGGTCACCGCGTCGCTCACCGCCGATGCGGGCCGCTTCATCGCCCTGTGGCGAAGCGCCTCTGCCGGGCGGCCATTGTCCCTGAGCCTCACGTACCTGCTCGCGCACCTCCCGGACGAACGCGCCCGCGTCCTCGCCGCGGCGACCGACGCGGGGATCGACGCCGACGACCGGTCGCGCCTGGACCGAGCCCTCCAGCGGCTCGACCCCGCCCGGCCGGTGATCGGACGGGCCTTCCCCTCGCCCGCGGCCTGGGATCTGGACGACGCCGAGCGGGCGTTCGACCGGACCTGGATCGACGCGCTGACACCCGGAGAGGTGAAGCGGCACTGGGACAACGACACCGAGACGGTCCTGGGGCACCTCGGCGCGAAAGCGTACTGGGCCGTCCGCAACGGCGCCGCGCCCGTGCCCGTCGACGCCGACTCGGTACCGGCTCGCACACCGCGCGCTCCCGCGGGCGGTGCCGACGTCCTCCGGCGGCACGCCGCCGCCTTCCGCTGCCCGCGCTGCTCCGGCGCGCTCGGCTTCTCCGGCGGCGCGGCCCGCTGCGCGGGATGCGCCACCGGATACGCGCTGGACGGCGGCATCCTCGACCTCACCTCCGAACTCGGCGAGGCGGCGGACCGCGGTGCGGACCTCCTGTTCAGGCTCGCCGGGATCGCGACCATGGGCTTCTTCTACGAGGCCCGCGCACGGCCGAACTTCCTGCGGCTGGCCGGCTCGAACTGGGGCGGGCTGGTGACGCCCGCCCTGGAGGACGCCTATATCGCCGGGCACGTGCGTCCCGCCGCCGGGCCGGTGCTCGACCTCGCCGCGGGAGCGGGACGGTGGACGTCCGTGCTGGCCGGCGCCGTGGGCGCCGACCGGGTCATCGCGCTGGACCTCGCCCTGCCCATGCTGACCGCCCTGCGGGGGCGGCTCCCGGAGATCCCCGCCGTCGTGTCGAACGCGCGGCGCCTGCCGTTCGGCGACGGCGAGCTGGGCGCGGTGCTGTGCTGGAACGCCCTCCAGGCGTTCCCCGCCGACGCCGCGGCGGCCGTCGCCGAAGTGGGGCGGTGCCTGCGCCCGGGCGGCACCTTCACCGTGCTGACCTACCGGGACTCGCCCGACCCGGTGTACCGGTACTTCGTGCGGCGCCACCATTTCCCCCAGCACGCGGACGGCCTGCGCCTGTTCGCGCCCGGCGAGATCGACGCCTGGCTGGACGGCGCCGGGCTCGAAGTGCGGGACAGGTGGGAGCCGGGGACGTTCACGATCCTGACCGCCGAGCGGCCGGCGGCCTGACGAGCCGGCCGCCTGACGAGCCGGTCGCGGTCGCCGCCGTCCGGCAGCCTCCCCGGCGATCGGCCGCCGTCACCGGGCAATCGGCCGCCGCCACCGGAGGCCGGCCGATCGTCACCGGAGGTCAGTCGATGGCGCGCTCGAAGCGGAAGAACCGGTGCGGGTCGTACCGGCGCCGGACCTCGCGCAGCCGTGCGAGGTTCTCGGCGTAGTACGACTCCCGCCAGTCGACCAGATCCGGATCCATGAAGTTCTGGTAGCTCTCGTGCATGGAACCCGGGTCCAGGGCCGCGAAACCGGCCGCGAGCCATTCCTTGGAGACCGCCACGTCCTTCGCGGTGAACCCCGGGTCGGTCAGCGAGACCGCGAACCCGGCCAGGACCTGGGCGTCCCGATGCACGTACGCGGTCGCCGTCCGGTCGCGGTCGCTCGCCGCGCCACCGAAGACGTCGATGTACAGCAGGCGGAACTGCCCCTTCGGACGGTCGTCGCCGAAGCCGTCCAGCAGACTCGCCACCTGTGCGCCCGCGAGCGCTTCGCGGAACATGCGGTTGCGGTGCTGGAAGAAGTTCTCCCTCGGGAGCATCGCCTCGGGGGAGTAGCCGACACGGTGGCATTGCTCCACGGTGAGCTCTTCGCACATATAGGACGCCATCATGGCGTCGTAGTACGTCATCGTCTTCACGCTCCGGCTCAGCGGCCTGACATCGAGGGACGCGATGAGAGCGTCCAGCCGCCGGTCCAGCGCGTCCTCGCCGCCGAGGAAGGCCCCGTGCATCTCCAGCATCGGGTCGCCGGGCGGGTCGTCGCCGTGGACGACCGTCACCGAGGCCGCGAGCTCCCGCGGCGCCGCGAGCGCCCAGGGCATCCAGCCCTCGATGACCCCGGCGGCCCCGTCCCAGGGCCAGGCCAGGTGGTACATCACCATGGAGGCCAGCTCGACCGGCGCCAGCTCGTAGCCGGTGACGACGCCGAAGTTGCCGCCGCCGTTGCCCTGGAGCGCCCAGAACAGGTCGGGGTGCTCCCGCTCCGAGGCCCGCACGGACCTGCCGTCGGGCAGCACGACCGACGCGGCGGCCAGCCGGTCGCTGGCCAGGCCGAACCTGCGGGTCAGCCAGCCGAGGCCGCCGCCCTGGACGAACCCGCCGAGCGCGACGTTGGGGCACACGCCGCCGACGAGGGCCTGCCCGCGCGACGCCAGGGTCCGCAGCGTGTCGACCTGCTGGGCGCCCGCGCCCACCACGGCGTTCGCCCCGGCCCAGGAGACGCCGTTGATCCGCGAGACGTCCAGGACCATCCCGGTCGTCGTGGAGTGGCCGCCGTAGCTGTGCCCGCCGCTGCGCGGCACGGCGGGCAGCCCGTGGTCCTGGGCGAAGCCGAGCACGGTGCGGACCTCTTCGGCGGTCTCGCAGAAGGCGACGGCCTGGGGCCTGATGCCGTCGAACTGCCGGAGCGCGGACTGGGCGGCCGTCGCGTAGCCTGCATCGGACGGCAGGACCAGCCGGTCGCCGAGCGCGCGCCGCAGCGAGCTCCAGTTCGAGGGTCCGTTCACGTCTGCACCTCCGGGGAACCGGTCTGCGGGCCGTCCAGCCGTCCGTCGGCGCCGTCCGCGTCGCCGCTCGCGTCGCCGCTCGCGTCCTCGCTCCGCTCGGCACCCGTCGGCGGCTCGTGCCGCAGCGCGGTGATCGCGACGAGCGCCAGGAACCCGGCGACCCCGACACTGACCCACGCGGTGGAGTTGAGCGCCCCGGCCAGCGCGCCGTGCGCCGCGGTGTCCAGCTCCGCGCCCGCCCGGCCGCCGACCTCCCGGACCGCGGCCGCGGCGCCGGGAGCGCTCTCCAGCGCGGCATCGCGCGCCTTCGCCGGAAGCCCCGCCGGGACGGTGCCGCCGATGCCGGACCGGTACGCCGACATGCCGACCATGCCGATCACGGCCACGCCCATGGCGATGCCGAGCTCGGCGGCGGTCTCGTTGACCGCCGCCGCGCTGCCGGACCGCTCCGGCGGCATCGAGCCCAGCGCGAGGGTCGCGCTCAGCCCCGCCGTCGGGCCGATGCCCGCGGCGATGGCGACCAAGCCGCCCTCCAGCAGGACCAAGCCGTGGTCGGCGCCCACACGGGTGAGCATCAGGTAGCCGGCGGAGACGATCACCAGGCCGCCCGCCATGACGTACGCGGGACGGATCCGCTGCGCCAGCTGTGGCCCGATCTGGAGGCTGACCAGGGTCGTCAGGCCCATCGGCAGCATCCACAGCGCGGCTTTGATCGGCGACAGTCCCTCGACGAGTTGCAGGTACATGTAGACGAAGAGCTGCGCGCCCGACAGCAGCCCGGCGAAGGCGGTCATGGTCACCGCCGGGCTGAACGTCCGGTCGCGGAACAGGCCGAGGTCGAGCAGCGGGCTGCTCAGGGTGCGCTGCCGCCTGACGAACAGCGCGCCGAAGAGGAGGCCGGCCGCGATCGCCGCGATGGACGAGGCCCGCGGGCCGTCGCGCGAGACCTCCTTGAGGCCGTAGACGACCGGGAGGATCCCGGCGAGGGAGAGCGGCACGCTGGCCGGGTCGATCCGGCCGGCGTCGGGATCGCGGTACTCCGGCAGCGTGCGCGGCCCGGTGACGAGCAGCAGGACCATGACGGGCACGCCGAGCAGGAACACCGAGCCCCACCAGAAGAACTGGAGCATGACCCCTCCGATGACGGGGCCGAGGGCGACGCCGCCCAGGAAGCAGCCCATCCACACGCCGATCGCGACGGCCTGCTGCTTGGGGTCCTTGAACATCTGGCTGATCAGGGTGAGCGTCGAGGGCATGAGCGTGGCTCCGGCGATGCCGAGCACGGCCCGGGCCGCGATGAGCATGCCGGGGCTGGTGGAGTACGCGGCCAGGACCGACGCGGCGCCGAACGCCGCGGCGCCGGTCAGCAGCAGGCGCCTGCGGCCGATCAGGTCGCCGAGGTTGCCCATCGTGATCAGGAGGCCGGCCACCATGAAGCCGTAGACGTCGGTGATCCACAACTGCTGCACGCTGCCGGCGTGCAGGTCGGACCCCAGCCGCGGCAGCGCCATGTAGAGCACGCTCGTGTCGAGGGCGAGAAGGAGCGTCGGCAGGCTCAGCACGGCCAGCCCGAGGTACTCCCGGCGCCCCGCACCGCCGCTCGGTGGTGCCGCAGGGGACGTGTGCATGGTGCTCCCTTCCGTGTGAGCACCCGCGTGCCGGGGACGCCGCCGCGGGCCCGAGCCTTCTCGTGTCGGTGACCGTGGTCGCACGCCGTTTCCCCGAGCGTGCGCTCCGGCGATTTCAGGCGGGGAAGGAAAGTGACTCCGTTGGAAAGAATGGTTGTGCATCGCGGAGTCACTGTCAATACGCATGGTGATGATGTCAGCACGCTGAGAGATGTGCGCCTGTGCGGGATGGGACAAAGTAGGGCCTGAGGCATGAGTGCGTCGCGATCGGACGCGGTGGTCGGCGAGAACCGGGGAGCGGGAAATGGTCGAGCCGGAGAAAGTCCGTTGCCGGATATGTGGTGGAAACGTCAGCGAGTTCCTCGACCTCGGACGGCAGCCGCTCTCGGACGCGTTCCGTGCGCCGGACTGCACCGAGGAGGAGTTCTTCTACCGGCTCGCGGTCGGACGGTGCGAGCTCTGCACGATGGTCCAGATGACGGAGGAGGTTCCGCGGGAACGGATGTTCCACCACGGCTACCCGTACCGGTCGTCGGGGTCGTCGGTGATGCGGCAGCACTTCACGAGGACCGCCCTGCGGTACATCGAGACCGAGCTCATGGGGCCGGACCCGTTCTTCGTCGAGATCGGCTGCAATGACGGCGTGCTCCTGCGGACCATGGCCGAGTCCGGGGTCCGGCATCTGGGGTTCGAGCCGTCCGGGGCGGTCGCCGCGACGGCGCGCGGGCGGGGTGCGCGCGTGCGCTCCGACTTCTTCGATGAGCCCGCCGGAATCGCGTTGCGCGACCGGGAGGGACCGGCCGATGTCGTCTACTCGGCCAACACCATCTGCCACATCCCGTACATGCAGTCCGTGCTGCGCGGTGTGGACGTCCTGCTCGGCCCGTCCGGCGTCTTCGTGTTCGAGGACCCGTACCTCGGCGACATCATCGACAAGACCGCGTTCGACCAGATCTACGACGAGCACTTCTTCCTCTTCTCGGCCCGGTCCGTGCTGGCCATGGCGGAGCGGTCCGGCTTCGAGCTGGTGGACGTCGAGCGGCTTCCGGTGCACGGCGGGGAGGTGCGCTACACGCTCGCCAGACCCGGGATGCGGCGGCGGGCCGGCTCGGTCGGACGGCTCCTGGCCTGGGAGGACGCGCGGGGCCTGGCCGAGCCGGAGACGCTCGCCGGGTTCGCCGCCGCGGTGGGCCGCGTCCGCTCCGAGCTGCCGGACCTGCTGCGCTCCCTGCGCGATGGCGGGAAGACCGTCGTCGGGTACGGTGCGACGGCCAAGAGCGCGACCGTCACGAACCACTGCGGGATCGGCCCCGACCTGGTCTCCTACATCTGCGACACGACTCCGGCGAAGCAGGGACGGCTGACGCCGGGCGCGCACATCCCGGTGCGGCCGCCCGCGGCCTTCGCCGCCGACCGTCCGGACTACGCGCTGCTGTTCGCGTGGAACCACGCCGACGAGATCATGGCGAAGGAGCGGCGGTTCCGGGCGTCCGGCGGTCGATGGATCCGCTACGTGCCCGAAGTGCGGGTGCTCTGACCATGGGCGACCTCGCGCCGATCTACCGGCACGCCGACGTCTACGACGCGTTCTACGAGGGGCGCGGCAGGGCGTACGAGTCCGACGCCCGGACGCTCGCGCGGCAGATCCGGCACCGCAACGCCGCGGCGTCCTCGCTGCTGGACGTGGCGTGCGGGACGGGTCGCAGCCTGCGCTGGTTCGCCGAGTGCTTCGAGCACGTCGAGGGGATCGACATCGCCCCGGACATGCTCCGCGTCGCGCGCGACCGGGCGCCGGGCGTTCCGCTGCACCGCTGCGACATGAGGTCCTTCGACCTCGGCCGGCGTTTCGACGCCGTCACCTGCCTGTTCAGCGCGATCGGCTATGTGGGGGACGCCGGGCAGCTGGAGTCCGCGCTGTGCGCTTTCGGCCGCCATCTCCGTCCCGGCGGGGTCCTCGCCGTGGAGCCCTGGTACTTCCCGGAGACCGCTCTGTCCGACCGTGTCACCGGAGATCTCGTCACGGTCGGCGGCCGGACCATCTCCCGGATGTCCCATACGGTCCGGGAGGGCCGGCTCCACCGCATGGCCGTGCACTACCTGGTCGGCGAGGAGGGGACCGGCGTCCGGCATCTCACCGACCGGCATCTGCTGAGCCTCTTCACCAGGCGGGAGTACGAGACGGCGTTCGCCCGAGCGGGGGCCGCGACCGTCGAGTATCTGAAGACCGGCCCGGGACGTCCGGGGATGTTCATCGGCGTCATGGAGTGAGCACGGCCTCAACCACGGGCGAGGATCTCGCGGAGCGCGGTGATGACCTTCTCCTGGAGCCCGCGCGGCAGCGACGGGTACATCGGCAGCGAGAAGATCTCGGCGGCGGCGGCCTCGGTCGCCGGGAGGTCGCCGGTGCCGTAGCCGAGGTGCGCGAACCCGGTCATGGTGTGCACGGGCCAGGCATAGCTGATGTTGAACTCGAACCCGTACTCGCGCAGCGCCTTGAGGATGCCGTCGCGTTCCGGATGCCGGACGACGTAGATGTAGTAGACGTGCTCGTTGCCCGCCGCGACCTCGGGCAGAACGAGCCCGGTGCCCGCGAGCCCTTCGGCGTACCGCCGGGCGACCGCGCGGCGCGCGGCGATGTAGTCGTCCAGGCGGACGAGCTTGCGGCGCAGGATCTCCGCGTGCACCTCGTCGAGCCGGGCGTTGTGGCCGGGGGTGCGCACGACGTAGTAGCGGTCCTCCATGCCGTAGTACCGCAGGCGGCGCAGGTGCCGGTCCGTCTCGTCGTGCGAGGTGACCACGGCGCCCGCGTCCCCGTACGCCCCGAGGACCTTGGTCGGGTAGAAGGAGTAGGCGCCGGCGTCCCCGACGGTCCCGGCGATCCGGCCGAGGCGGCGGGCCCCGTGCGCCTGGGCGCAGTCTTCGAGGAGCCTCAGCCCGTGGGAGTCGGCCACGCGCCGCAGCGGCGCGAGATCCACCATCTGGCCGTAGAGGTGCACCGGGAGCAGGCATGCGGTGCGTCCGGTCACGGCGTCCCGCACCTGGCCGGTGTCCATGAGGTAGGTGGCGGGGTCGATGTCGACGAACACGGGGGTCGCGCCCACCGCGTCGATCGCGAGGACCGTCGGCGCCGCCGTGTTGGACACGGTGACGACCTCGTCGCCGGGGCGGACGCCCAGGGCCTGGAGGCCGAGCTTGACGGCGTTGGTTCCGTTGTCGACTCCGACGCAGTGCCGCGCACCGTGGTAGGAGGCGAACTCCGCCTCGAAGCCCCGGACGCTCTTTCCCAGGATGAGCCGGCCGGAGCGGAACACACTGTCGACCGCGTCGAGGATGTCGTCGCGCTCGCTCTCGTACTCGTGCCGGTAGTCCCATACGTGGATGGCCATCGCCGCCCCCTCAGCCGTCAACGCCGCTCAGCTTCTCCAGCTCGGGGATGACGTCGGCGGGGCCCGGCCGCGCCCGCCATTCCCGCCGCAGCTCGCCGGCGGCCTTGGTGTAGGCGGAGCCGTGCAGGACGGCGCTGATCCGTGACCGTATCTCCGCCACGGACTGCGTCTGATGGTCCAGGGGCTCCCCGGCCCCGCGCTCGGCCACGTAGCCTGCGGTGAGCCACGAGTCGGCGTCCCGGTCGGCGTTGGACACGGAGATGTCCTCGCCCTCCCCGCTGAAGATCATCCGGATGGACTCCCCGGTATGGACGACGAGCTGGGGCACGCCGGCGGCGACGGACGACATGAACGCGCCGCTGGAACCGTGGTGGATCACGGCGGAGCAGGTCGGCAGCAGCTCGGTGAGCGGGACGTAGTCGACGGGCCGCACGTTGCCCGGCAGCCGCGGGATCCGGGCGAGCTGCTCCCCGGTGCAAAGGGCCACGACCTCGACGTCCTGGTCGTCCAGCGCCTCGATGAGCTTGGGCAGGCGGGGATCGCCGCCGCGCTGCCACAGCCGCACCGACAGGCCGAGGGTCAGGGCCACGCGCGGGCGCTCGGGCCGGGCGTGCAGCCAGGACGGCTTGACCGCGCCGCCGTTGTAGGTGATCCACCGGACCGGCCGGACCGGCGCGTGCGCGGTCAGCCGCCGCTCGGCGGGGATCGGGTCCAGGGCGAGCCCGCCGAGCACGAGGTCGTCGTCGACGTCCAGCCCGTACCGGTCGGCGACCGGGCGCAGCGCTTCGACCAGCGGGTTCTCGCCCACCGTGGCGCGTGCGGGCCCGCCGCGCCCGGCGAACACCTCGTGCGCCCAGCCGCTGTAGTCCGGGCCGATCAGGAGCCGGGCGTGCGGCGCGCCGCACGCCCGGGCGACCACTCCGCCGAGCGGGAACCAGGCGTCCCAGAGCACGAGGTCGGGCTGCCAGGCGCGGCCGAACGCGACGAGCCCGTCGATGTCCTCGCGCGGCTCGCGCTGGAGGAAGAACCGCGCGTTGAACGCGTAGTACTGGTAGAAGACGTCCCAGTAGTCGCGTTCGGCGGGGCTGAGGCCGAGCGCATCGGCGAACGCCTCGCGGACCTCCTGGTCGGGCAGGAGACCGTGCTCCTTCCAGTTCCGCAGAGAGAGCGGCGTGGGCTCCCCGAACGTCACGACGGTCAGGCCCGCGGCGGTGACGATCTGCTCGCCGCCGGGCGCGGTGCCGACGCAGACCTCGTGTCCCGCGTTCTGCAGCGCCTGGGCGTAGGGGATGACGATGTTGAGGTGGGAGGCGTGGGGTACGGCGGTCACCAGGACGCGCATCACCGGCTCCTTGTCGGTCGGTCGTTCGGGCACGCAACGGCCAGGCAGAGCAGGAGGCTCCTGACCTCGATGCCGAGGTAGTGGCCGTGCCGTTGCAGCGCGTTCAGCTGCTTGAGCGAGATCCAGGAGAAGTCGGGCGGCACCCGCCGCGGGAAGTCGTCACCGGCCTCCACCACCAGGTAACGGGTCTCCGCGTGCAGAAAACGCCCGCCCTCCTCTGACTGCACCGTGTCGTAGCGGACGCCGTCACCGGCGGTCAGCAGATGGTCGAGGAACGGCGGGCGGTGCTCCGGCGGGGTGCGGTCGTAGGCATGCATGGGGAAGCGCACGGTGGGACCGAGTTCGATCGTGTCCCGGTAGCCGGGCAATGCCTCGGCCCGTACCAGCGCGTGCGGGACTCCGTTGACGCTCCGGACGACCAGCCCCGCCAGTGTCGGGCCGTGCGGCGCCAGCAGCGGCTGTTTCCACCGGGGCGCCTCGCGGGTCCGGGCGTGCACGCGGACGCTGGCGATGCTGAACTCCCCGGCGCCGTCCTCCGGACGGATCCGGTCGGTGTCGCGGCGCCAGCCGGGCAGAGCGGTCAACGGCACGAGCCGGGCCGACATCTCGTGCTCGCACTTGCGGCGTACGAGCCAGCTCATGACCTCGGTCATCGGGTGGACGGCGCCCGGCTCCGGCGGGTCTCCCAGCGGTTCGCCGAAGACCTCGGCTCCGGACGCCCCCGCGTCCGCCATGGCCGACAGGCACCCGAGGACGGTACGGGCGTCCATGTTGACGACGTTCGGCCGCTGGAGCAGGCATCCGATCTGCCCGAGCGTCAGCCACAGGAAGTCCTCGTGCGCGGCCACGTCGTCGCGGACCTCGACGACCACGTTCCGGTTGCGCTTGAGATGGAACCACGCCCCTTGCTCGGACTGCATGACGTCGACCAGCACCCGGCCCCGCGCCGGGTCGGTGAAGTACTCGACATAGCGCGACGGCCGTCCGCCGTGCACCCGGGTGTAGTTGCTGGGAGTCGCCTGGACGGTGGGCGACAACTGCACCATGCCGACGTTGCCGGGCTCCATCTTCGCCTGGAGCAGGAAGTGCAGGACGCCGTCGAACTCCTTGGCGATCAGTCCGAGGATGGCGATGTCCCGCTGGACGAGGACGGGCTGCCACCACTCCCCGACCGGGCCCTGGTTGGTCGTGACGTGCATCCCCTCGACGGTGAAGAACCGGCCGCTGCGATGTCCGAGCACGCCGGTGCCCGGCGCGAAGCCCCAGCCGTCCGGCTCGGTCAGCTCGTCCAGCGTGATCAGCGCGCTCTCGAAAGGCCGGCGCCTTCTCTCCGCGATCCACGCGTCGACGTCGGGGCTGAGCCGCGACGCCGTCGCCCGCGCGGAGGCGGCCAGGCGGTCCGTCAGGCGGGCGAGTACGGGAGTCATGGGTTCGCGTCCATCCACGCAGGCCGGGCAATCGTTCGGACTCGGGTCACTGCGTGCATCGTCGCGGCGCCGAGATACCCGCGCACCTTCCAGATTGCCCAGTGCGGTGACGCAGGACCGCAGGTCCGGAGATGCGGCGGCGCTCCTCTCGTTGGCACGCTTCTGGTGCGTGCCGTCACGTCCCGGAGTGGGTGGTCATCGTGAAGTTCTTGCCCGGCGGACGACCGGCCTCGGCCGCGGTCATCGGGATGGGGTACGTGGGTTCGACGGTCGCCGCGGTGCTGGCCGCCGCGGGCGTGGACGTCGCCGGCGTCGACGTCGACCGCGGTGTGGTGGACCGGCTGGCCGCCCGCCGCTGCCCGTACCGGGAACCCGGCCTGCCGGAGCTGCTCGCGGACGGGCTGGACGCGGGCAGGCTCCGCGTCACCACCGACTACGCGCCGGCGGCGAGCGCGGACGTCGTGATCATCGCGGTGGGAACGCCCGTCCAGGGCACCGAGTTCGTCGACGCGCACCTGCGCGACGCCTGCGCGGAACTGGCCGCCCGGCTCCGTCCGGGGCACCTCGTCATCCTCAAGAGCACCGTGCCGCCGGGGGTGACCAGGAAGGTCGTCGCGCCGCTCCTGGAGAAGAGCGGCCTGAAGGCCGGTGAGGACTTCGGGCTGGCGTTCTGCCCCGAGCGGCTGTCGGAGGGCCGGGCCCTGCACGAGCTGCGGACGTTCCCCATCGCCGTCAGCGGATGGTGCCGGGACAGCGGCCGGGCCGCCGCGGCCTTCTGGCGGCGCACGATCGGCGCGGACGTCGTCGGCTGCGCGTCCATGGAGTGCGCCGAGATGGTCAAGCTGGCCACCAACTGGTGGATCGACCACAACATCGCGATGGCCAACGAGCTCGCCAGGCTGTGCGGCGCCCTGGACGTCGACGTGCTGGAGGTGATCGCCGCGGCGAACACCATCCGCAAGGGCGCGGGGAACGTCAACATCCTCCTGCCGAGCGTCGGGGTCGGCGGATCGTGCCTGACCAAGGATCCGTGGATGCTCTGGCGGGCGGCCCGCGACCTCGGCGTCGACCTCGGCACGGTCCCCGCCGCCCGGCGGATCAACGACTCGATGCCCGGCCACACCGTCGACCTGATCGTGCGGGAGCTGGCCCGGATGGGCCGCGGGCTGGACGGGGCGAGGATCGCCGTCCTCGGCGTGGCCTTCAAGAACAACAGCGGCGACCTCCGCGCCACCCCCGTCGCGCCGGTCGTCGCCGCGCTCCGGCAGGGCGGGGCCGACGTCTCCCTCTTCGACCCGCTGGCCGATCCCGGCGAGGTCCGGGAGCGGTTCGGCCTGGCGCCCGCCGCGTCCCCGCGGGAGGCGCTCGCCGGCGCCGACTGCGTCGCCGTGCTCGCGCGGCACGACGAGATCGACGAGATCGACCTGGTCGCGCTGCGGGACACCATGGCCGGGTCGTGCGTCATCATCGACGGCCGCGCCCACTACTCGCGGGCCGCCATCGAACGCTTCCGCAGCCATGGATTCGCCTTCCGCGGGATCGGGAGGTGACGCCGTGAACGAGGTCGTCGTCACCGGGGGATGCGGCTTCCTCGGCGGCCATCTGGTGGACGAGCTCGTCCGCCGCGGCGCGCGGGTCACCGTGTTCGACGGAGCACCGCCCCGTGAGCGTCCGCAGGTCCCACCGGTGCGCCATGTGAGCGGCGACGTCCGGGACCGCGCGCGGCTGGCCGAGGCCATCCGGGACGGCGTGGACACCGTCTACCACTTCGCCGCCGTCGTCGGCGTCGACCGCTACCTCGAACGCCCGGTCGACGTCATCGACGTCAACCTGCTGGGCACGAGGAACGTCCTGGAGCTCGCCGCGGCGGCGGGCGCCAAGGTCGTCGTCGCCAGCACCAGCGAGGTCTACGGCCGGAACCCGGCCGTCCCCTGGAAGGAGGACGACGACCGGGTGCTGGGCGGCACGGACGTGGACCGCTGGTGCTACTCGTCCAGCAAGGCGCTGGGCGAGCACCTGACCTTCGCGTTCGTCCGGCAGCGGGGGCTGCGGGCGGCCGTCGTGCGCTACTTCAACGTCTACGGTCCGCGGCAGCGGCCCGCCTTCGTCGTCAGCCGCGGCGTCCACCGGGCCCTGAACGGGCTGCCGCCGGCCGTCTACGACGACGGCCGCCAGACACGCTGCTTCACCTACGTCCAGGACGCGGTCGAGGCGACGCTCCTCGTCGCCGCCCGCGAGGACGCCGTGGGGGAGTGCTTCAACGTCGGCAGCCCGGTCGAGACCACGGTGGCCGAGCTGACGGCCCTCATCGTCGAGCTCACCGGCGCCGGCGCCGCGGTCCCCGTCGCCACCCGCGACCTGCTGGGCCGCGGCTACCAGGACCTGCGCCGCCGGATACCCGACACGAGCAAGATCGGCGAGATGCTGGGCTGGCGCGCGACGACCCCGCTGCGCGACGGCCTGGCCAGGACGATCGAGTGGGCCAGGGCGAACCCGCGGTGGCTGGAGCTCTCCGACACCGGCGCTGCGCCGCTCCGCGGGACCGCGCCGAGGTGAGCGTCATGACACGCCCACCCGTCCTGGCGCCAGGGGATCAGCGCCTTCTGAGCTCGGCGACTTTCTCCAGATCGGCGCCCGAGTAGCTCCCGGCGTCGGTGAAGAACTCGACGCAGAGGCTCTCGACCCCGCCGGGGGCGATCGCGGGAGCCTTGGAGTTGTACTCCCGCAGCCGTAGCCGCGCCTCCGCCGTCGCGCGTGCGAAACGCCCGGTCACATCCACGTCATCGACGAGCACGTCGTGCATGGCGCGGGTCATGATGTCCTGGATCCGGGCGAAGTTCCCGAACATCGCTCCTCGCGCTGCCGGACCGCGCTCGCGGCCGCCTTCACCGGGTGCCGCGGCGAGCTGCTCGCTGGGCACGCGGTGATGGGGATTGGCCGCGAACCAGCCCTCCTCCTCCAGCAGTGCGAACGCGGAGCCGGTCAGCGGAAGGAAGCTCATCCTCTTGTGGCGGTCGGCCGCGTTGCGCGGATTGTGGACGAACTGGAGGAAGGCCAGCGCGCCGTCGCGTGTCCGCTCGTCGAGACGGTCGGACAGCCAGAGCGAGCTGCCGGCGACCGCGTTCCCGGCGTGCGGGACGTCGCCGTTGTACGGGCAGGCGCCCACGTCGAGGCCGAAACCGGCGGTCTTCGCCGCCTGCACCATGTAGTCCACGTCGTTCGACGAGCTGAGCCGCAGAGCCGTGCGCTCGTCGGCGAAGGCCTGGAACGTCCCCTGCCAGTCGGGGATCCTGCCGGTGTAGAGGTAGTGGCCGCGACGGTGAAGCCGCCGCCACCACCGTGCCCAAGCGAGCATCTCCGGTGCGGCGAGGTCGATGGTGGTGGCACGGCCCGACCGTCCGTTGTCGTTGTCGGTGAGCAGCCCGCCCTGCGCGGCCAGCGCCTGCTGGAAGAACATCCCGTGATTGGACCAGGTGATACCGTGCGCGGGGCCGCCGGCGAGCCCGGCGACGGCTTCGCAGGTGTCCTCCACGTCGCCCCACGTCCGCGGCATCCTGGACGCGCCCGCGCTTTCGAGGACGCCCGCGTTCCCGTACAGCACACTGGTCGTCCCGACCGACGGCATCGACGTCAGACCGTCGTCGCTGTAGTACTCCCGCAAGGCGGGGATGATGTCGCCGAGGACGACCGGCTCGCCGAGGATCTCGGCCCGGCCGCCGACGGCCGCCTCCACGGAGGTGAACTGCGGCGACCCGTCCGGCGCCAGCGTGTCACGGGCGACCTGGTTCAGATAGAAGTAGTACTCGGCGACGGCCGGGCGCCTTCCCGCTTCGATGGCGGCGGAGACGTCCCGCGGTCCGGAGAAGAAGTCGAGCCGCACGATGTCGACCTCATAGTCGGGGTGCCGTTCCTCGAACTCCCGGGCCCGCTCGGCCCACCAGGTCATGTATCCGGGAAAGGTGAGGTCGACCACCCAGACGTCGAGCATGGTCTTCTGTCGCAAGAGATCTCCCATGTTCCTGCGGGCGAGGCCGCAAGGACGATGCTCCCGCCGGCGGCCATCGCCTCGCATCTCCGCCCTTGCCGTCCCCGTTCGACGCGGGAGCGCGGACCGCGGCGGCTCCGCATTCCGGAAGGTGCGATGGCGCGCGTGCACCCGGGACAGTGGTTCCGCCGGACCGATCCGCCCTTCTGGAGCGCACATGGGCCTTCCCACGATCCAGCGGTCGTCCATGAGACCCGCCCGGACGGCCGCCGCGCTGGCGGTCGCCGCAGCGGCGACCGGAGCCGCCGTGCCGGCCACCGCACTCACCTGGGCACCCTGCGAGGATCTCGGCGAACCCGCCCCCGGCGTCCGGTGCGCGACGCTCGACGTGCCGCTCGACTACGCGCGTCCGGACGGCACGAGGATCCGGATCGCCGTGTCCCGGCGCACCGCCGACGGACCGGCCGGGCGCAGGGGCGTGCTGGTGCTCAATCCCGGCGGCACGGACCGCTCGGAGCTGGCCATGCCCGCGCGGCTGGTGGCGCAGGGACTTCCCGACGAGGTGCGCGGACGCTACGACCTGGTCACGTTCGACCCTCGCGGTGTCGGACGAAGCGCCCCCGCGACCTGCGATCTCCAAGCCGGGCAGGAACTGAACATCCCGCCGTCCCCGTACGCGCGTGACACCGGTGACGTCCTCCGGAGCGCCGCGCTGATGCGGACCATCGCCCACCAGTGCGGCGCCTCGAAGACCGGTTACCTGCTGCCGCACATGTCGACCGCGGACGTCGCGAGGGACATGGACCGGGTCAGGGCGGCCCTCGGCGAGGAGCGGATCTCCTACCTCGGGTACTCCTACGGCACGTACCTCGGCGCGGTCTACGCGACGCTCTTCCCGCGGCGCACCGACAGGATCGTCCTCGACGGGGTGGTCGGCCCCGGCGGCATGGACCACACCTGGTCGAGACGGCTCGCCGAAGGAGTGGAGCAGCGCTTCCCGGATTTCGCGCGCTGGGCCGCGGCGCGGAACCGGACCTACGGTCTCGGCGCCACTCCCCGGCAGGTACGGGACGGGTACTTCAGGCTGGCTAGCCGCCTGGATCGCGCACCCGCGGGCACCATGGACGGTCCCGGCTTCCGTTACCTGACCTTCAGCTCCCTGTTCAGCGACCAGACCTTCCCCGCCTTGGCCAAGGCGTGGCGGGCATTGGCCGAGACGTGGCGGCGGCCCGGCCCAGGCGCCGCAGGCGACCTGCCCGGCAGGGACGAACCGGCCGACTTCTCCGGGATGATCCAGCGCTCGTGCAGCGACGCCCCTTGGCCTCACGACATCTCCTACTACGCGCGCACCATCGAGTCGGACCGGTCGCGATTCCCGATGTTCGGCGCCTCGGCGGCCGGCATCTGGCCCTGCGCGTTCTGGCCGTCCCGCCCCACCGGGGCCCGGATCCGGATCGGCGCCGCCGGGCCGTCCAACATCCTGCTGGTGTCCTTCACGCGCGACCCCGGGACGCCGTGGCGCGGTGCCGCCGAGATGCGCGTCGCGCTCGGGCGGCGAGCGCGCCTGCTCGCCGTGGACGGCGGGGGCCACATGGTCTACCTTTCCGGCGCGAGCGCATGCGCTGACACGATCGTCACGCGCTTCCTGGCATCGGGCGTCCGTCCGGTGACCGACAGCCGCTGCGGCTCGAATACCGTCACGAGCACGGGAACCCAGCGTGTCGACCTGGGAACCGGGAGGCGCGAAGGGTAAGACTCGGTTCATGCCGTGCACGCTGAGTTCGGAGAGATCTACTCACCGTGCATCGGGCAGGCCGCCTGCGCAGGGCACATCGGAACAGTGAGAGGGCGCGAGCTTCGTGGTCGATCGATCGAATGAGGACCAGGTCCGGGCCGTCGTCGAGGAGTGGGCGAGCGCGGTACGGGCGGGCGACATGGACGGTGTGCTCGCCAACCACACCGACGACGTCCTGATGTACGACGTGGTCGATCCGCCGCGGCTGCGGGGGCTGGCGGACTACCGCAAGCAGTGGGAGCTGTTCTTCGACTACAGCCCGGGCGGGGACGGCTCCTTCGACCTGCTCGACCTGGAGATATCCGCCGGTGACGACGTCGCCTGGTGCCAGGCGATGATCGCGATCGTGGACCTCCGGTGCCGGCTCACCCTGGGGCTGCGCAGGGAGGACGGGCGATGGAAGATCGCCCACGAGCACCACTCGTTCCCGGGCGACACCCCCGGATGACGGCGGCCATCGGCAGCGTCCTGCTCGCCAGCATCGATCCGGCGCGCCTTCGCGCCTGGTACGAACGCGCGTTCGGCGTCGACGCCGATGCCGACGGGTTCCTGCGGCTCGGCGCCGTCGCACTGCTCGTCGACGGACGCGACGACGTGGCCGCGCGAACCCGCGAACCGGCCCGGACGATCCTCAACCTGCACGTCGATGACGCCCGCGCCACCGCCGGGCATCTCGGCGCGATGGGCGTGACATGGCTGGCCGGGCTGGAGTACCGGGCCGAGAGCGGCGCCTGGTTCGGCACCGTGATCGACCCCGACGGAAACCATGTGCAGATCATCGAGCTGACCCCGGCGTACTGGACGGCCCGCCGTAACCGGTTCGGCATGACCGGCACAGGGGCACTCGCCGCCGCGCGCCCCGCGACCCGGCTGCCGGCTCAGGATCTCGACCGCGCACGGCGCTTCTACTCGGAGGGACTCGGGTTGGATCCCGTCGAGACGCGTCCGGGTGGCCTGCGCTATGAATGCGGCGGTAACGCCTTCGCGCTCTTCCGGTCATCAGGACGCCCATCCGGTGAACACACTCAGATGGGCTGGTGCGTGGACGACATCGACGCCACGGTCACCGAGCTGCGGGCGCGAGGTGTGGTGTTCGAGGACTATGACGGGCCCGGATTGAGCACCGTCGACGGGATAGCGGAAGTCGCCGGGCACTATCCGTCGCAAGGCGGACGAGGCGAACGCGCCGCATGGTTCTACGACAGCGAAGGCAACCTGCACGGTATCGGCCAGGCCATCGCGCAGGCACGAGCGGAGGACTCCGCACTCTGAAAGGTGCGACGGCCGGTCGGCGGGGTGACGCTTGGGGGTGCAAGGACGAACCGGGCCACGAAAGGAAACGCGCCATGTCCGACTCAGCCGCCGCGTCGACGATCGCCGATGAGCGGAGCGCGGTCGCCAGGGCACCGGAACGGATCTCCGCGGCGTGGGCCGCGGGCGACGGCGACGCGTTCGCCGCCGCCTGCGCCGAGGACGCCACCATGATCCTCCCCGGCGATGTCTGCCTGCACGGCCGCGAGGAGATCCGGACCTTCATGACCAGGGCTTATACCGCCCAGTACAAGAACACGCGCGTCACCGGGCAGCCGATCACGATGCGCTTCCTCGGCGACGACGTCAGCGTCCTGGTGACCCAGGGCGGAGTTCTGCTGCCGGGGGAGACCGAGGTGGCGGGGGAGCGGGCCATCCGGGCGACCTGGGTCCTCGTCAGGAAGGACGGCGAGTGGCTCATCAGCGCCTATCACAACAGCCCCATCACCGCGGCAGGGAGTACCGGCCCAGGTGGAGGCGACAACGCGTGAGCGAGGTCAATCCCTTCGACGACGAAGCCCGCGCATTCGTCGTCCTGGCGAATGACGAGGGCCAGCACTCGCTCTGGCCGTCGTCCACCGCCGTCCCGGACGGCTGGCGCGTGATCCTCGGTGAGTCGAGCAGGCAGCGGTGCCTGACATTCGTGGACGAGCACTGGACCGACCTGGAACCGAGGAGCCTTGCACTCCAGCGGGCCAGGGGAACGTCCGCCTCAAAGGTCGGTGCCCGCCCATCGTGACGCGGTCGGATCACGGCCGAGGTACGCCACGAGACGGTCACTCGGCGAAGCGCCGTCCGGCGCGGTGACCCGCGGCGCGAAGAGCCCGGGACGCGTCGCATCGTCCACCAGCAGAGGCACCACCAGCAGCAGTTCCGCGGAAAGCCCGGCGGGAATGGGCCTGTCGTCGCCGCATGCCCGGGCGATGTCCCAGCCGTGCACGGCGATCTCCAACGCCATGGCCACCATGACACCGTCCACGGGGATGCGGCGGTCGCCGATGGCCGCCGTGTCCCCTCGCGTGACCGGAAGGCCCGCATGCAGGATCCCCATGGCACGCCTGCGAATACTCGCGACCGGATCGTCGTCCGACTGTCTGGTCCTCGCCCGCCCGGGAGCGACGAACCCGGCATACGCGCTCTCCTCCAGCACGTCGAATGCGTCATTCATGTGGTGGAGCAGCGTTCGAACATTCCAGCCGGCGCACGGGGTCGCGCGCAACAGGGAGGAGCGCGAGATGCCGTCAACACAGTCGAGCGCGTGACCGATGGCGCGCTGAAGAAGCGACACTCCCATGAAACTCCGTCCTAAGGGGAGACCGCGAAGAGACTTGAACCGCCCGGGACCGGGCGACTCATCACGCCTGCAACCCGAGTTCCCCGGCCGCGAGCGCGGTGCCCTCCACCCGAGCGCGGATCTTGGCGAAGGCCAGGTCGCGGGAGGTGGACGTGTCATCGGCGAACGGAGAGAAGCCGCAGTCGTCGCAGGTCCCGAGCCGATCGGCCGGCAGGTGCCGGGCCGCTGCGAGAACGCGGTCGCGCACCTCGATCGGACTCTCCACGACCGGAGAGATCGGGTCGATGACGCCGACGAAAACGCGCGCCGCGGACGGAAGATGCTCGGCGATGACGCTCAGGACCCGCTCGGGGTCGGGCTCGCTAGCCAGTTGCAGGTAGAAGTTGCCCGCCCGCAGCCGGAACAGTCCGGGAAGGAGACTCGCGTAGTCGACGTCGAGACTGTGGGTCGCGTCCTCGTCGCCGCCAGGGCACGTGTGCACGCCGATCCTCGCCCGCTCGTCCTCCGAGAACCGGTCCAGCACCCGGTTGTTGAGAGCGATGAAGTCGTCGAGGAGGCCGCCGCTGGGGTCGAGCTTGAGCGACAGCCGCGCCTCGGTGAAGTCGACCTGCACGACGTGCGCACCCGCTTCGAGACACCCGCGGATGTCGGCTTCGGCTTCGGTGACCAGGTCGTCCAGGAACCTCTCGCGCGGGTACCCGTCGATACCGTCCGCCGGATACAGCAGGCTCAGCGCGGACGCGGCGATGACCGCCTGCTTGACCGGGACGCTCGCAGCCGCCCGGGCCGCACGCAGGTACTGCTCGGCATGCACGCGATAGCGGAACGGCCCTGCCTTCAGCCTGGGCAACTGCCGCTGGTGTCCATCCGCGAACGGGATGACCACGCCATCGGACGCCAGGTCCTCAGAGCCTTCGAGGGGATAGGTGACGAAGCTGGGCTTGCTCTGCTCGCCATCGGTCACGACCGGCGAACCGGCGTCCTCCAGGCGCGCGATCGTGTCGCGCACGGCCGCCTCCTGCGCGGCGCGCACGCCGGGGGCGTCACCGGATCGCAGCGCGGCCAGCAGCTCGGGAGGACGGGGGATGCTGCCGATGAGCTCAGTGGGCATGGTCATGGCGGAACGCTATATGACCTCATGTAGTCAGGCAACCACTTACGGTTACTTTTGGCTCCACTCCATCACCGCAGCTCGAACGGCCAGTGAGGGCGGACGAATACCGCCGATATGACTGGTATCGGTGGTCTCGGCCGGCGTCCCACACGGCTCGATGTGTTGGCTCAGCGCAGCAGCCGCCGACAGACATGTCTCTCTGGCGAGTGATTCACACGCGTACTTCTCGACTTGGATGATGCGTCTTCCGAGCGACGTTCGCGGAGGGAGCATGGCTCACAACTGGAAATGCGCGACGGCCAAGTTGCCCGGTTGCGTATGCGCATGCGGCGGGGCCAGGCACGGTTGCCAGGGAGCGTTCAAGATCGCGAGCGGTTCCTTCGAAGGCGTCCTGCTGTACATGAGACAGCGAGAGGCGGACTGGAAGGCGAGCCCTGCGAAGCTGACCTACGGCCAAGCCGCGATCGGGTGCGCGCAAGCGGACGTCGTCCACTGGCTACACCGTGATCACGAACTGCTCGACTGCGCCAGAGCGGCGCAGACGACGACGTTCGAAGACGATCCGGATGTGCCTGACAGAGGCATGGTGTTGCGTCAGGTCATTAGAGACCTCGGCCCGGATCGGATGGACAGCTTCCAAGGGTGGGCGGCGACCACGCACTTCTGGTGTGAGCTGCTCGCCCAGATGGCCTATGCGCTCACTCAATATGAAGAGATCCGTGGCCAAATCTTCCGCATGGTGGAAGACGTCATCGGCCAGTGGGGAGAACGCACTCTGCCGCACGGATTGCAGCATACGTGGGCGATCGGGTCAGCAGTTAATTGGACCTGGCGATATCTGCTTGCGAGCATCGTCCGTACAGCGGGCGCGGGAAGCCTGGCGGCATTGTTGGCCAGCGGAGACGTAGGACGGCTCCTGTGGCCCATCCGTGTCGTGGCAGTGCTGATGTGCCCGGACGCCTCGAATCATCCAGCGGTCAGAAAGTACTGCTGGGAACCGATCGTGAATCTCGCCGAAGCCGAGGTTCGTGGCGCCGTCCGTGAGCGGCTCACTCAGGTCTTCACGAAAGACCCCTGGTTCGCCCCACGGGACGACCTGCCGCGTGAGGGATGACCCGACTCGGCTACTTGCTCACGATCCCGATGTCCACCATCGCTGAGATCATGCCGGTCAGAGTCGATGAAGCCGTCGCCTTGTCTTTGAAACCTTCCTCGACATTCACTCTGATGGGTTCCGCGGGAGCTGACGCCTCAGACGATGGCTGAGGCGAGAGCATCTGGAAGACCTGGCGACCTTCACCTTCCGTGGAAGGACGTATGTAACGCCACCTCCAGCCGAACCAGGAGAAGAATCTCGCCCAAGTATGCCCTTTGGCGCTTCCGCACCCTAGGGTGGGATCGATCCTGCTGTCATGGCAGAGCCGCCAAATCGGCATTCATCTCGACCGGCTCGCGCAAATCCGCGACGAGACACAGGACGCCTTCCGCCGCCTCCTCCCGGCATCGTCGGTAGGCGATCTCGGCTCTGCTCCTTCATCTTGGAGTTCGGCGACATCATCGGCCCGCAGGTGCGCGTTTTGGGCGTCCAGATCGCGCAGCTCGGTGGCTCGTCGCGAACGGGGTGAGCCTCGCGGGGCGATCAGCTGTCGGGGTGCACCATGAGAAGGACGGCGCGGTTGTGAGCGGCATGGCCCCGGTACTGATGAGGGCGGGCGGCATCGAACCGGATGGAGTCGCCTTCGGTCAGGTCGGCGAGGGCGTCGGCGGGTCCGATGGTGACCCGTCCACGGGTGAGGACGAGGCACTCTTCGACGCCGGGCAGGTGAGCGTCGGAATGCTGGGTGTTCTGGCCGACGGCGATGTCGTAGACCTCCACGGTGCCGCGCAGCCTGATGCGGTGAAGCAGACGCGCGCTCACCGCGTCGCCCTCGACCTGCGGCCGGCTGTCGCCGGCGCGTACCACCTCGACCGGCGTCGCGGCCACGTCCAGCAGCTCGCCGAGGGACGCCTTCAGGGCGGTGGCCAGGGCCCACAGGGTGCTCAGGGTCGGGTTGCCCTGGCCCTGCTCGATGCCGTGCAGCGTGGTCTTGCTGATGCCGCCGGCGGCCGCCAGGTCGGCCAGCGATATCCCGGCCGCCGTACGGAGCCGGTGCACGTTCTGTCCCACCACTTGCGCGAAGTCCATGCGTATCAGCATAGTGGTACAGACGTACCAGTATAAGGCTCTACGGAGGCGCTATGACGGTGACGCGGCTACGCGACATTCCGGGCATCGGAGTGGATGTCGTCGGTGACGCGGCGGACGCCGTAGGCGATCCGGACATCCTGCGGCTGGAGAATCTCGACACCGACCTGCGGCCGCCCGCCGTCGCCATCGCCGCCACGCACGCCGCCGTCGACACCGACTCGGCCAACAGCTATCTGCCGTTCCAAGGGCACCGATCACTTCGGACGGCCGCCGCGGCGCACGTCGGCCGCATCTCCGGGCACGCCTACGACGCCGACACCGAATGCGTCAGCGTGGCCGGTGGGCTCAACGGCGTCCTCAACACGCTCCTGGCGACCGTGGAGCCCGGGCAGGAGGTCGTGCTGTGCGACCCCATCTACGCCGGTCTGGTCAACCGGGTCCGGCTCGCGGGCGGCGTCCCCCGCTTCGTCCCCGCGCAGCCCACCGCGGACGGCTGGACCGTCGACGCCGAACGACTCGCGGGCGCCGTCGGACCCGGCACCGCGGCGGTCCTGATGATGGGACCGGCGATGCCGACCGGTCTCGTCCTGGACGAGCGCCACTGGGCCGCCCTCGCCGACGCCTGCGAGCGCCACGACGCCTGGTTGATCTACGACGCGGCGATGGAACGCATCCGCTTCGACGGCCGTCCTCCCAGCCACCCGGCCGCCCATGAGGGACTGGCCCGGCGCACCATCACCGTCGGATCGGCCTCCAAAGAGCTGCGGCTCATCGGCTGGCGCGTCGGCTGGGTCGTCGGCCCCGCCTCCATCGTGGCCGACATCCGCCTTGTCGGCCTGACCAACGTCGTCTGCCAGGTCGGTCTGGCCCAGCAAGCCGTGGCCGCCGCGCTGGACGCCCCCGACGCCGCGGCCGACGTCGCCGCCGCCACCGCCGAATGGCAGCGGCGCTGCGCAACCGTCCTGGACCAGCTCGCCGCCTTCCCGATCATCCGCCCGCACGGCGGCTGGTCGCTCCTCATCGACACCAGGCCCCTGGAACTGACCGGCTCCGAGCTGTCCCAGCGCCTGTTCGACCGGGCGAAGATCGCAGCCACCCCCATGGACGGCTGGGGCCCGAGCGGACGGCACTATCTGCGGATCGTCTTCGCCAATGAACCCGTCGAACGCCTCACCAGCCTCGGCGACCGCTTTCGCCTGGCCGTCTGATGAGAGGCAGCAACGCCAGGGCTCATCGCGCGACGGCTCCGCGAAACTCGATCAGGATGTGGTCGATCACGGGCAACCAGCCGCGGTCGCCGTGGCCGTTCCCATCCGACTCCCGACAGACAAGGGCATGATGACACGCGTAAGGTTCGACGATCTCCCGGCTCCCGATACCCAGGCATGCCGTGGCGCTTTCGAGGTGGCGACGGCCTACCACACGCCCTCCCTGCTCAACCACTCCATCCGCGCCTACCTCTGGGCGGCGGCCCACGCACGGGTCGACGGCATCGCGTTCGACGCCGAGCTGCTGTACGTGTCGGCCCTGCTGCACGACATCGGCCTGGTGGCGGCGTTCGACAGCCACACGGTGCCCTTCGAGGAGGCGGGCGGCCACGTGGCCTGGGTCTTCGGCGCCGGCGCGGGCTGGTCCCCCGAGCGCCGGGCACGGGCGTCGGAGATCATCGTCCGGCACATGTGGCCCGAGGTCCCGGCGACGGAGGACCCGGAGGGCCATCTGCTGGAAGCGTCCACCGCCATGGACATCTCCGGCCGCGACATCGACCGGATCCCGGCCGAGCTGCGTCACGAGGTGCTGGAGCGCTACCCGCGCCTGGACCTGGCCACGGAGTTCATGGCGTGCTTCAACGAGCAGGCGGCGCGCAAGCCGGACAGCACCGCCGCGCAGTCCGTGGCCGGCGGAGTCGCCGACCGCATCGCCCGCAACCCACTCGACACCTGACGAGAACGACGTACATGAGCGCTCCCGCCAGGTCCTGAGCCACCACCCGACCGCAGCTGAGCCGAGGACCGCCCGCCCAGCTGAGGCCGGTCTCGCATCACTCCCTCAGGGGGCAGCGGCACGCCCTGGCCACCGGGATGACGCCAACCGTCCACGCAGCTCACCACGCCGCTGCGCCAGCACGGTTGCGGCGTTAGCGAACACCACAACGGGCGCACCATGAACCGTCCCCAGAATGCCGGCGGACGAGGAGTCCCTCCGGGGTGCGGTCGAGCTGGCCGACATCTTGAACGGCCAGCCAACGCCTGGTTCCGGGACCCGCGGGTGTGGGCCAGGTCGCTGCAGGTGGCCGATGTGCACCATTGGCACAGCTCGGTCGACGTCGCGTTGATCGCCGTGCAGCGTCCCGCCGCCACCGATGTGCGGGCCCCGCAGTGACGGGAACTCGGCTACCGGTTACGCCCGGACGCCGAGCCGATGAAGCTGGCGGTCCCTGAGCCCACCCCGGACGTGATCACCCTGCTGGGACGGACGTGTGCACGCAGAAGCGGCGGTTCCGGTTGACGTGCAGTGGGGGACCTGGAGAGCGCGGCTGCCGGCGGCCGGCGCGTCCGGGCAGGTCGAGGCCGTCGACGTGGCGCCGACGCCGCCCTGACCGCTGTGAAGGGGGCCGTTCACCGTTCCGGGCTCGGCTCGCATCTGCGGCGGGCTCAGGTGCTGGGCTCGCGCCGGCGCCGGACGACCTGGTCGGCTATCGCCTGACCCAGTTCGGCGGTGGTGCCGCGGCCGTGGAGGTCGGGGGTGAGGGGCGCCTCGTCGGGGCCCGCCGCCAGGACGTCCTCGATCGCGCCCAGCAGGTGGGCGCCCGCGTCGGGGTGGCCGAGGTGGTCGAGCATCATCGACGCGCACCAGATCTGCCCGACCGGGTCGGCGATGCCGCGGCCGGCGATGTCGGGCGCGGAGCCGTGGACGGGCTCGAAGAGGCTCGGACGGGTCCGGTCCGGGTTGATGTTCGCGCTCGGGGCGATGCCGATCGTGCCGGTGCAGGCGGGGCCGAGGTCGGAGAGGATGTCGCCGAAGAGGTTGCTGGCCACCACGACGTCGTACCGGTCGGGGTGCAGGACGAAGTTCGCCGCCAGCGCGTCGATGTGGCACCTGTCGTGCGTCACGCCGGGGTAGTGCTCCGCCATCGCCTCGACCCGCTCGTCCCAGTAGGGCATGGAGATCGAGATGCCGTTGCTCTTCGTCGCGGACGTGAGGTGCCGGGCGGGGCGCCGTCCGGCGAGCTCGAAGGCGTAGCGCAGGACGCGGTCGACGCCCACGCGGGTCATCACCGTCTCCTGGAGGACGGTCTCGCGCTCGGTGCCCTCGAAGATCCGTCCGCCGATGCTGGAGTACTCGCCCTCGGTGTTCTCCCGGACGACGAGGAAGTCGACGTCGCCGGGCCCGCGCCCGGCGAGCGGGCCGCGGACGCCCGGCATCAGCCGGCAGGGCCGCAGGTTGACGTACTGGTCGAACGTGCGCCGGAACCGGAGCAGGCTGCCCCACAGGGAGACGTGGTCGGGGACGGTATCCGGCCAGCCCACGGCGCCGAAGAACAGGGCGTCGTAGCCGCCGAGGACGTCCTGCCAGCCGTCCGGCAGCATCGTGCCGTGGCGCTGCCAGTACGCGGCGCTGGCGAAGTCGAAGTGGTCGAAGCGCAGGTCGAGGCCGAACACCCCGGCGGTCGCCTCCAGCGCCCGGAGCCCCTCGGGGACGACCTCCGTGCCGATCCCGTCGCCGGGGATCACGGCGATCCGGTGGGTGGGCGCCGTCACCGGTCGCCTCCGCGGGCCCGCAGGTCCGCCAGGCCGCCCTGGGCGTCCTCGATGACCAGCCGTTCGGCGGTCGCGGAGTCGCCCGCCCGGAGGGCGCGGACGAGGGCGCGGTGGCCGGAGTAGCGGTCCAGGCCGAAGCGGTCGTCCTCGGCGATCTTCTCCAGGCGCAGGGCGCGGCGCTCGGGCCGGGAGAAGACCTGGGTCTGCTCCAGGAGCCGGATCAGGACGGGGTTGTGGGCGCACGCGTTGACCGCGTCGTTGAACTCCTGCATGCGGTCGAGCAGCGCGGTGACGTGCCGGTCGACGTCCTCGCCGTGCCGGTGCCGCGTGGCGATGACGATCAGCAGGTCGTCGGCGGCGTCGAGGATCGCGTCGAGGGCGTCGAGCTGGGCGGGCGTGGCGTGCCGGGCCGCGAAGCGGGCGACCAGGCCGCGCAGCCCGATCTCGACCTCGGCGAGGTCGTCGACGGCGCGCTCGGCGACGTCGGCGACGACGACCGTCCGCGGGCCGGTGCGCTGGATGAGCCCGTCCTGTTCGAGCCGGCGGAGCGCCTCGCGCACCGGTGTGGGGCTGACCGCGAGCCGCTCGGCGAGGCCGCGCTCGGTGACCTTCTGGCCGGGACGCAGCGTTCCCGACCCGATCGCCTCCCGGAGGGCCTGGTAGGCGAGATCGGCTCGGGTCCCGCCGCCTGCGGACGGCCGGTCCGCCGTCGACTTGACCATCATGAGGCCACCGTAGCAGTGGCATGGCAAAGAATCAGTGCCATGGCTTGACTATTTTGCTATAGCAAGTAGTACGGTGACGTCCGCCACAGCCGAGGAGGACGCCATGGTGAGCGCGGCCCGAACCGAGAGACGCGCGCCGGGCACCGGGAGGATCACGTTCTACGTGGCCCTCGCGGTGTTCGCGCAGGAGTCGACCTGGAACTTCTACGACAACCGGGTCCCCGAACTGCTGCGGGACCACGTCGCCAGCGCCGCGGTGGTCGGCCTGCTCATGGGCATGGACAACCTGCTCGGGATCTTCATCCAGCCCTACATGGGCAACCGCTCGGACAACACCCGGACCCCCTGGGGGCGGCGGATCCCCTACCTGGCGGTCATGATGCCGCTGGGCGCCGTGCTGTTCCTGCTCATCCCGCACGCGACCGCGCTGGGCCCGCTGATCCTGGCGATCTTCGCCTACGCGCTGGTGATGAACAGCTTCAAGCCCGTCAGCGAGTCGCTCATGCCCGACTTCATCGAGCCCGCGCGGCGCGGCCGGGCGAACGCCGCGGTGAAGATCGCCTCGGCGCTCACCACCATCGTCGCCGCGCTGGTCAGCCTGCTGCTGGTCGACGACCACCCGAAGCTGGCCTTCGCCGTCCCCGCGGCCCTCATGCTGATCGCGGCGGCCGTGCTCGTCTGGCGGGTGCGGGACAGCCGCTCCGCCGCCTACCGGGCCGCCCTGGCGGAGGACGAGGCCGCGGCGGCGGACGGCACGCCGCGGGACGCGGACGCCGGGACCACGATGAGGGCCGTCATCCGCGACCTGCTGCGCGACCCCGACCGGAGCCGGCTGCTGGTGATCCTCGCCGTGTTCGCCTTCGGCGGGGCGTGGTTCGCGTCGCGCTCGCTCATGACCCCTTACGGCGTGGAGGTCCTCGGCCTTTCCGACGGCGAGGCCGGCGGGCTCACGCTGCCCGGCGGGATCGCGTACGTCCTCGCCGCCTTCCCCGCGGCCCTGCTCGCCGAGCGCTTCGGACGGCTGCGGGTCATGGCCGCCGGGATGGTGGTCTTCGCCGCCGCCATGGTCCTCGGCACGGCCGTGCCGACGCCGGCGGCCACCATCGCGGCGCTGTGCCTGGCGTCGGCCGGCGCCGCGGGCTTCGTCATCAACGCCGCCGTGGTGCTGTGGAACCTGGCGCCGTCGTCCCGCGTCCTCGGCAGCTACACCGGCCTGTACACGGTCGGGTGGATGTCCGGCGGGCTCGCCGGGCCGGCCGTGGTCGGCCTGGCCGTGGACGTGACGGGATGGAGCCTGATGCTGCTGCACATCGCGGTTCTGACCGTCCTCGCCGTCCTGCTCGTCCTGCGGGTCGACCGGCTCCGGCGCGCGACCGCCCTCGCCGGCGAGGCCGCCCGCGGGGAGGACGGCCGGTGAGCGCCCCGCCGACCGTCCTCATCACCACCGACTACCTGGTGCCCGGAGACGAGGTGGACGTCCTCCTCCGCGATGCCGGCTTCGCCACGCGGCACCGTCCGCGGCGGGGAGTCCGTGACCGCGACGAGCTGATCGCGATCCTGGACGGCGCCGAAGGCGCGCTGATCGGCAACGAGCCGATGACCGCCGAGGTGTTCGCGCACGCGCCGTCCCTGCGCGCGCTCGTGCGCAGCGGCGTCGGTTACGACTCCGTCGACGTCGCGGCCGCGACCCGCGCGGGCGTCTCGGTGAGCAACCTCCCGGGCGTCAACGCGAACGCCGTGGCCGAGTACACGATGGCCCTGCTGCTGGCCCAGGCCCGCCGGCTGGTACCCGTCGCCACCGGCGTCCAGGCGGGCCGGTGGCCGCGCGAGAACGGCCACGAGCTGCGCGGCAGGACGCTCGGGCTCCTCGGCTACGGTGCGGCGGCCCGCGCCGTGGTGCCTCTCGCCCAGGCGTTCGGCCTGTCGGTGCTCTGCACGACCAACGTCCCGGCGAGCGACCGTCATGACGCCTCCGTCCGGTTCGTGGACCTCCCCGAGCTCCTCGCCTCCTCGGACTTCCTCTCGCTGCACACGGCGCTCACGCCCGCCACCCGGAACCTGATCGACGCCCGGGCGCTCGCCCGGATGAAACCGACGGCGCACCTGGTCAACACCGCGCGCGGCGCCATCGTCGACGAGACCGCCCTCGCCGCCGCGGTCCGCGCGGGACGGCTCGCTGGCGCGGCGCTCGACGTCACCGGCACCGAACCCCTGCCGGCCGACAGCCCGCTGCGGGACGTCCCCGGCATCACCGTCTACTCCCACCTGGCCGGGCAGACCGCCGAAGCGCGGCGGGCCACCGGCCTCGAAGGCGCCCGCGAACTGATCGCCGCCCTGCGGGGACGTCCCCGCTCGTCCCTCAACGCGCACCTGCTCCCGCCCGTGAAACCACCGAACCCGACCGAAGGAACGAGGACGACATGACGAGTACGCCTGCGACAGCCGTCAGGGTGCTGGCCCCGACCGGGATGCTCGGGGCGGGATTCCCCCCGGCGACGGTCGACAGAGGACTCGAACTGGGAGCCGACGTGATCGCCGTGGACGGCGGCTCCACCGACTCCGGTCCCTACTACCTGGGCTCCGGCACCGCGAAGACGACCGCCGCCGCGGTCGCCGGCGACCTGCGGATCCTGCTGAGGGCCGCGTCCACCGCCGGCATCCCGCTGATCATCGGATCGTGCGGCACGAGCGGTACCGACTCCGGTGTCGACTGGGTCGCCGGGATCGCCGCCCGGATCCTGGACGAGGAGCGCCTGAGCCTCACGGTCGCGCGCGTCTACAGCGAGCAGACGGCCGCCGCCCTCAAGGAGAGGCTGAACGAGGGGCGCGTCCACCCGCTGCCGCCGATGGGCGACCTCGACGCCTCCACGCTGGACGAATGCACCCGCATCGTCGGCATGATGGGCCACGAGCCGATCGCGGACGCGCTGGCCGCCGGCGCCCAGGTGGTGCTCGCCGGCCGCGCCACCGACACCGCCGTCGCCGCCGCGGTCCCGCTGACGCGGGGCATGCCCGCCGGCCCGACCTGGCACGCGTCCAAGATCGTCGAGTGTGGCGGGCAGTGCACCACCGACCCGCGCGCGGGCGGCGTCCTCGCCACCATCGACCGGGACGGCTTCACCATCGAGCCCCTCGACCCGTCCAACGCGTGCACTCCGGCGTCGGTGGCGGCGCACATGCTCTACGAGACCGTCGACCCGTTCCGGATGCGGGAGCCCGCCGGCACGCTCGTGGTCGGTGACGCGACCTACACCGCGCTGGACGACCGCCGCGTCCGCGTCGAGGGGTCACGGTTCGAGCCCGCCGGCCAGCACACGATCAAGCTCGAAGGCGCCCGCGTCACCGGCTACGAGACGATGTCCTTCACCGCCATCCGCGACCCGCACATCCTCGCCAGGATCGAGGAGTGGGTCGCGCTGCTGCACGAGATCCTCACCGGACGCGTGCGGCAGACGCTGGGCCTCGACCCCTCCGGCTACGCCGTGGACATCCGCCCGTACGGGTACAACGCCGTCCTGGGAAGCATCGACCCGGCGGACGGGCCGCCCCGGGAGGTCGGCGTGATGCTGCTGGTCAGCGCCCCGGACCAGGCCACGGCCACCGCCATCGCCAAGATCGCCAACCCGCTGATGCTCCACCTCCCGACCCGCGACATGGACCACCTCCCGAGCCTGGCCTTCGCCACCTCCCCGGCCGAGACCGAGCGCGGCCCCGCCTACGAGTTCGCGCTCAACCACGTCGTGGACGTCGACGAGCCGTCCGGCATGTTCCGCATCGAGATCACCGAAGGGGCCTCCCGTGACTGACGAGCACCGCCGCACGCTGGGCGACATGGCGAAGGAGATCCGCTCCAAGAACGCGGGCCCGTTCTGGGTCACGATGGAGCTCTTCATGCGGTCGGCCGCGGACTACGCGACCGTCGCCGACGAGGACTTCGTCAACGAGCGGGTCATCGCCCGCCTGTACGACCTCGACCCGGCGAGCGTCCAGATCTTCCGCATCCCCACCCTCAACGTCGTGAAGATCTCCTTCCCCCGGCCGGTGCCCCAGGGTGGCCTGCGCGACCGTGACATCCACGCGGGCCAGCACCACGTCCCCCTGGCCGCGCTCGTCCCCGCGGGATAACGCGGATGCGGCGTCCGCTGTAGCCACCCGGCGAAGGACAGGAGGGAGACAACGGCCAAGGCAACCGAGAGGGCACTGCCCACGGGCAGCTGTTCCTGGATCACCGCGATCCCGGGACTTACGCCGAGACCATCGAGGTCGTCTACGACATCGGCACGAGCTACCGGTCCGCGATCTTTACACCTCGAACGGTCAGCGGAAGGTCACCGAAACACCATCGCC
The DNA here is from genome assembly GCF_900659615.1 of Actinomadura fibrosa. Classification (GTDB taxonomy): domain Bacteria; phylum Actinomycetota; class Actinomycetes; order Streptosporangiales; family Streptosporangiaceae; genus Spirillospora; species Spirillospora fibrosa. Next base: position 62,924 of record NZ_CAACUY010000010.1, on the reverse strand, counting down.
GACGTCGACGCCTCCCGACCTCTGGCCGGGGGGAAGGCCGTCACCGAGGTGACCCCCGTCGGCGACTTCGGGGAGGCCGAGCATCAGGACTCCTGCAGAAGTACCCGGAGAGCTACACCTGCCACTTCCCCCGCCCCGGCTGGGGGCTGCCCGAGCGGACCGCCGGAGCCTGACGCCGGGCCGTCACGGCGACCGGCGGACCACGGCCCCCTGTTCCTCCCGCCATGGGGGAGCAGCGGGCCGTCCGACCGGGACGGCGGAGCCAGCGGACTGGGAGAAGTCAGCGGTGAACGCGTTGCCGCCGACGCGATCCTCGCGCCCGTAGATTTCGAAGTGGAGTAGGCGCGGGGGACGGACCCGCCACGGGACTGCAGCACGATACTCGTCCCAGAAGCGGCCGTCCTTGGCCTGGCAGCGACGCGGGGCGCTCGTGCCAGGGTTGACCGGTCAGGACGTGGGGCCGGACGGCGCCGCAGGACCATGGCTGATCTGTTCCAGACGATCGCGGAACAGATCGTCGACGGTGCGGTCAGGCTGAAAGTACTTTGTCACGCCGGCCATCACGGTGGGGTACGCCGCGGCGTATGCGGCCATGTCGAAGTCGTCCGGGGCGTCCACGTCGGGGCGGCCGGCCTGTTCCTCCAGGACGCTGACCAGCATCAACAATCGCCGCTTGCATGCTGAACAGGCCAGAATCCTCGCTGACCACCGGTACAGGCTAGGGCTTTTCAGAAGATGTGAGAGTGCGCCTACCATGATCGCTGATCCGCAGACGGTGAGAGGACTCCCATGTGGAGAGAGTTGATCGGGCGGCTTTACAGCGATGCTGAGTTCGCCGCGCCTGCTTCCGATGAGGCAATCGATCAGATCGAGCAGCGGTTGGGGCAGACAGTGCCGGACGAACTGCGGGAGTTGCTGCGTGAAACCGGCGGGGTGCAGGACGAGTACGGATCCGGACTGGTGTGGTCGGTACAGGAGATCATCGAGCAGAATACGGAGTTTCGGCGGAACGCGGACTTCGCCGAGCTCTACACCTCGTTCGATCAGCTCATGTTCATGGGGGATAACGGCGGCGGGGATCTGTTCGCGCTTTTCAAGGCGCCGGGGGGACGGCCCGGCGAAGTAGTCGTCTGGGACCATGAGACCGACGAACGTACCCGGATTGCCAAGTCGCTGAAGGACTATTTGGAGTCGAGAGCGGGCTCGGACGGCGACGAGTGGTACAAGTAGGGCTCCGGGCAGAGAACCGTCACAGCCACTCGTTGATGCAGTGATGTGGACGGCGGCCTCGTAACGGACGGCAAGCTTGGCGTAACTGGTCACGACCGCCCGGTTGCGGTTGAGGCGGTTGATCCCGCACTCACCGCATGGCTCACAGATCGGCGCGGTCGTACGAGAGCTGGGCGGCCGCGCCGGCACACGGCTGCTACCCGGCGCTGGGCGTGCTGCTGTCCCCGGCACGCCGCGCTGCGCGTACTGCTGGGACTTTCGCTGCCGGAGCGGCCGGTGCCGATGGTGCTCGGCGTGGACGACTTCGACTGTTTGATCGGCCACAGCCCGGCCGCGGCCATGCCGTCCGGCGATCCGTCGCGCCGCTGCCCGGTTGCGGCGTCGTAGGCCGATCCGCCCAGGATGCTGCTGATCCGGCCTGCCCACCCGACGGGAACGCGCGATGACCTCAGGGGGCAGCGCGACGATGAGAGCGAGGGAGCACTCAGCCTCATATAGCGTCGCTAGATAAATTTGGGCTTCTATGGCGCTTCTGTGTATCATCGCTACATTGCAGCTAAGGAGGCTTCATCGGCCCAGCGGACCCGCGTCCTGATCATCGACGCGGCCGCTGACCTGCTGGCGGCATCGGCCAGTGGAGATTTCTCGACCCGCGAGGTGTGCGACGCGGCCGGCGTTGCAGCGCCGACCCTGTACCACCACTTCGGCGACAAGGACGGCCTGCTGCGAGAGGTGGCGGCGGACAGGTTCAGCCGCTACCTGACCCGCAAGCAGGCCCTGGAGGCGACCGGGGATCCGGTCGAGGACTTCCTTCGCGGCTGGGACATGCACGTGGAGTTCGGGGTGACCAACCCCGCCCTCTACACGATCATGTACGGCCGGCCGATGGACGGCCGTACAGGCCCGGCGGATCACGCCCACGCGGTTCTCGTGACGAAGATGCGCGACCTGGAGAGAGCCGGACGGCTGCGCATACCGGCCGAGACGGCCGCGGACATGGTGGCCTCGGCCGCGGTAGGGGTCACTTTGCACCTCATCCGCACCCGCGCGGCGGCCGACGACCACCTGTCGGCCATCGTGCGAGACGCCGTCACCGCGGCCGTCATCAGCCCGCCGGCTGTGCCTGGCGCGCCTCCGGTGACGCCGCAACTTGTGCGAGCTGCCGCGCGACTGGAAGCGGAGATGCCACATGGCCCCGTCGGCACGCTGCGTGCCTCGGAGACCACACTGCTGCGCGAATGGCTGGCCCAACTATCCGCGCTCAGCAGCGCGGCAGGTGGCGACCCGCCCTGATGGGGCTCTCCAGAGCGACTGGCCGCACGACCGGCAGGTCCCCTCGACCCGCGGACTCGACATGAAAGAGGAGCACATGAGCACCGTCCATCAGGAACGGGCCCACAGCGAAGAGGAGATCCAGGGCATCCTGGACGGCATCGCGCAAGGCTTCGGCCACCCCATGCGCTCGCCGATCCTCAAGACCCCAGGCGACTACGGCCTGACCTACCAGGAGGTGTCTTTCCCCTCCATGGACGGTGTGCCACTGGAAGCCTGGTACATCCCCTGCGATGGATCGGACAAGCTGATCATCGCTAACCATCCCCTGTGGTTCAACCGCTACGGTTTTCCCGCCCACCTGGAGCCCTGGAAGTCGATCGGGGCAAGCACCGGCAACGACTTCGAGGTCGACTTCGTGCCCGACTATCGCATTCTGCACGAGGCCGGATACAACGTCCTCACCTACGACATGCGCAACCTCGGCCACAGCGGAACCGGCAACGGCGGCATCGGCAGCGGCGGCCGCTTCGAAGCTCGCGACGTCGTCGGCTCTCTGCAGTACGTGCGCGCCCGCGAAGACCTCAAGGACATGACCATCGGCCTGTTCAGCCGTTGCCAGGGCTCGAACGCGACAATGTTCGCCATGCAGATGTACCCCGAGTATTTCGAAGGCGTGCGCTGTATCGTTTCCCCACAGCCGCTGTCGGTCGGCGTCACCATGCAGCGCACTCTAGAGAGGCTGGGCCTGCCAGAGCGCATCGCCGAGCTGGAGGAAAAGGTCCGCCTGATCGTCAGCTTCCCCTTTTCTGAGATGTCTCCGGTCGAGGCCGCCAAGAGCGTCACCATCCCCACCTTCCTTTACCAGGTCCACGACGACCTGATGACCCGCCCCGACGACGTCCAGGCGATGTTCGACAACATCCCGATCGAAGACAAGAAACTCGTTTGGGTTCACGGAACCACCGCCCGCTGGGATGGCTACCTGTACTTCCAGCGCGAGCCCAAGGAAATGCTGGACTGGTTTGCCACCCACATGAAGTAGCTCCCAGCCCGCAACAGCCGCACCACGATGGGGGCGGACCAAGCGGGTTACGTCTTGGCCCGCCCCCAGCGGCGCAAGGCGCAAGCCAGCGCTCAGCGGCGACTGCCGCCGGGCGCGAGCAGACTTGGTGACAGGTCTGACCAGCCCATCGATGAACTCTGAAGCGTCCCTCGATCGAGCTCATCGCGCCTTGACGAACCTGCCCCGGTGCCAACGAGCGCAGGAACTTCAGAATCTTCTTCTCGGGACTTCGATCACCAGCCGTTTTCGGCACTGAAGACCGTCGATGGCGAGAACAAGGTCCGGTCAGCTCGGCCGGCACCGCTTCGCTGAAGCCGGTGCGCCGGTGGCGCTGCTCCCGGATGTGACTCAGCGCTCCCGGTACAGGACGAGGTGTTCGTGGTAGAGGACTCCGTCGCGGACGTCACCGGTGGCGGTGAAGCCCAGATCGTCGTAGTAGTCGATGTGGTCGCCGGTGACGGTGTAGCGGCCGGTGTAGGCGCGTTCGCGTCCGTCGCGGGCTTCTTCGTAGCGGCCGGTGGGCAGGAGCTCCTGGCGGATCCGGCCATCGGCGGTGACCCACATCCCGACGTGCGGGTGGGGGCCGGTGGTGGTAGGAGCGGTCATGGATGCCTCCCTGATGGTGGTCGTGTTCGTGGCGGTGGGGGCAGAGGGCTGGCCGGTGGCGACGACTGCGAGCAGGCAGGCGGCCAGTGATGCGGTGCGGACCATGACGGTGGCTTGAGCTGTGCCGGAGGGGGACGTCACGTGCGGGCGGCGGCGCGCAGCACTCTGTCTCGGGAGGCGCGGACCTCGTCTCCGAGGGCGGCCACGAAGACGGCGTCGATATTGCGGGGGTCGGCGCCGAAGGACGAGGGTGCCGATCGGGTCGTTGGGCGAGCAGGTCCGCCTTGGGCAGGTTGCCGAGCTCCGGGTCCATGGTGACTACGGCGGCGCCGGTGAGCAGGACGCGGCGGTCGGGGTCGGCGGCCTGGCGGAGCAACCGGGCGAGGAAGTGGGCGCGGGCAGCGGTGGTGTCCATGAGGATGCCTTTCGCGGAGGTTCCGGCGGGCTGTTCGCGCCTGTGACGACGAGTCTGCGGAAAGCGGGCCGCGGCAAGAAGGCCACCGGTCTCCTGGGAGTGCGGTACCTAGGAACGCTCCCCGGCTCCGGTATCGGCCGTGGAGCCGGTCAGTGGGCCGAGCGTGCCGAGGAGGGCCAGGGAATCGGCGGAGGCGGAACCGGGCTCGGCCTGATAGGTGACGAGCCGCTGGCCTGCCGCCCGGGTGATGGGGAAGACCTCGGCGGTGAGGCGCAGTTCGCCGACCTCGGGATGGAACAGGCGCAGATGGCGGCGGGCGGGCACGGCGCTCTCGCGCGCGGCCCACAGACGGCGGAAGGGCGCGCTGTGAATCGCCAGCTCGCCCACCAGGGCGGTGAGGCGGGGGTCGTCGGGCGCCTCGCGCACCGCGCGGCGCAGGTCGGCCACCACGTCGGCGGCCACCCGGTTCCAGTCGCCGAAGTGCTCGGCCGCGACCGGGTCGAGGAAGACCATGCGCGGCACGTTGTCGGCGCGGGTGAAGCGACCGTGCAGGACGGAGGCCAGCGCGTTGCGGGCCAGCACGTCCTGGGCGGTGTCGATGACGAGCGCGGCCACGCCGGTCCAGCCGTCCATGAGCCGCCGGACCTCCGGCGAGATCCGCTCCCGGCGGGTGGGACGGCTGCGGCGGGCGGTCGGGCCGGCAAGCCGGTACAGGTGCGCGGTGGCCTCGTCGTCCAGCCGCAGCGCCCGGGCCAGGGCCGCGACGGTCTGCCAGGACGGCCGCGCGGCGCGGTCCTGCTCCAGCCGGGCGTAGTAGCCGGCGCTGATCCCCGCCGCGCCGGCGACCTCGTCGCGGCGCGCGCCGGGCACCCGCCGACGCTCCTGCGGCCGCCGGTCGGTCCTCAGCAGGTCGCGATGCCGGCGCAGGAAGGCTCCGAGGGAAGACTCACCACCGTCCACGCCTTCGAGGCTAAGGCGGCGCAGGCCCGGGCCGGGCCGCTCAGAGTGGGTGCGTCACACCCTGGATCGGTGAGACCCACGAAACAGTCATTCCGGTCATCCCTGTCTCATACTTGACCCATGAGCAGCAGCACGCCGTTGGGTGCGTTCCTCAGAGCCCGCCGTGAGGGGCTGAAGCCGCAGGACGTCGGCCTGCCGGAGTACGGGCGCCGCCGGGTCAAGGGGCTCCGGCGGGAGGAGGTCGCGCTGCTGGCGGGGATGAGCAGCGACTACTACGTCCGCCTGGAGCAAGGCCGGGAGTCCAGCCCGTCGCCGCAGGTCATCGAGGCGGTGGCGCGGGCACTGCTGCTGGACGACGAGGCCGCCGACCACCTGCGCCGCCTGGCCCGGCCGCCGGAACTGCGCTCCAGGCCACCCGCCCAGGAGCAGGTCAGCGGTCAGCTCTTGCAGCTCATGGACGGGTTCACCCGCTCCCCGGCCTTCGTGCTGGGACCCGCGCTGGACGTCCTGGCGGGCAACGCGATGGCCGACGCTCTGCACGAGGCCTTCTCTCCCGCCGACAACCTCGCGCGCATGGTGTTCTGCGATCCGGCGGGCCGGGAGTTCTACCAGGAGTGGGAGCGCGCCGCGCACTCCTGCGTGGCGGAGCTGCGTGCCGCCTACGGCCACGACCCCGACAGCACGCGGATCGCCGAGGTGGTCACCGCCCTGTCCGAGCGAAGCCCCGAGTTCGCGGATCTGTGGGGCCGCCACGACGTGAAGTCCAAGACTCAGGAGGGCAAGTACCTGCGGCACCCGCGCGTAGGCGATCTGAGCATCCGGTTCTCGGCCCTCACCGTCAACGGCGCCCCGGGCCAGCAACTCGTCGTCTACCAGGCCGAGCCCGCGAGCCCGACCGCCGCCGCCTTCGACCGCCTGTCCGAAGGAGCCGGCGCTCCGCGAGCGGAACAGGTCACCACAGGCTGAACGCCGCCGACGGCGATGGGGCGGGGAGAGCACGCTCTCCCCGCCCCATCGCCGTTTCCGGATGGTTCCGCCCCTCTTCCTAGGAGGATCACTCCCAGGAAACGCGCGACCTTCATCCGCGTGCTCGCCTCACCCAGACTCGAAACCGTCAGCGGCGGACACCCCGCCTGAACAGGTGAGACACAAGGAAGAAGGATCATCATGGCCGTCTGGTTCATCACCGGAGCCTCCCGCGGGCTGGGCGCGGAGATCGCCCGGACCGCCCTGCGGAACGGCGACCGGGTCGTCGTCGCCGTCCGCGACCCCGGCCGGGTCCCCGGCGACCTGGCCGAGTCCGACGACGTGCTCACCGTCGCGCTGGACGTCACCCGCGGCCAGGACGTACCCGTCGCCGTCCAGGCCGCGGTCGACCGGTTCGGCCGGATCGACGTGCTGGTCAACAACGCCGGGCGCGGCCTGCTGGGCGCGGTGGAGGAGATCACCGACGCCGAGGCGCGCTCGCTGTTCGACCTCAACGTCTTCGGCCTGATCGACGTGACCCGCGCCGTCCTGCCCGTCATGCGGCGCCAGGGCTCGGGCACCATCGTCAACATCGGCTCGCGGTCCGGCTTCGAAGGCGAGCCGGGCGTCGGCCTCTACAGCGCCTCCAAGTTCGCCGTCGCCGGGCTCACCGAGGCGCTCGCGGCCGAGCTCGCGCCCTTCGGCATCCGAGCCATGGTGGTCGAGCCCGGCGTGCTGCGCACCGACTTCCTGGACGCCAGCTCCCTGTCCACCGCGAGGTCGCGGATCGCCGCCTACGACGGCACCCCCGCCCACGTGACCCTCGACTGGGCAGGCAAGGCCAACCACACTCAGCTCGGCGACCCGGTCAAGGGCGCCGCGCTGATCCACGAGGTCGTCTCCCAGGACGAGCTGCCCGTCCACCTGTACCTCGGCCCCGACACGATCGACCGGCTCCAGGCCATGCTCGCCCGGGTCGAGGACGACCTGGCCTCGTGGCGTGCCAAGTCCGCCGCGACCGCCCACGACGACGCCGCCTGACCGGCCCGCACACCCGCGCGCATCAGAAGGGATCATCATGTCCGCTCTGCTCACCGGCACCCCGCTGGCCGGCCGCGTCGCCGTCGTCTCCGGTGCCTCCAGCGGCATCGGCGCGGCCACCGCGCGCCGCCTGGCCGCACTCGGCGCCTCCGTCGCCGTTCTGGCCCGCCGCAAGGACAGGCTCGACGAGCTCATCGCCGCCATCGAGGCCGACGGCGGCACCGCCCTGGCCGTCGCGGTCGACGTCACCCAGCGCGCGGCGGTGGCCGACGCCGCCGCCTTGGTCGCCGAGCGGCTCGGCCCCGCCGACCTCGTCCTGAACAACGCCGGCGTCCAGCTGATCTCCGCGATCGAGGAGCTGAAGGTCGAGGACTGGCAGCGTCAGATCGACCTCAACGTCACCGGCGTCATGAACGTCATCGCCGCGTTCCTGCCGCAGCTCACCACCGCCGCCGACGCCGGCCGCCCGGCCGACCTGATCAACACCTCCTCCATCGCGGCCACCCGCATCCTGGAGAAGTTCTCGATCTACTCCGGCACCAAGGCCTACATCAGCCACCTCACTCGCCTGATGCGCGTCGAACTCGGCCCCCGCGGCGTCCGCGTGGCCTCGATCGAACCCGGCATGGTCGACACCGAGCTGCCCAGCCACGTCACCGACCCCGACGCCAGCGCGCTGATGGAGGGCCTGCTCCATGACATCGCCCCCCTGCAGGCGGTCGACGTGGCCGAGACCATCGCCTTCATCGCCGCCTCCCCCCGCCACGTCAACCTCACCGAGATCACCGTCCTGCCCACCGCGCAGGCCGTCTAGGGCGTGTCTCGAAGGCAGGTCAGCCAGTCGTTGATGACGGCGATGTGGAGGACGGCCTCGTAGCGGACAGCGACTTCGTCGTACCGGGTGGCCACGGCGCGGTGGCGTTCGAGCCGGTTGATGCCGCACTCGACGGCATGGCGCTGCCGGTGGTCCAGGGCGCGGAATGTCGGCGGCCGCCCGCCATGCCTGCCTCGCTTGGTGCGGTTTCGGGCTTGGTCGGCTTTGACGGGGATCGCGCACTTGATGCCGCACCTGCGCAGGTAGGCGCGGCCGGCTAGGGAGCTGTATGCCTTGTCAGCCCGGACCCGCTCCGGTCGGCCGCGAGGACGTCCCGGCCCGCTCCGCGGCACCGCGATCTAGTCCAAGACGGGCCGGAACTGCGGCGAGTCACCGCGGCGGGCGGCGGTGACCAGCAACGACAGCACCTTTTGGCCCTGCTCGCACGACAGATGAATCTTGGGTGGTCAGCCCGCCGCGCGAACGCTCCAGTGCGTGATCGGCGGGCTCGCCATCATCGAGGGCGGAGGTTCGGCCTGCTGGTGGGGGCGGGTGCGGGCGCCGACGGCGTGCTGATGGGCTCGGGCGATGGTTGGTGGAGTCCACACTCACCTGCCAGCAGATCATCTCGGCCGCGTCCGCCCGCCCCCGCAGATCGGTGATGATCCGCGCCCATACTCCCGCCCGCTGCCTCAAAGCGCCGCGTCACCGCAGGGTGGCCACGAGGTCTCCGGTGTTCCTGGTTCTTTTTGGTCGTCGAACCCTCTATCGGAGACCTCGCTGTCTAGTGTCACGACACACCGTCACACACCCGGCTTCGAGACACGCCCTAGTACCAACCGCCGCAGATCCCACCTACCCGGTTCTGGGCTGGAGTGGCGCCCTCGCGCGGTCGGTCGACGCGCCGGCTGGAGCTGGTCAGCGATCATCTTCTTCTGAGGGACCGGCTCCCGCATCCGTGGCACGAGCGCTGCCCGCCGGCCTAGACGCTGGTCGCCATGGCACGGTTGGCGTAGGAGCCGGACGGGCAATACCCGTACGAGCCTCTTTCGTCACCCATGTCACGCAAGGGGCCGTAGTACCAACGGCCGTCGGTGCATTGGACCCCGCCTACATAGTGCGGGCTCGTCCCCGACCCGGAGCAAAAGCCACCTCCATGGTAGGTGTAGAGCCGGGTGTGGCACTGCGGATCGGCGGCTTGAGCGGGGCTCGCGGAGGTCAGGACCGTTGCACCGGCACTCAATGCGAGCACTGCCAGACCGAGAATTCCGCGTTTCCTTCCCGTGACCCTTTGCTTTTCCTTCACCATTGCTCATCTCCGATGCGTCGTGGCCGCCGACTCGTGCCTGTGCTCCAACATGAAGCAACAGCACACCATCACAGTGGCCGGGATTGACTGGAGGACCTCGCCACCCGCGAACGACGATCTCGCGGTTGAGGATCCTGGTCAGGGCGCGAGACTCAGCAGTAGATGTCCACTACGTCGGCGCCGATGTTCTGGTGGAAGTTCCCCTGCTGGCCGGGATAGACCCAGCCCTTCAGTTCATACGAATTGGCACCGATCCGGTTGTACACGTCGACCCTGCCGCTTCCCCTGTTGTCGATCGAGTACAGGTTGTTCTGGAGAAGTGTCCCGTCCAGGTACCACCAGCCGCAGCCCGGTGCTCTCCACCGATAGCCGGTGCCGTTGAGGCCGGTGTAGTAGCAGGAGTAACCCGCCTGGCAGTCCCAGGCGGCGGCGACCCGCTCCGGGGTGAGCACCCTCAGCTCGTTCGCGACCGTGGTCGAAGTCCGCACCACCGTCGGCTGGGGGACCGCCGATGCCGCCGCGGGCGCAGCCGATAGCGCCAGCACACTCACCGCGGCGGCGGCCATCACGATGATTCGTCTCATCGCACTCCTTCCTCTCGGAGCGGTAGCGGAGTGCCGGTCAGGTCGGCTGCTCGGCCAAGCGCGCCTTTCTGTTGATCGACGCCCGATATCGACCCTCCGCACCATCCGCCGGAACGGCTCGCGGTTTGCATGCACGGTGTTGCGGATGGCTCCATATGCGGCATTGCAGTCACCCCCGCAAGCCCTCGACTCAGCCCGGCACCGGTCAGCCGCTAACGCACTGGTATTGACGCAGGAGCCGGTGCGTACGACCCAGAACCGGAACGGCGCCTTGATGGTTGCGCCGTACCTTCACGATGCGCTGATGCGTCACCGGTGTTGTTGGTCATCAGCGCCGGGCAGTTGAGTTTCAGCGCCCGGATCCGTGCCGAGGAGGCGGCGGTGCTGTTCCTGGCGGTAGGCATGGGGACTGACCTCGAAAGCAGCTCGGAAGACCTTGCTGAAGTGAGACTTGTCGGTGAATCCCCAGCGGCTGGCGATCATCTGGATAGGGCGGCCATCCAGGGCGGGGTCGCCGAGGTCCCGGCGGCAGCGTTCGAGGCGGCGCTCGCGGATCCAGCCGGCCACCGTCAGGCCGTGGGCGTGGAAGAGCCGGTGCACCTGGCGCAGCGAGATGTGGTGGGCGGCCGCGATCATCTCCGGTGAGAGCTCGGGATCACCGAGCCGGTCCAGAGCGAACGCGCGCATCCGGGGGAGGAGGGTCCGCTCGTGCGCACCGGTCAAGGCCGTCCCAGCCGGTTCCCCGTGGTGGTGCAGCAGGACCGCCAGCAGATCCAGGAGGGCGTTCGACAGGTGATGGCCGTCGTCGGGCTGGTAGCGGTCCGCACTCGCGGCCACCTGGCGCAGTACCGTGCCGACCAGCGCTCCGATTCCCTCCTGCCCGGGAAGCCGTTGCCCTAGGAGCGGCTGGGCGTAGCGTGCGGGCGTCGGGAGAAGCCTGCGGTCGAAGGTCGCCATGATCCAGTCGTTCGGGTCCGTGGGAGTTCCGCGCCAGCCCTGGAAGGGAGAGGAGGTCTCGTAGAGCGCGAGATCACCGGGTCCCAGCCCTACGTCGTGGTCACGATGGCATACGCCGCTTCGTCCGCGTACGTTGAGGACGAGCCGGTAGGCCTCCGGATTCGACCGGCTGATCAGTCGCCGCCCTCGGAAGAACCGGTACGGTGCCTGGGAACAGACCGACGCCACCGATAGGTCGCCCAGCTCCGAACACGCCCATGTGGCCGCGAAACCAGCCGGCTCGTCGGCGGTGACAATGACTGGGACCTCTACCCCTAGCAACGCCTCGCGAAAGCGATCGGAACGTTCGGCCGGTGGAAAGTCATCGGTACAGATCAGCATGGCATCTCCCCGCGAATGCCCAGATGCACGCGACCGTGCAGACAGTCGACGCCAGAGGTGGCGGCGCAGTGCACCCCGTGACCCAACCCGGACATGCGTCGGCTACGAAGAGCACCGCGTGAGTGAGTCGGGGGGCGGGATGGAGACGGTGAGATGCCCTCCATCGATCCTCTACGGCTCGCCCAACCCGGAGGCCTGAGCGTCATGCGGCTGAGCCCAGCCAAGGAGGGCTGCTAGACGCCACTGCCGAAGACAGCGAACCCGATCACTTCACGACACCGCGCCGGGCAGCATCCTCCCCAGAACACCCGCCAGCCGCTCCTCCGCTGGCCCCTGCGCCCGTCGACGAGTCACCTTCACGATTACCTCCATCGCTGCGAACACCGCATCTCGTGGTGGTGGTTGATTCCTCTGGTTAACCCCTTGGTGGTGGTTAGGGTGCGCGTACGCGCCGAGGCGGTGCACCCGCACGTCCTGCGCCACACCGTGGCGACCCTGCTCGACGAGAAGGCGCGAGCACAGGACCTGTCGGGCTGATTTGCCACCGCGAAGGCTCCACGCATCCCGTCCGGCGCACTCTGAGTGGTTTCTAGACACACGGGAGTTGGCGTGACGCCCGCGCGGTACCGTGTCGTGCGCCGGCAGGGCTGAACGCATGCCGAGGCTGTACGCCGAGAGCCAGCGTGGCGGACCCGGTATGGCACCACCGGGACGCCGATGTCTCCCCGCTGCTCCGGACGCCGAGCGTCGGACCGGCCAGCGTCACCCACCGGGCCGGCGTGCGCGGCGCGCGTCCGGAGCGAGGAGGTGGCTGTGGTCGGCTCTGCAAGCGTGAACAACTCGCAGTCGCCCGCTCAGCCATCGGATCCGAACACCTACGCGCGTATCCGGAACGTGGCGTTGCAGGGTTCGCCGCCAAGGCGTCGCGGTGACGTCGATCCGCGACGTGGCGGCCGCCGCCGGACTGTCGCCGGGTCTCGTCCAGCATCACTTCGGACCAAGGCCCGGCTGCGCGAGGCGGTCAAGGCCTACGTGATCGCCGGCGCCGTGGAGACCTTCCGTGACCCCGTCCGGGACGGCGCGAACGAGGCGGCTTGGGGCTTGGTGGGCGATACGGTGACGAGCTGGATCCGTGGCAACACGGTCGCGCTGCGGTACCTTGCGCGAGCCCTCGCCGAGGGGGATTGGGACGCGGTGAGGATCTTCGACGCGCTGGTCCAGATCGCGCGCGCCGACTGGCTGGCCCCGCTCGATCGCTACGGGCGTTCGCGCGCCGACGCTGACTGGGACTGGGCCGCGATCCACGCGGGGTGTTCAACCTGGCCTGCGTGTCCTTCGAACCGGCGATCAGCCGCCAGTCGCCCGAGCCGTTCTTCGGCCCCGAGCAGCTCGCCCGCTGGAACGCCGCGACGACCGACCTTTACCGCCGTGCCCCGTCCACCTGACCAATACACTTGTATCTGGCTCAATATCGTACGGTCGACCTTATGACGTTATTCGTGCGGCTCTGGAAAGACGGGAACGGACAGGACATCGCTGGCCCGGTGCATGTCAGCATGAACGATTACTTTGTGCATCGGGTCCGCGACGTCCCGCGTGTGGCGATGGCCGGAATGCGGCTGCGGCACGGCTGGCCGGAAATGGACGGAGCGCTCGGCCTGTGGTTCGCCGCCGCGGCCGACGTGCGGCGCCAGATCTCGGTGTCGGTGTGGTGCGAGCCGGCCGATCTCCAGCGTTTTGTTCGCTCTCCTGCCCACCGGCGGGTCGTCCGGGACTTCCGTGACGCCGGGGCGCTCTTCACCACAGCCTGGACGGCCGAGCGGTTCGATCGGCGGCTGATCTGGGGCCAGGCCGAGGATCGCCTCACCGGCCGCCTATCCGACACCCCCCACCACTGAAGCCGGGGCTGAGGCGTACCTGCCCGGTGCACCGTGTCCGCTTTAGGAGGGCCGCGCCGTTGGCCATGTCCTCCACCGGGTTTCGATGACGCGCTGTCGAGCTGTGCCGCAAGGCCAAGCGACTGTGCCTGGAGGACGGGATCCTCTGAGTGGGCAGCCGTGTGCTTCGCGAGGTCGAACAGCGGGTTCGAGCTGGCTCGAGGCGCGGTGCGGCTCGTCGATCGCGCGCGGTCACCCGGATCCGGCACCCGGCACCTGCTGGCGGCACGGCTTGCTCCCGTTTTCGCGCCATGCCGCGAAGACAGGGCCGCGCCCGCGTTTGTGACGGGCTGCGCCGGACCCGACCGCGTCCCGGATTCTTTCGCCGGAGCCGTCACAGCCCGGACGGGTGCCCTGTCTTAGCTGGCGACCGGGCGGTGACCGACGGCCCGGCGAACCGGAGGGACTCTCATGAAGATCGTGGTCATCGGCGGCACCGGCCTGATCGGCTCGAAGGCCGTGCAAGAGCTCCGGCGGCACGGGCACGAGGCGGTGCCGGCGGCGCCGAACACCGGCGTCGACACCCTCACCGGCGAGGGGCTGGCCGAGGTGCTGGAGGGCGCGTCCGTGGTGGTCGACGTGTCCAACTCCCCGTCCTTCGAGGACGAGGCGGTGCTGCACTTCTTCACGACCTCGACCGGCAACCTGCTGGCGGCGGAGCGGAAGGCGGGCGTGGGCCACCACGTCGCGCTGACGATCGTGAACACCGACCGGCGGCCCGACATCGGCTACTTCCGGGCGAAGCTCGCGCAGGAGAGGCTGATCGAGGAGTCGCCGATCCCGTTCTCGCTGGTGCACGCGACGCAGTTCTTCGAGTTCGGGCGCAGGATCGCCGACGAGGCCGCCGCCGGCGGCGACACCGTCCCGATGCCGCCGGTGCTCTTCCAGCCGATCGCCGGCGAGGAGGTGTCCCGGACGATCGCCAGGACCGCGGCGGGCGCGCCGCTGAACGGCCGGATCCAGATCGCCGGCCCCGAGGTGTCCCGGATGGACGAGTTCTTCCGCAGGGCGCTGGCGGCGTGGGGCGATCCGCGCGAGGTGGTCACCGACCCGCACGCGCACTACTTCGGCGCCGAGATGCGCGAGCGCGACCTCGTCCCCGACGAGGGTGCCGCGACCCTCGGCGAGATCACCTACGCCGACTGGCTGGCCGCGAACCCCGTCAAGTGACCGCCGTCCGCACTGACGCGTCGAGGAGGTTCGTCGATGTCCGGTTCTGAGTCCGCCGCCGCGCCGGAGCCCCGGTTGACCGCGTGGCAGACCGTGCTCAGATCGAGCCGCCCTTCGTTCCGGCCGGTGCGCACGCGATGACCGTGGTCATCGAGTGCCCGCCCGGAGGCCCCGGCGCGCCGCCGCGTCGGCATCCGCGGCACCCAGGACTCCCGGGCCGCGACCATCCAGGCCATCGCGGTCCTCCGGGCCGCACTGAGCACCGGAGCGGACAACACGTGGCCACCGGGAAGCCAGTCGTCGTCCTGGTCCATGGAGCGTTCACCGGATCGGCGAGATGGGACCGCGTCACCCGGCGTCTGAACGGCCACGGGCTCTGCGCCCTCGCCGTGGCCAACCCGCTGCGCGACCTGGCGGGCGACGCCGCGCACGTGCGCGACGTCGTCGCCGGGATCGGCCGTCTTGTGGTCCTCGCCGGCCACTCCTACGGCGGCACGGTGATCACTGCGGTGGTCGGCGACCCGGCCGTCCGCTCGCTGGTCTACGTCGGCGCCTTCGCCCCCGAGGCCGGCGAGAGCGCCCTGCAACTGTCCGGCGAGTTCGAGGGCAGTATCCTGGCCAGCGCACTTGTCGCCTACCCGGTCGCGTCCGGCGGCGTCGAGTTCCGGATCGACGAGGAGAAGTACCACCACCAGTTCTGCGCCGACCTCGACGCGCTCGATGTGAGCGGGCCGGGGTGGCACACCAGGCCTTCCTGGTTCGTGTTCGGCGGCGACGACCGCAACATCCCGGCCGAGGCGATCCGGTTCATGGACGAGCGGGCCTCCTCCCGCGGGACCCGGGAGGTCACCGGCGCCTCGCAGTTCGGCGCCGTGGCGGCCGCCATCCTCGACGCCGTGGACGGCCGATCTGGGTGAGGCGTGGCGGACGCGTCGCGCGGGCGTCGCGGATTCCCGCAGCCGCGCGATGCGTCCGCCGGATCCGGGTAGGACCTGTGACGGCTCGGCGTTCCTTCGACCGCGTCCACGAGGTCATCGGCGCCGGTTGTCACAGGACCCCGGCCTCGCTTGTCTGAGCTGTGCGAGGGCGGGTGCGACCGGACCGGCCCGCGATCCGGAACGAGGGCGATCATGGTGGCGGACGACTCGCAGGCGGCGCACGGTCCGGGCGCGGCGCACGGTCCGGGCGCACGGAGCGGTCCGGGCGCCGTGCCGTCGGACGATCTCGACCGTGCCGCCGCGGTCTTCGCCGAGGTGCGGCCGCGCCTGTTCGGTATCGCGTACCGGATGCTGGGCAGCGCCGCCGAGGCCGAGGACCTGGTGCAGGAGGTCTGGCTGCGCTGGCAGGCCTGCGACCGCGCCGCCGTGGCCGACCCCGCGGCGTTCCTGGCGACGGCGGCCACGCGGCTGGCGATCAACGTCCTGCGGTCCGCCCGGGTCCGGCGGGAGACCTACGTCGGCCCCTGGCTGCCCGAACCCGTCGACACCGGCGCCGACCCGTACCTCGGCGCCGAACGGGGCGAGGCGCTCGACCTCGCGGTGCTGATGCTGCTGGAGCGGCTGTCGCCGACCGAGCGCGCCGCCTACGTGCTGCGGGAGGCGTTCGACTATCCGTACCCGCAGATCGCCGCGATCGTGCAGGTCGGCGAGGCGGCGGCGCGGCAGCTCGTCAGCCGGGCCCGCAAGCACCTGCGGTCCGAGCGGCGGGCGCCGGTGACCGGGGCCGAGCAGCGCAGGCTGCTGACCGCCTTCGTCGCCGCCGCCCGCGCCGGCGACCTCGCCGCCCTGGAGGACCTCCTCGCCGCGGACGCGGTCAGCTACTCCGACGGCGGCGGCGCGGCCCGGGCGTCCCGCTTCCCCGTGGTGGGCGCGATCCGGGTCGCCAAGTACGTCACGGCGTTCGCGGATCGGTTCTGGGACGGCGTCGACGTCGAATGGGCCACCCTCAACGGGCAGGCGGCCGCGCTGCTGCGCCGCGGCGGCGAGGTCTTCACCGTCCTGACCGTCGATGCCTCCGAGCGCGGCATCGGCCGGGTCCTGTGGATGATGAACCCCGCCAAGATCGCCGCGGTCTCCGCCGCCTGACCGCCGCTCGGGCGACCGGGTGAAGTGGGGACGAACGTGCGGACGGCCGGTCCGGGCGGCACCCCTCGCCACCATCACCCGCACCACACCTCGCTCGGTCATGAGGATCGAAGACGGCTCCTCAATGTGGTTCTGTAAGGGTTCGCCCGAAAGAACTTCCGGTCGATGGCGTCGTCTGGTATCTGCAACCGCATGGCGTCGGCCTGATCGCAGACAACGCGCATCTGCTCGGTGGTCAAGCGCCGCGCCTCCCAGATCAGCGCCGCCACGTCGGCGGCTGCTGGATCCTCGCGAACAGATTCGTCGGGCACTACGATACCGGTGATCGCGGCGAGATCGCTAACGGGGAAATCCAGCAGGGTGGCCATGTTGGCCAGCCGGTCCGAGGTCAACTCACTCTTGCCCGAGGCGATGCGCAAAATCGTGGAAGCGGCTACGTACATGCGGCCATTCGAGGTACACGCAAGCACCTTGGCTGCTCCCGCCGGGCCCAGGTTCCGGTTGGCGTACAGCATGTTCCCGACCATCGCGCCAAACCCCGCCTCGTGCGGGTCGAACACCCTGGAGGCCTTGAAGGGACTCTTGCGCGGCTCTTGGGGCAGGCTTCGAATCAGCCGGTGAAGCTGGGAGCGTTGGTCCTGCGGAAGGCAGATCGCGTCCGTCACCAGATCCTCGACGTACCGGCTAGCCGATGCGTCCACCGGGGCAAGCTCGTCCGGAACCGCCAGGCCGGCGACCGCGAAGAGATCCGCCGCATGCAGATTCAACGCTGGAGCCAGCGCCTTAAGCATCGCAGGACCGGGTTGACGGCCACTGAGGACGCTCCGCAGCTCGAACTCGGAAACACCAGCGGTCTGGGCCAGCGAACCGATGGCCATCCGCCGGTGGTCGAGTAGACGTGCCAGCAGCACGCCGAATCCCGGAAAGGCTGCCATCAGGCCAGATTAGACGTCCACGACAGGCAAAACCACGCCGGAGCAGCGGCCATCCCCGCCTACTAGAGATCTTTGGAGGCGGGGGTTATCTTGCCGGGGAATGGACGCCGGCTGCTCGGAAGGCTTGGTCGGCGGTATGCGGTATCCCGATGGTGGTGGTTTGGACGCCACGGAGCGGTCGCGGCGTGAGGTGGTGCGGTTGCGGGCTGCGGACATGATCGAGGACGGCGCCATCGATGCGCAGGTGGCGCGGTACTTCCGGGTGACGGTGGTGTCGGCCAACCGGTGGCGGCGGGCGCTGGCCGCCGGCGGCCGCGAGGCGTTGTTGTCCGAGGGCGCCGCCGGTGCCCGCTGCCGCCTGGACGATTGGCAGCTGACCCGGTTGCAGGCGTTGCTGGAGGCCGGCGCCGCCGTACACGGCTGGGACGACGACCAGGGCTGGACGCTGGCCCGGATCACCGAGCTGATCACGTCCGAGTTCGGGGTCGGTTACACCGTCGGCGGGGTGTGTTACCTGCGGGGACGGCGCGGCCGCACGCCGATCGTGAAGGTGACCGCGCGTGGCTCGGCGCGGGTGTCGCTGGCCGCTTTGATCTGCACGATCAAAGATCTCTAGCGGGAAGACGCAGGACGACCCGCGCCCACGGCGGCATCGACGAGAGCTGAGCCGGACGAATGTCCTGCCCGGTGCGCGTGGCATCTGACATGCCGAGCTGTGCGGTGCCGTGTCCAGCAACGACCAGCAGAAGGCGAACTATCCCGGCTCACGTTGGGTGAACGATGCCCTCTGGCCCCAGCGAGCGGTCGCTGGGGCGTAGTCGCTCGTCCGCAGTGATCTCGGCGAGAAGGTAAGGGCGTGCGGCTGGGAATTGTGAGCCGTGCCCTGTCGCGGTACGGCGCGGTGCTTGATGTCAGAGGGCGACGAAGGTGAGGCCGCGCTGCTTGAGGGCGGGGATGGCGGTGCGGAGCGCGGCGACGGTCTGGGAGCGGTCGCCGCCGCCGTCGTGGCATAGCAGAATGTCGCCGGCCTTGGCCTGCTCAAGGCTCCCGGTGATGTGCGGGATGCCGGGACGGGCCCAGTCGCGGGGGTCCACCCCCCAGCCCACGCAGATCATCTGGTGGGCGGCGGCGATCTCCAGGACCTGCGGCGACCAGGCGCCGCCGGGGGAGCGGAAGAAGCGCGGGGCGACCGAGCACGCCTGGGCGATCCGGTCGTGGGTCTCGGCGATCTCCTGCTGGATGCGTGCGGCGGGCAGCGCGGGCAGGTTGATCGGGTGGGTGAGGGTGTGGTCGGCGATCTGGTGGCCGGCGGTGACGATCCGCTGGACGAGCCGGGCGTTTCCCGGCACCTGCTCGCCGATCACGTGGAAGGTCGCGCGCACCTCGAACTCGGCGAGCACGTCGAGGATCTTGGGCGTCCAGTACGGGTGGGGCCCATCGTCGATGGTCAGCGCCACGGCGTTCGCGGGCGCCGCCGGAGTGAGGTCGTGCAGGGTGCGGACGGGACTGGTCACGGCCTTCATCCTCGCCGCGGGCGCGTAGCCGGGGTCGGGCGGTGGGACCGGTGTCCGCCGCGGGTGAGCCTGCGCCGAGCCGTGCCGTCCCGAATGCAGGAACGCGGGGCCCGCTCCGGCGGTCACGCCCGCCGCCGCGGCGGCGAGCACGGTGAGTGCCTGGCGGCGGTCCATCGCGGTCTCCCCTTCTGTCGCGGTCCTTGATTCATGAGACGACCTGAACACCACGTGTGTTGGCGGACAATCCCGAGTACGTCGCCGGATATCGCCTTACCTGCCGATCGGAGATCGTATGCCGAGCGGAGCGCGCCCGCGGTGCGGCGCGTCCTCGCCTTCCCGCGGCGGTGGCGGCCTGCTCGGCCTCCTGAGTGCGGGCGGATCGATGTTTGCCGTCCTCGCCTTGGTCTATGGAGCGGGCCTGCCGTTGTCCGAGGCGATACCGGCCTCCCTGCTGGTGGGTCTCTCCTCGACCACAGCCGCCCGCCGCGCATCCGTGCCCGGCAGGTGCGTTGGCGCGTCGCCGCTGTCGTCGGCGGCGCTGGCGCGATGGCCGCGTTCGCCGTACGGCCTTCAACCGGCTGCTGCCCGAACGCGTGGTGCGGCTCGGCTTGCCGCCCTCGTGGTGGTCGTCGGCTGGCGGATGCTGGCCGCCCGGCGGTGTGAACTGGCGCCGATGCCTGCCCAAGTCTTTCCGTCGGCCCGACCTCGGCGCCACCGGCTTCCGCGCGCTCCGCGTCGCCGACCAGCCCGACCGGGATGAAGATCAGTCATAGTGCCTGCTACTGGATCCGCCGGGGTCGCCGGGAAGCGAGGGCACGAAATCTGGTCTTGTTCACGGATCCAGCGGTGGAGCGGACGGCGTCTGCCGCGTCCCCGCCGTCCGATGCCGCCCGGTCGCCGCTCGCCTCGCCGGGGTGTCTGACAAGTTCCCGATGGGCTTCGGGGTGTGGTCGGGCTTTGCGGTAGGTCGGGCCGGTGGCCGGTGCACGGAGGTGAGGGTTCAGCTGTTCTTGAAGGGGTTGAGGGTGCGTCCTGCGAGGTAGCCCAGGCGGACGGGCAGGGGTGTCATGGCGGCGGCGGAGATCTTGTTGACGAGGCCGGGGACGCACACGGGTTTGCCGTTCTGGACGGCTTTCCAGCCTTCGGCCACGACGGCTTCGGGTTGCTGCCACAGGATGCGGGGGAGGTGGTTGGCCTTGTCGCGGGTGCCCATGACGTCGTGGAATTCGGTGTGAGTAAAGCCGGGGCACAGGGCGGTGACGTGGATGCCGTGCGGTTTGAGTTCCATGTCGAGGGCTTGTGAGGTGTTGAGGACGTAGGACTTGATGCCGGTGTAGAGCAGGCTGGCTGCGGGTGGTGCGAATGCGGCGACCGAGGACAGGTTGACGATGCGTCCCCAGCGGCGCTTCTTCATGCCGGGGATGACCAGGTGGGCGAGTTCGGTCTGGGCGGTCACCATCAGCTGGATCTCCCCGGCCAGGGTGTCCCAGGGGGTGTCGGCGAACGCGGTCTTGCCCGACAGTCCGGCGTTGTTGATGAGGACGTCGATGTCCAGGCCCTGGGCGTTCGCGTAGTCCATGATCGCCTTGGGGGCGGCGGGGTCGGTGAGGTCGGCGCCGAACACCTCATAGCGCCGCCCACTGTGCTGCCGGGTCAGCTCCGCGGCCAGCTGCTGGAGGCGGTCGGTGCGGCGGGCGACCAGCAGGAGCTGGTAGCCGCGGGCGGCGAGGTGGCGGGCGAACGTGGCGCCGATGCCGGCGGAGGCGCCGGTGATGAGCGCGGTGCGGGGGGTGGTCACTGGTGGGTTCCTTCGGTTGCGTGGGGGGTGCTGATGGTGAGGGGGCTGCTGCCGGGGAGCCGGGTGATGAGGTCGGCGCCGGACAGGGTCGCGGGCATGTGCGCGCCAGCACGGGGGGCTAGGCCGTCGATCTGGCGGGCGTAGGCGAAGACGTCCATCTCGCCAGTGATGTCGAGGTAGTGAGTGCGGGTGCGCACACAGGCCAGCGGCTTGACCGCCGCGAGGTTCCGGCTGGCGAGGACCGGTTGCAGGCCTCTCTTGCGGGTCTCCCGGGCGATCAGCTCACCGGTATAGCCGTTGGCGCCGTACAGCAGCCACCTCCTCACTGGGCGGCTTCCTTCGCGCCGGGCAGTTCACGCGGGCCCGGGGTGAAGCCGCGGCGGGCTGCGCCGATGTCACCGCGGTAGGCGCCGACGGGGCCGGTGAGCAGGAAGGGCAGCGGGACGCGGCGCTGACGCGCGGTGAATCCCCACGTCCCGATGCCCAGGTAGACGCCGGGCGCCGCGCGGCGGACCTCGTCGACCATGTTGATCGCCCCGCACATCGAGGCGTAGGCGCGGTAGACGAGCGTGTAGGCGGGACGGCCGTCATAGCGCGACGGCGCGATGAGCGTGTGCATCGCATAGCGCCGCCGGACGCGGCCGAACTGGCGGAAGGTGTTGTAGCCGCGCCCGTTCCGGCCGTCGACCGGCCGGAACGCCTTGCACAGCCACGGCGCGAGCGGATTGGACACCGTCGCGCGCCCGGTCACCGAGGCGAACACGCCGGGCTGGGCCAGCAGCAGGGCGGTGTACTCCCCGTCCATCTCCTCGATGGACGGGGCGGGCAGCGTGGCGAAGAACGCCAGCAGCCCGGTCGTGTCCAGCCCGAGCAACTCGGCAGCCGCGTGGTCGGTCTCCATGGTGGTCCCACCTCATGTCTTGAATGGCCCTCAAGAAACCTAGCGCCTTCTTGAGGGCCGTTCAAGATAGGATGTGGGGGTGCCCCGGAACCGACGCCCCCAGGACCGCGAGGAGAAACGCGAGGAGATCCTCGCCGCCGCCCAGCGGCTGTTCATCGACGACGGCTACGAGTCGGCGTCCATGGGCCAGATCGCCAAGAACGCCGGCGTCACCGTCAACACGATCTACTGGTACTTCCGCGACAAGGACGACCTGCTCATCGCCGTCCTGGACCGCCTGCTGGCCGAAGCCCTCGCCCAGTACGCCACCATCGCCGACCGGCCGCTGGGCGACCGGCTCCTCTGGGCCCTCGACCGGCTCGAACGGCTGCACGGCCTCGTCAACACCGTCCACACCCGTGCCGCGGCCTCACCCGCCGTCCACGCATGGCACACCGGCTTCCACGAACTCGCCGACACTCTGGTCGCCGACGACCTCCGCAAGGCCGGCGCCGCCGAAGCCGACCTCCCCGCCATGACCGCGATCGGCACCTTCGTCATCGAAGGCCTCCTCACCCACCGCCGCGACGACGCCGGCAAACGAGCCGTGATCGACCTTCTCGTCCACAACCTCACCACCGCGCCGACCCGAACCTGACCGCAAGCCATCTCGCCGCGCCATGCAGGCCCGCAACGAAACGGCGAACGGCGGCAACCCCTCGCTCCGGACGGACTGTCGAGCTCGTCCTGGACTCAAGTGATCAATGCACCACCGATAATCCGGGACTACGGGTTCTCTCTTGAGCGGCAGGACGAGCTGTGGCGGCGCTGGGGGGATGGTGAGTCGCTCGGGGCTTTCGACCCGAGCCGCAGCATGTGCGCCGGTTCTTGATGCAGGCAGGCGGCTTGCGGGTGCCGACGCGGCGCCGGTCCTGCCGTCATCTGAACGCGGTCGAGCGCGAAGAGATCTCGCGTGGGATCGCGGCTGGTCCGTCAGCTCGGGCGATCGGCCGACTGCTGGAGCGGCCAGCATCGACCATCTCGCGGGAGATCCGTCGTAACGGCGCCCGAGCGGCCTATCGGGCGTGTGAGGCTGATGCTGCGGCTCAGCTGCGAGCGCGGCGCCCCAAGCAAGCCAAGCCGGCTTCCCGGCCCGAGCTGCGGGCGCTGGTCCAGCAATGCCTGGACCAGCGCTGGTCGCCTGAGCAGAGCAGCGGCTTTCAGAGGGGACGTCCGTGGGTGCGGCAGCCAGTGGGGTGCCGCACCCAGGACGGTCTTGGTGCAGATGGTCGGGGCCGGACGGGTCAGGTGGACGAGGTGATGGTGACCTCGACGGTGACGCTGCCGTCGCCGGTGACGGTGTAGGAGCCGTTGCCGGTGAAGTCCTTGGTGCCGTGGGCGAGGATGTCGTCGGAGCCGATCGGGTCGTATTCGTCGACCCAGAACCCGACCTGGGCGATGTCGGCTGCGGTGAAGGGCAGGTTCATCGAGGGGGCGGCGTTCCAGCGGGTGGGGATGGAGCCGCCCTGGTTCTGCTGGGTCCAGATCCTGAAGTGGCCGCCGTCCTTGAGGTCGAAGCTGATCGAGCCGTAGGGCTCGGGGTCGGCCTCGCCGGCGTTGACGAAGGTGATCTTGAAGTCGGCGTGGGCCTTGACCGGCTGGAACGGCGGCGCGGGGGCGGCCGAGGCGAACGGGGTGCCCTTCAGCCCGTACCAGAAGTCGCTGATGGGGACGGCGCCGGTCAGCGGCTTCCAGTCCTCCATGTCGAAGTGCAGGACCTTGTCGCCCTTGACGAAGTAGCAGTACCGGTGGTTCGGCCCGGCCAGTACCTGGGCGGGCTGGATGTAGTACACCACCGCGTCCAGGTCGCGGTCCATTTCGGCGTCGGCCAGCCCGGGCCAGCCGTCGGCGATGCGGCGGGGGCCGTCGGACACCCGGTCGGCCAGGCCGTCGTAGAGGAGGTACTTGTCGCCCTTGAAGAAGACGTAGGTGTCCACCGTCCCGAAGGGGACGTCGCGGTGGTCCAGGAAGGCGGCGTCGATGTCGCGGTCGAACCCGGCGTCCTTCATGCCCGGCCACCACTGGGCGATGTCGAGCGGACCGTAGATGATCTTGTCGTCGGAGAAGTTGTAGCGCACGTACTGGTCGCCGCGGAAGATGTACATGTAGTCCTTCTCGGGCGGCAGTGTGACCGACATCGGGTCGAAGCGGAACGAGAAGGGGACCGCGGCGTCGATGGCGCCGCCGAACTGGGTGTCGCTCAGCCCCGGCCAGCCGGTGGCGATGGCCCGCGGGCCCAGGCTGACGGAGTTGTCGGTCAGGCTGTAGAGCAGGTACTGGTCGCCCAGGAACATGTAGGTGTCCCACTTGAGCTGGGAGCGGTTGAAGGTGGCCTGGATCGTCACGGGATCCTCCCGGGGAGCCGGGGCGGGGTGTCCGGTACGGCCCGGTCGCCGTACCGCGCTGCCGCCTGTCGGCTCCCACGCTGCAACGCGGTGACGGGCCGGTCCAGGGCGGCCGGGCCGCCGGCGACCGCGGCGCCGGCCGCCGCCGGACTTGTCGTGGCGGCGATGCCGCCACCATCCCGGCCGCCGGGCCGGCGATCGCCGCAGACCCTCTCCAGCCGGAAGAAGAAATCTGCCGGAGTCGGCAACGAATACGTCAGGCGTTTTCTGGACCCTGTGTCCGATACCGGCCGGGCCCTGCACCACCCCTGCTTACTCAACCACCCCACACGTCCAGCGCAATGCCGACCGCCCCGACAGCCGTACCGAGATCAGATGTCACGCCACCTCAAAGGCAAAGGTGATACTCGGGCGATTCACATCGCCTGATCGGCTGTGCGGCACGGTGGGCGTCGTCGATCTGCGCCCGGTTCTATTGCCTCGGGTACACCCCCCGGGGCCCGCAGCTGCTCCCGCTCACCGGCCTAACCCGCGACGGTATGTCTCTCGTCGAGGACGCGAGGTCGTCGGAGCCGTGAACAACTCCGAAGAACGTCACGATCGACAGCAGCCAGAGCGGGTCGTCGTTCCGGTCGCACGTTCCGTCGGTCATGCACTCGCCAAGGCCACTGTCCAGGGCCACCAGCCAGGCGGCGACTCGTGAGCGGAAGCGGTGCTGTCAGCAGGATGGTCGCGCAGGTCCGGGCCTGGTCCTCGGGCGGTGGATGCGTAACGGTCTCGGTCGTGCCCGCCTCCGTGGGAGAGGGCGTGGGCTGGCGGGGCCGGACGCGGGCGATCAGTCTGGCAGGGCCGGTGTAGGTACTTGAGGTCGCTCGTCAGAATCTGGTGCCCCGGGTGTCTTTGGCTGCTGCGCGTATCTCCTGCGGGGTGATGCCTTTGACGCCACGTAGGTCGGCGGCCGCGAGGTTCGCCTCTTTCAGGTTCGTTGGATAACTGGAATAGCTTCCGCCGCTCGGCGAGTCCCGCAAAGCAGTCATGTCAGCGTCCCGCAGATCGGCTCGGGACAGGTTGGCGGCGCCGAAGGAGGTGCCCCTCAGGTCGGCTCCCGACAGGTCCGCCGATGACAGATCGGCTCCTTGAAGATTGGCCGAGGTCATGTCGGTTCGGGAAAGGTCGGCTTGATGGAGGTCGGCACGCGGCAACCACGAGGAGCGCAGAGAGGCGCCGGACAAGTCCGCGCGGGATAGATCGATTCCGGCGTTGAGCAGGAGGTCGAGGGTGCGCGTCAAGTCGAGCCCGTGCAGATCGAGGGGGACGCCGGTGCCCCAGAACCGGTTGTGCAGTCCGGCGAGCACGCTCAGCGCGGCATGCACGTCGCTGGACGGGACGGGACGGGCGCCTCGGGCGGGAGCGCGGGCATCGACGCGGATGTGCTCGGCGACGTAGGTGCCGAGGACGTTGATGATGGTGCGCTCGTCGCGCTTGGAGTCCTCGGCGAGCCGGCCCAGCGCGTAGATCGCGCCGATCCGGGCATCGCGCGAGTCGTGGTTGCCGAGCTGTTCGACGGCCCTGGTGTAGCGATCGGTCACCTGCGCTTGCTGGGTGGCGCGCAGCGTGCGGGCGGTATAGGCCAGGCTGATGGCGGTGAAGACGACTCCGGCCAGCACTCCCAGGCCGGTCAGTGTCTGTGTTCGGGCGTGCGTTCGCTGAACCTGAGCTCCTCCCGGTCCTTGACGGGCAGCATCGCGACCTCGGCGGCCAGGTCCCGCCGCGCAGCCCTGGCGGCAGGCCGCTGATACCAGGCGACGCCTGTCACCGCCAGAGCCACTGTGCCCGCCGTCCACGACCACGCACCGAGTGGCACGCCCAGAGCGGAGCAGGCGAGCAGGCTCAGCGAGGCGGCTAGCAATCCCACCAGCGGCACGATGGCATGACGCCTTATCCGTGGCCACGTCCACTGCCAAGCCCGGTACACCGGATCGTTGACCGGTTCTTCGTTCACCAACCTATGGTCGTCCGAACGGACGCTCCGCAGCTGTTCTGGCTCTGCCTTGGCCTAGTACGGACAGTCGCGAGGGGCGACTCCTGTCGGGCCGGTTCAACGACCGGGAGAGCCGGGATGGCTCTCGCGGGCAGGTGACGCGAGAGGTCAGGATCCGGCCCCGCCCCTCGATCGATACGGCCCTGTTAGTGGGACGCCTCGTACTTCTCGATCACGTTCGCGGGGATCCGGCCTCGCTCGTTGACCTGGATGCCGTTGCTCTTAGCCCATTCGCGGATCTCAGCGGACCGTTCGCGACTGCTGGTCGTGCGATTGCCGCGGCCCGCGCGACCGGTGGCCTTGCGGGCCCTGCGCGCGCTGGCGACGAACGGCTCCAAGCCCTTGCGGAGTTTGGTGGCGTTCTTCTTGCTGAGGTCGATCTCGTAGGTGGTGCCATCGAGGGAAAAGCTGATGGTCTCGTCAGCCTCTCCGCCGTCGATGTCGTCCACGAGCAGGACTTCGACCTTCTGGGCCATAACACTTCTCCTTCGTCGAGGCTCTCCCTGAGATCGTCTCACATCAGCGGAGTCATCGCGCAGAGCCCCCGCATTCTTTCCTCTCGATCGCGACTCCCAGGTTGAGATGGCTGACCAAGCACGGCATGGGGGTTGGCCGGTTTCTCGGCATCCGGCAGGTACGGCTACGACAATGAGGTGAGGGATCGACAGACTCTGCACACCGGCGAATTCTGCACATGACCGGCATTCTTGGCACCGGTATGGGTTTCCGGCGGTCGAACCTCCTTGAGCGGCTCCTGCTGGCAAGATCCGGGGAAGAAGCGAACGTTCGCCCCCCGTCCGGGCGCTACGGGCCCATCATCACCGACTGGGACTGTACGTTCTGTCGACTGAACAGATCCGTCGGAGATCGTGGTCTTGGCGGTGACGACCGGCCGGTACCTGGCTAGGCGGAGGCAGTGGCGGTTTCTAGCAGGCCCGTGACCGTCAGGAGATCGCGGGTGCGGAGGTAGGCCAGAGGATCATTCTGAGCGATGCCAGGCCGCAGGCGCTGCTGGAGGGCGGTCTTGCAATCGGTGAGGATCTGGTGCTGTGCGGCTGTGAGCGAGCCACCTGACTCAAGGCAGGCGGCTACACAGGCGTGTAGGTCTTCGGCGACGTGGTCAGATTCAGTGAGAAGGTCGGGAAGGCGTCTGCGGCACCAAAACTTCAGAGCGTGCAGAGCCGCCTCTTGCCGAGCGCCATACCAGTGGTCGGGGAAGTGGCTGGGATTGGGATCGGTGGGACGAGGGCTTCGCTGACCCCGAAGCTTCAGTCGTCGGCGCTGGGCGGCATAGTCGCGGACGTCGGCCTTCCACAGCTCGCGGCTGATCGTGAGCAGTTCGAGGGCGCGCAGCAGCGCCTGCTCATCGCGTCGGAACGGCCCCGCGATCTCCTCCAAGTAGCTGAGGGTCGCGTGAAACCCGAGAGGACGATACAACTGCACGCAGGATCGGAGATCTGCGACGCGCCGACGGTACGGCCGGGTGGGATCGCATACCTTCCGTGCGTATAAACCGAAGCTCACGCATGCAGGCTAATACGACCGACGCACGCACCCCGTCCAGTGGCAGGAGCTCGGCTACCGGGTCCGTCAGGACGCCGAGCCGATCGTGTTGTCGGTTCCGGAGACGACCGCTGGCCTGATCGTCCTGATGGACATCCCGGTTACCCCGGCCACGATCCTGCGCTGGCACCGCCGCCTGGTCGCCCGGACGTGGTTTTAGACTGACCGGCGCCGACCGGGACGGCCGCCTACCGGCGTTTCGATCAAGACGCTGATGGTTGGGAGGCGCGGGAGAACCCGACCTGGAGGCACAGACGCATCCAGGGTGAACGCCATCTGCGAACGCGTCATCGGGACCCTCCGCCGCGAACTGCTGGACCGGACTCTGCTCCTCGGCGAACACCACCTGGTGATGGTGCTCGGCGAGTATCTGATCCACTACAACCGCCACCGGCCGCACCAGTCCCGGCAACAGCAGCCACCGGACATCGAGAGGCAACCGACCTGGGACGCTCGCGGGCCCGTCGACCTATGCCGCGTCCGCCGAGAACGCGTCGTCACAGGCATGATCAGGGAGTATCACCACGCCGCATAGCCACAGGTCACGCCATGTGATCCGGTATCCGAGCGCCACACGACCGCGGCCTCTGGGTGTGCGCCGGTCGAGCGGGGCGACGTACCCGCTACGTGCTGCTCGACGGCTCGACCCGGTCGGCGTGGCAGGCGTCCCGCAGTTCTCGAGCCGACCTGGGGTTTCCTGTCACGCAGTTACATCCGTGACGGCCAGCGCGGTTTTCGGAGTCTGCTCTGAACAGGTACTCGACGTCCTGTGCGGCGCCTGGCAGGTCACCCTCATCGATCCGACTCCCGACCGGCCGCCGCGAGGTCTGGGACGCTACGGGCGTCCTGGCGGAAGTCCTCGCCGACTGAGCTTCCTTGGGCCGAGCGGGTGAGGAGAACGGGGCTTCGGACACCAAGGGGCTCGGCGTCGAAGAATCCGAGGGCGGCGACCATCGCGCCGCGATCTGGGAACTGGCCGCGGAGACCCGCTCGGCCGCTCGGCCGCCCGGGCACGCACGCTCAGCACGGGGACGCTCCGCGACTGGCGGGTGACCGATCCCGCCGACGTCGACGACCGTCCGGTTCGCGCGCGGACTGAACGTCCTCGATGGGCACAGCCTCGCCACAGCCGCCCCGTCGCCCCCGCCGCCACGACCGCCTGGCCCGAGCCCGCGCCCGCCCGTCACAACGGCACCGGCACGGCCGCGCCACAACACGGCGCAGGGACGCGTCAACGCCAACGGCACTCGAAGGCGCGTTACGACGGTGGCATCGGGACGGGCGCGCTCGCGGGCTCTGCCGGCTCGTGACGGCGTTTCCGCAGGGCGAGCCACAGTGCGCCGCCGAGCGCGACCAGCCCCGCGATGGCGAGGGCCCCGAATCCGCCGAGCCACGCCTCATCGCGCGGGACGGCCCGGATCGCTTCCGGCCGCTTCCCGAGCGACTCACCGGCGGGCACGGACGCCTCGGCGGTCATCGCGGGCATCGGTCCCGCGTACAGCCGCCGCGCCTCGGACAGCGCGCCGGCCGGGTTGAGGTAGCCGAATCCGAGGTCGGTGTCGTAGCGCCCCTTCCCCTTCGGATGGCGCGCCGACACCGACAGCACCTGGACGATCTGCGGCGGCGTGATCTGCGGATACCTCGCCTTCAGCATGGCGGCCGCCGCCGTCCCGAACAGGAACGCCGTGGTGTCCCCCTGGATCGTCCAGGCCCGGCCGTCCGGGCCTGCCACCGGCACCGTGGTGCCGGGTGCGGAGACGAGCAGCCCACTGCCGGCAGCGGTCCACTTCCCGTCGCGCCGCCCGTCGTTGTCGACGACGCCGATGCTGACCACGCCCGGCGAGCCTGCCGGATACTGCGGCCGCTGTGCGTCCTGGCGGCCACTCGTAGCGACCACGACGGCGTTCTTGGCTCGCGCGTAGGCGATCGCACCCTCGATGGTGCCGTAGTCGCTGAAGGAGTAGTCGACCGCGTAGGCCGCGACGGCGATGACGTTCGCGCCCTGCTCGGCGGCGTACCTGATGCCGTCGGCGAGGTTGTCCGTCCATTCGTCGCTGTCCCGCCAGTCCTTGCCGCCCGGTTCGTCATCCGTCGCGTAGACCCGCACCGGCAGGATGGTCGCGGCGGGAACGAAGGCGTCGTCGTGCCCGGTGAGCAGCGAGGCGAGCAGCGTGCCGAGCACCCGCTTCGGCCGGGGCGTGCCGACCAGGTCCTTCTCCTTCTCGACCGCGCCCTTCAGGCCCTTCGCGTCGCGGACGACGCCGTCGGCCAGCAGGGCGACCTTCACCTTGCCGCCGCGTGCGGTGGTGCGCGCCTCCTCGAAGTCGCGGCCGAACTGCCGCACCCATGCCGTGTCGGCGCCGGCGTCGTTCGTCAGAGGCGGGGCCAGCCCGAGGAGGAGGGCGGCGGTCAGCGGCACGGCCACGCGGCGCGTCAGCATCGCACTCCCTTGCGGTCGCAGGGCTCGTCCGTCACGGCGAAGCCCTGGGTGACCCTGTTCAGCGCCGTGTCGGCGAAGGCGAAGGTGTCGGCGAGGATCGGCCTCACGCGGCCGCCCCTGCCGGTGGTCCAGCCGCTGGACCGGAAGAACAGGTACGGGGTGCCGTTGGAGCCGAACCAGAAGTCCTGGCGCCCGGAGTCGTCGAAGTCCCGGACGACCGTGCCGGCGAAGGCGAGCGCGCGCACGCCGTACCGCTCGCGAACCGCGTCGCCGCCGAGCCGGGTACCGAAGTCGCCCTCCGCGGCGGACGCCCTTCCCGTGTCCGGCATCACCGCGATGCCGAGCGTGGTCGCCAGCGTCCCGCCGGCGTCGACGTAGGTGGCGCGCAGCACCGTCCGGCAGCCGTGGGCGACCAGCACGTTCGCGAGCTTCCGGTCGAAGCCCTCGGCGCAGGACGCCGCCGGGGCGATCCCCACCCGCACCGCGACCCGGGTGGCCACCCCGCCGGTCTTCTCCGTGCTCTCGATCCGCGCGGGGAAGATCTCCCCAGCGTCCATGAGGCGCCAGCGCTCCGCCAGCTCCTTCTGACCGGCCGCGCGCACCTGGCTCGCGCTGGGGGAGCGGTTCAGCTCCACGGCGATGGCCGCACCGCCACCGGCGACCGCCGCCACACCCGCCACCGCGAGCACGACGATCAGCGGCCACGGCCGGCGAGTCCGCCGGGACGCCCCAACGGGAGCCACACCCGCGGCGGAGGGGACGGCTTCTTCGGGGGCCGCCTCAGTGGGAGGGGTGTCTAACGGGCCCGTGTCAGCGGGGCCCGCATCGTCGTTCGGAGACACAGGCTGATCTAACCAGCAATCGGTGGCACTCTGGAGCCCTACGTGCCGGTTCGGCCGAATCCGGCCTTTCCGGGTCGACAGTCCCTGGGACGCCGCCAGCCCATGGTGTGGGTCCAGCTTGGCGGGCATCGGTCGATCACCCACACCTCCTCGTCGTTTTCGGACGGCGGTTCCGGCGGCTCGTCGGAGAGGCGAGCCAGATGCCACTCGATGTGGGCCAGCGGTCCCCGCCATCCCGCCAGCAGGTCGGCCAGCGGACGCGGCGGGCCAGGCGGCCCGAGCGGGCGCGGGTCGGGCAGCTCACCTTCTCACAGCGCGTCGTCACAGTCGGCGGCCCAATCTTCCGGCGCCTCCAGCACCTCCTGCGAGTCGCGGGCCAGCTCGCCCAGTGACCGCAGCGCCATCGCGTCCTGGATCATCCGTTCGCGCGCGTCGTAGGGCAGGTCGCGGTCGAACTCCGGCGGGAACGGCGGACGGCGGCCGTCCAGGACCGGGTCGTCGCCCGTCGCGGCGGCGCGGGCCGCCGCGAACTGCCAGCACCTCCACTCCGCCAGATGCCCGAGGACGCCGCGCAGCGCCGCCGCGCCCTCACGGCCGCTGCGGACCTCGGCGGTCGCGTCCTCACCGCCGCCGCGTCCTCACCGCCGCCGCGGACGTCGGCGGTCGCGTCCCGGCCTCGCGAGCGGACGAGATCAAGCCCGTCCAGCGTCCCACCCGCGCGCCCGTGCCGCCCCCGCGAGACCGCGCGGCCCCGGTTCGGCGGGTGGCTGCGGCATCGGCATGTGCAGCGCCGCCAGTAGCGTGTCCAGGTCGCGCGAGGGTGCCACGCACCGGGCCCATCAGCGACCCGACCTCGCTCAACGGGGTGGGCGGCGTCGGGTCGGGCAGGACGCATCCGTGCCCCTTCGCGGCCTCGACCGGCAGGCCGCCGTGCGTGAGCAGTTCGAGGTCGCGCCGCACCGTCCGCTCGCTCACCCCGAGCCGTTCGGCGAGCGCGGCGTGCTCCAGCGGGTCCGGTGCGGCCGCGCGCAACTCGGGGACGAGCGCGAGCAACCGATCTCCGCGGTTCACCCCACCATGGCGACCCGGACCACTGACGTTCAGCATCGGTCCCGTAAGCGCGGCCGCTCGTTTAGTGCAACGGTCGTGCACTCGGTAGAGGAATCGGATAGCCACCGGAGCAGTCTGCTCGCCTTGCCGCAGGGAATTGTACTCGCGCGGATACACACGGCAACGAGTCAGTACTTTACGTTACCGAGAGTCGTTTCCCGTATCGAGGAGCAGATCATGCGACACCGCCTCGCACGCTGTATCCGCGCGCCGCTCGCAGTGGCGTCCGCCGCCGTCCTTCTCGCCGTCGTCGCGCCTCCGGTCGCCGCCGCCATCACCGGCGTCACCGGTCAGCAATGCGTTGACGGCGGTGGAGTGATCATCGGGGACGATCCGATCCCGCCCGGCTTCTGCGTGGGCGGAAAGTACGACGGGCAAGTGATCGACGACTGATCCCCGATCTCCTGCCGCCCGGCCGTACTGCCGCGGCACCGCTCGGCGCCGTGCGGCGGCCACATTGTGCGGCCGGTGGGATGAGGCTCCGGCGGTGACCCGCTGCGCTAGCGATGCGGACCGTCCGCGCGCCCCGAACTTGCGCAGGGACCCCAGCAGGAGTGCCGGCTCGTCGAGGGAGACGTGCGCGGCCCGTCCAGCAGAGCAGCCACGGTGCTCGGGTCGACGAGCGGGGAGTCGGTGACCCATCGCTGGACGAGCATCGCGAACCGGCCGGGTCAAGGCCGGAACTTCACCGCCCCCACCCGTCCCGCAGTTCGTGGGGTGCGACGCCGGTGGGTGATCGATCGGCGAAGATCAGCTCAGCGTGAACGTCCTGGTGCGGAGACGGCGCTGGCTGGGAGGGTGGGCCTCATGGAAGACTTGCGGGACGCCGAGCGCCGACTACAGACCGCGCAACTCGCTGGGGACGTCGAGGCGCTGGATCGGCTGCTGGACGATCGGCTGCTCTTCACCTTCGGTGCCAATGTGCAGACCAAGGCGGACGATCTGGAGCTGCACCGCACTCGGGCGCAGGTGCTGACGAAGGTGGCGGAGGAAGAGCTGACCGTCCTCGCTGACGGGCGCACCGGGGTGACCTGGTTCCTCGGCACCGTCGAGGGGACCGTCTCCGGGACGCCGTTCACGGCCAGAATGCGCTACACCCGCACCTGGATATACGACGACACGCACGGCTGGCGAATCATCGCCGTGCACGCCAGCACGGCCGATTGACACAGCCGACACACCGTCCGGCGACCGTCAGCCGCATGGTCGCCGGCGGGGCTCGACCGAAAGGACTGCGGTCACCCACCGCACCGCCACCAACTGAGCGCGAACCCCAGCTCCCACCGCCGTGCGACGCGCTCGACCGGCCGGGGGAGTGGCAGTCGCTCGCGGTAAGCACCGTGGCCAGGTGGAAGTACACGGTCTTGTGAAGCCAGCCGCCCCAGCGGGCAGCTTGTCGTAGTCGGGGGTCGTACAGCGCCACGCCGACCCGGCCCGGCCCGGTCGATCGCGGCGGCCCCCTCGCCAAGCTGATCGGCGACCGTGATCCACTGCACGCGGAGCCAGTCCTCTTGTCCTCCGGCGCGGGTCCTGTGCGCGCGAGTCCGTGCTGGCTTGCGTAGCCAGCCCAGCATCGGGCGGCAGGTCGGTGCCTGGCCGGTCGACTCATGCGATGCTCGCCGCGCCTTGTTGAACGCTGGCGCCGGCCGGTAGCACGAAGCGGATCTGAGTCGCGCGTCCGGGGCAGTACGTGTGGGTCAGCCGTGGTCGAGGACGCCGTCGAGGAAGACGGCGGTGATCGCGGCGCTGGCCTGCTCGACGCCGAGCTGGTCCTGGATCACCCGGGAGACGGCTCCTTCGAGGAGTGCGAAGTAGACCTCGGCGAGCGTCTGGGCGGGCAGGTCGCCGCGGAACGCTCCCTCGGCCTCGCCGCGCTCGAACACCGCGCGCAGCGGCGCGGTGAGCTGAAGGTCCGCCTGGCGCGACTCGTCGGGGGTCTTCTTGAAGAGCCCGAGTGCGCGGTACTTGCTGGTCGCCGCGATCACCGCGCGGGTCATCCGGGCGATCGCCTCGCCGATCGGCGCCGTGCCGAGCTGGGCGTCGGCGATCCGCGCGGTGAGGTCGGCGAACGCCGCCTCGTAGAGGGCGCGGAGCAGCGCGTCCCGGTTGGGGAAGTAGCGGTACAGCGTGGCCCGCGCGACGCCGGCCGCCTCGGCGATGTCGACCATGCTCGCCGCGTCGCCGCGCTCGGCGAGGACGGTGGCGGCGACGTCGAGGATTCCGGCGGCTACATGGTCGCGGAGGACCGAACTCCTGGTCATCGTCCGCCAGGGTACATCGGCGACCCCATAGTTGACACTGTCGCTCGCTGGAGAGACGCTATGTCTCATTCATGAGGCATCCCGTTCGACGAGGGGAGTCCGTCGTGGCCGTACGCCTGTACCGGCTCGGCCGGTTCGCGTTCCGCCGCAGGTGGCTGGTCGCGCTGTCCTGGCTCGGCGTTCTCGGCTGGCTCATCGCCGGAGCGATGACCCTCTCCGGGCCGTCCTCCAGCTCCTTCTCGATCCCGGGCACCGAGGCGCAGCGGGCCATCGACATGCTCGCCGAGAGGTTCCCGCAGGCCGCGGCCGGCGGCGCCACCGCGCGGGTGGTGTTCGCCCCGTCCGACGGCAGGCCGCTGACCGCCCCGGAGAACAAGGCCGCCGTCGAGGACGTCGTGCGGCGGCTCCGAACCGGGCCGCAGGTGGCGAACGTGACCGACCCGTTCGGCGCCGGTGCCGTCAACCCGGCCCGGACGGTCGCCTACGCGCAGGTCACCTACCGGGTTCCGGCGGTCGACCTGCCGGACGCGGCCCGCGAGGCGCTGTCCCGGGCGGTGGAGCCGGGACGGGACGCGGGGCTGACCGTCGAGATGGGCGGCAACGCGGCGGAGGAGCCGTCCGGCCAGAGCCTCAAGGAGATCGTCGGCGTGGCGGTCGCGGCGGTCGTCCTGGTGGTCGCGCTCGGGTCCGTCGTGGCCGCCGGGCTGCCGCTGCTGACCGCGGCGATCGCGATCGCCGTCAGCATGACCGCGATCAGCACGGCGACCGGATTCGTCGAGCTGAGCGCGTCGACCCCGACCCTCGCGATCATGCTGGGGCTCGCCGTCTCGATCGACTACGCGCTGTTCATCGTCTTCCGGTACCGGCACGAACTGCACCTGGGCCACGGACCGGACGAGGCCACCGGGCGTGCTCTGGGCACCGCCGGCTCGGCCGTCGTCTTCGCGGGGCTCACCGTGGTGATCGCCTTGGCCGGCCTGTCGGTGGTGGGGATCCCGGTGCTGACCCAGATGGGACTGGCCGCCGCGGCCGCCGTACTTGTCGCGGTGCTCATCGCCCTCACCCTGGTGCCCGCGCTGCTCGGCCTCGTCGGCGAGCGGCTGCGGCCCGCGGCGGTCCGGACGCGAGGGCCGCGGTGGGCGCGGTCGGTGACGGGCCGTCCGGTCCCGGTGCTGATCGCCGCGGCGCTCGGCACGGCGGTCCTCGCGACGCCCGCGCTGAGCCTGCGGCTCGGCCTGCCCGACGACAGCGTCGCTGCTCCCGGCACCACTCAGCGCAAGGCGTACGACATGCTGGCCGACGGATTCGGTGCCGGCTTCAACGGGCCGCTCACCGTGGTGGTCGACGCCGCCGGCGGCACCGCCCCCGAAGACGCCGCCGGCGGCACCGCCCCCGAGGACGCCGCCCGCGGCACCGACCCCAAGGACGCCGCCCGCCGCGTCGCCGGCACCATCGCTCAATTGCCGGGCGTCGCCGCGGTCGCCCCGCCGGTGTTCAACCCGTCCGGTGACACCGCGCTGGTGACCGTCGTGCCGCGCAGCGCGCCCGGCAGCGCGGCGACCGCCGGTCTGGTCACCGCCATCCGCGGCGAGGCGTCCGGCATCCGCGCCGAAACCGGCGCGAGCATCGCGGTGACCGGCCTGACGGCGCTCGACATCGACATGTCGGACAAGCTCGCCGGCGCGCTGGCGCCCTACCTCGCCCTCGTGATCGGCCTGGCGGTCGTCCTGCTGACGCTCGTCTTCCGGTCGGTGCTCGTCCCGATCACAGCGACCCTGGGGTTCCTGCTCAGCGTCGCCGCGACGTTCGGCGCCGTGGTCGCGGTGTTCCAGTGGGGCTGGCTCGCCGGGCTCTTCGGCGTCTCCCAGACCGCCCCCGTCCTCAGCGCGCTGCCGATCTTCGTGATCGGTGTCGTGTTCGGCCTGGCCATGGACTACCAGGTCTTCCTCGTCACCCGCATCCGTGAGGCCCACGTCCGCGGGGAGGACCCCGTGCCCGCGGTCGTCACCGGGTTCGGCCACAGCGCCCGCGTCGTCACGGCCGCCGCCGTCATCATGGTCGCGGTGTTCTCCGGCTTCATGCTCTCCGCGGACCCGCTGGTCAAGTCGATCGGCTTCGCGCTGGCCGCCGCCACGCTGTTCGACGCGTTCGTGATCCGCATGACGATCGTGCCCGCCGTCATGACGCTCCTCGGCCGCAGCGCCTGGTGGCTGCCGCGGTGGCTCGGCCGGGCACTGCCGGACGTCGACATCGAGGGCCGCACCCTCGACCGCCCGTCCGTGGCACCCATGGTCGCGGTGGAGGGACGCCGATGACCGACCTGACGGGCAAGACCGTCGTGATCACCGGCGCCAGCTCCGGCATCGGAGCCGCCGCCGCCCGCCGGTTCGCCGATCTCGGAGCCGGCGTCGTCCCGGTGGGCCGCTCTCCTGAACG
Source organism: Actinomadura fibrosa (assembly GCF_900659615.1). GTDB lineage: Bacteria > Actinomycetota > Actinomycetes > Streptosporangiales > Streptosporangiaceae > Spirillospora > Spirillospora fibrosa. Next base: position 25,907 of record NZ_CAACUY010000010.1, on the reverse strand, counting down.
CACCGAGCAGGTGGCCGCGCAGATCGGCGCCGAACCGTTCATCGCGGACTTCGCCCATCTCGAACAGGTGCGCCACCTGGCCTCGACGCTGCTCGAACGCCTGCCGCGCATCGACGTGCTCGCCAACAACGCCGGCGCTCTCGTCCCCTCCCGGCGGGTCACGGCCGACGGGCACGAGCTGACCTTCCAGGCCAACCACCTCGCCCCGTTCCTGCTCACGCACCTGCTCCTGCCCCGGCTCCGGGAGAGCGCCCAGCAGGGCCCCGTCCGCGTCGTCACCACCTCCAGCCTCGGGAACCGGTTCGGCAGGCTGCGCATGGACGACCTCGAATGGGAGAAGCGCCGCTACGGCGAAGGCTGGATCGCCTACTCCACCACCAAGCTGATGAACATCCTGTTCACCCGCGAACTCGCCCGCCGCAACACCGAGATCGAAGCGTTCTCCTTCAACCCCGACCCCGGACGGCGGAAGAAGAACCGCGACGCCGATGCCGTCGCGACGAGGTTCGCCGCCGAGACGCGGCTCGGGCGGCTGATCGTCCGCACCCCGCTGCGCAGGATCCGGCTCACCGGGGACGACGGCGCCGGGCCGCTGGTCTGGCTCGCCACGTCCCCCGAGGTCGGCGGCGCCAGCGGCGCCTACTTCGACGGTTTCGCCAAGGACGCCAAGGTGCACCGCCAGGCCGACGATCCCGGCCTCGCCGCCCAACTCTGGGAACGCTCGGCCGAACTCGTCAAGCCCTACATCTGACGGTTCACTTCGCCATGAAGCGAGCCAGAACTCGGTCCGGAATCTCGACATAGTCTCCGCTGAGGGGGGCTGGTCGGAGAGCCACTTACGCGTTCTAGCTGGGCAGACGCGAACGTCGCCGATCTGGTCGATGTTCGCCCCTGTCTCGTCCACGTTTCTCCAGCTCAGAGGTCACTATCCAAGGCGCCGGCGGGTGACGTGAGGCTTCAGGATTTGGGTGATGGAGTCGCGTTATCGCGTGGTCTGGGCTAGGCGGTCCATCAGGCCGGCCACCGCGCGGCATTGTGCGTTCGGGTGGCCGCCGAACGAGCGCCGGACGCGCTCGCGGACCTCGCTGCTCTGCTCCTGGCTCAGCTTGAACATGCCCTCGGCGCCGGTCACCCGGACGCGGAAGGCGCCGACCCCCGGCACGATCTCGCGGAAGTAGCCGATCGACTCGGTCATGTCCCAGTCGCTGCCGAACCGGCTCTCGAACGCACGCACCGTGGCCGTGACCACGTCGAGCGTCGCCTCGATCGAATCGATCTTCTGTACGGTCCCGCGGACGTGGATCGAGGTGAAGTTCCAGGTCGGCGCGGCCGGCGTGTACTCGTAGACGGTCGGAGTGACGTATCCGTGGGGGCCGGTGAACGTCAGCAGCACGGCGGCGCCGTCCTCCAGGGCCGACCAGTGCGGGTTCATCCGGTTCATGTGGCACAGCAGGACGCTGCCCGACAGGTCGGCCGACCCGGTGTCGAGAGATTCCGGGATCGACGGGAGATGGGTGGCGAACGGGACGCCTCCGGGCGGGCCGTTGCTCGTCAGCAGCGCCAGCGGGTTGCCCGTGATGGTCTCGACCATCCACGAGCTGTCGGGCGGACGGTAGAAGTCGGGTACGAACATCGGTGCCTCCCCTGAGCCGGGTGGTGCCTCACCGCTGCGCGGCAGGGCCGAACCAGGTGGCGAGGGCGGTCCGGAGCTCGGACCTGTGCGGCCGTCCGCCGCCGGTCGCCCAGGCGACATGGCCGTCGGGACGGATGAGGAGTGCGGCGGGGGCGGGGATCTCGCCGGCGCCCGGGACGGGCCAGCGGTCGTCCTCGCTGCGGGCCTCGACGATGTCGACGCGGTCGGTCCAGCCGTCGGCGACCCTCACCACCGCGGCGCCGCCGCGCAGGTCGAGCAGGACGGGGCGGGCCGCGCGCAGCAGCTCGTGGACGCGGGAGGTGCCGTCCGGCGTCTTGAGGTCGGCGTCGGGGACGCGGCGGCCCACCAGCGGGTGGTGGCCGTCGGCCGGGTACCGGATGTCCAGGCCGGTGATCATTCCGCACAGGTACCGGTTGACGTCGTCGAACGCGATGAGGGAACCGATCACGTCGCGCAGCGCGTCCGTCTGGGCGCCGGGACGGGCCAGCGCCGACTGCGCCCGGGTGTTGTGCAGGACGCGTTCCGCGACGGGATGGCGCTCGGCGTGGTAGCTGTCGAGAAGGCTCTCCGGCGCCCGGCCGCGCACGACCAGGCCCAGCTTCCACCCGAGGTTGACCGCGTCCTGCACTCCCACGTTCAGGCCCTGCCCGCCGGCGGGGTAGTGGATGTGCGCCGCGTCGCCCGCGAGCAGCACCCGTCCCTCCCGGTACCTGGACGCCTGCCGCGCGGCGTCGCCGAACCGGGAGACCCACCGCGGGCCGCGCATGCCCCAGTCGGTGCCCGCGAGCCTGATCAGCGACTCCCGGAGCCGCTCGAACGTCGCGGGCCCCTCGCACTCCGCGACGTGGTCGTACTCGGACGTGATCACTCGGTGCCAGCCCGGTTCGAGCGCGATCACCGAGAAGTGGCCGCCCGGGCATCGCCGCATGAAGATGTACTCCTCGGGCAGATCGGGGAGCTCGACGTCGCCGAGCAGCGCGGTCATCGTCGCCGGGGAGCCGGGGAAGGGGATGCCCGCGAGCTTGCGTACCGTGCTGCGCCCGCCGTCGCAGCCCACCGCGTAGCGGGCGCGCAGCGTCGCGCGTGCCGCGTCCCCCGTGCCCAGCTCGACCGTCACCCCGGCTCCGTCCTGGCGGATCCCGGTCACCTCGGACGACCAGCGCACCCGCGCGCCGAGCTCGGCGGCCCACTCCTCCAGCAGCAGCTCGATGGCGGACTGCAGGATCATCAGCGGGCGGGGGTGCCGGGAGTCGGAGTCGTCGAAGTCGAGCCAGAGCCCGGAGAAGTGGCCGACCGACTGCACCTCGCCGGCCGCCAGGAAGCGGTCCAGGACGCCTCGCTGGTCGAGCACCTCCAGGGTGCGGGCGTGGATCCCGCCGGCCCGCGACTCGCCGGTCCGTCCCGCGAGCCGGTCGGCGATGACGACGTCGGCGCCCGCCAGCCTGAGCTCGCAGGCGAGCATCAGCCCCGTCGGCCCGGCGCCCGCGATCACCACGTCCGTGTCGAAGCCGGGATGGTCCACGTCGTCTCCCCTCCAAGGAGCTCGATCAGAGCGGGTTCACGCGGTACAGCGGGAAGTAGGAGCCGATCCTGCCGCCGGCGTAGTCGTCGGCCAGCTCGGGCACCTGGTCGAAGTCGTAGGTCACGTCCGATCCCTTCGGCGCGATCCAGTCGCCGGCCTCCTGGAAGTCCCGGATCTCCGGTGACTCCGGCAGCCGCCACACGTGCGTGTTCACGTGGAGATGCCTGCTGATGCACTCGGCACCCCGCAGATACGACATGCGCATCCCCGCCTTCCAGCCGCAGGTGGCGACGGCCCCCTCGCGGGCCAGGGCCCGCAGGGTCACCTTCGCTCCCGGCCCGGACGGCCCAGCGCCGCCGCCGCTCCGCCAGATCGACCACCAGCGACACCACGGCCGCGACCACCACCGACAGCACCAGCGCGAGGACATGCTCGACATCGGCGATGGTGAGCGTGTGATAGGGCGGGGTGAAGAACCAGTTCGTCAGGAGATTCCCGGCGATCGCGGTGAACAGCGCCGGGCCGAGCCCGCCCACGAGCGCGACGAGGACGGTGAAGGTCAGGAACACGAGCACTTCGGACGCGACGCCTAATTCGCCGCGCCACGGCGATAACAGCACGGTCAGCAGTGGCGGCCCGGCGAGTGCCAGGGCCCATCCGGCGAGCGTCCTGCGGCGGCTCAGCGCGCCGTCCTTCGCCGTCCTCATGACGACCTCATGACCACCTCAGCGTACGAGCGACCCCGCGTCACCCGCCCGCCAACGTCCGGGACCGGCCGCGAAAAGGCTCCGCCGGTGCTTTCCGGGCCGTCCGTAAGTGATCACCAAGAATGGGAGGGCGAGCGGCCGACAAGGGTGCCGCCGTTTTCTCGGCGCCCGCGCCGGAACCCGATGCCCCGCTCCGCCGGAGGCTCTTTCACGCGAAGCACCGTGATGGCAAAATCGCCGCAATGGGAATCGGCCGCTCGGCCGCCGGCCGGTGACCAGGGCTCCTTCTCTATCTCCGCACCGAATCCGGCCGACGAGAACCTGAACCGCCGAGGTGAACGCGATGACGCGTGTACTGGTGGTGGACGACTCCCCGCAGATCCTCGCGACCCTGCGGCTCAACCTCCGGGCCCGCGGCTACCGGGTTCAGGTCGCGCCGGACGGCGAGAGGGCCCTGACCATCGCCACGGAATGGCAGCCGGCCCTGGTGATCCTCGACCTCGGGCTGCCCGACATGGACGGGATCGCCGTGATCCGCGGGCTGCGCGGCTGGTCGACGGTGCCGATCATCGTGCTGTCCGGGCGGGCCGGGAGCCGCGACAAGGTCGACGCCCTGGACGCCGGCGCCGACGACTATGTCACCAAGCCCTTCGGCATCGACGAGCTGCTCGCCCGGATCCGCGCGATCACCCGCCGGGCGCCCGCCGACGAGGAACTGCCGACCGTGGACGTCGGCCGCCACTCGGTCGACCTCAACGGCAAGATCGTCTACGGTCCGGGCGGGGAACGCGTCCATCTGACCCCCATCGAATGGGGACTGCTGGAGATCCTGGTGCGCAACCCCGGCAAGCTGATCTCCCAGCGCCGGCTCCTCACCGAGGTGTGGAGCCCGAACCACCTCAGCGAGACCAACTACCTGCGCGTCTACCTGGCCTCGCTGCGCCGGAAACTGGAGCACGACCCGTCCCGTCCGAGGCACTTCATCACCGAGCCCGGTATGGGCTACCGGTTCGAGCCCTGACCGGCCCATGGGGCCGGCGGCCGGCGATGCCCCGGGTTCCGGGCTCATGACCGCGAGGTGGCCGCACTTGAGGGCGGCCGCTGAACGAGGGTGGGAAGGCGAGCTCAGCGGGTGGCGTAGGCGCGGACGAAGGCGCGGGCCCCGTCGGTCATGATCTTGCGGATGCGGCCGGGGTCGGCGGTGGCGGGGTCGGGCTGGTCGTTGTAGGCCAGCAGAACGGTCAGCGCGGCGAGGTGGGAGGCGGCGGTGCGCGCATCGTCGGTGTCGAGGAGGCCCGAGTCCGCGAAGTGGGCGAGGCGCTCGGCGAGGGCCCGCTCGGATGACGCGGTCTCGACGTCGTCGCGGCTGCCGGGCTCGCGCCAGCGCCGCTGGGCGACGAGCGCGAACGCCGCAGCGTGGTCGGCGGAGCCGACGAGCGTCCTGCCGAGCTCGACGACCAGCGCGGTCAGCGCCTCCTCCAGCTCGCCGACCGTGGTGATCGTCCCGTCGGTGGGCAGGTGCTCGTCGAGGGCGCGCTGGACGGAGGCGTTCAGCGCCTCGGAGGTCTCGGACAGGATGGCCGGGAACAGGCCGTTCTTGTCGCCGTAGTAGTCGTAGACGGTCCGCTTGGAGACCTCGGCCTTCGCCGCGACGGCGTCCATGCTCACCGCGTCCACCCCGCGGCGCGCGAACAGGACGCGCGCCGCGGCGATGATCGCCGCCCTCTTGTCCGCCGAGGTGACCGATCGCCGGCTGACGCTCATCGGCCTGGTCCTGGCGCTGGGCGCGTTCACCACGCTCCTGGACACCACGATCGTCAACATCGCCCTGGACCATCTGGGCGCCCGGTTCGGTGCCGAGGTCGGCACGACCCAGTGGGTCGTGAGCGGCTACCTGCTGGCGTACGTGGCCGTGATCCCGGTGAGCGGGTGGGCCTGCGAGCGGCTGGGCGCCCGCAATGCGTGGCTGCTGGCCGTCGGCGCGTTCCTGGCCGGGTCGCTCCTGTGCGGCCTGGCGGGCTCACTGCCCGCGCTGGTGGCCTTCCGGGTGGTGCAGGGGATCGGCGGCGTGATCATCCCGATCACCATGTCGATCCTCGCCCAGGCGGCCGGGCCCGACCGCCTCGACAAGGCGATGCTCCCCGTCGGGCTGCCGAGCCTGCTCGGCCCGGTCCTCGGCTCGGTGCTGGGCGGCGTCCTGCTGCGATGGGCGGACTGGCGGTGGCTCTTCCTGGTGAACGTCCCGGTCTGCCTGGCCGCGCTCGCGCTCGGCGCCCGGCTGCTGCCCGCCACCGCGGGCCGGCGCGGTCACCGGTTCGACACGGCCGGTTTCCTCCTGCTGACGCCCGGCGTCGTCGCCCTGGCCTACGGCATCAGCCAGGCGCCCGGCCGCGGCGGCTTCGCCGCCACCTCCGCCTGGCTTCCCCTCCTGGCCGGAGCCGCGCTCATCGCCGCGTTCACCGCGTACTCGCTGCGCGCCCGCGGCCGCGCCCTCATCGACGTGCGGGTATTCGCGCGCCGCGGGCGTGCTGCTGACCATGGCCGGGATCGCACCGTTCGCCCTCGCCGGCACCCACGGCGGCACCGTCTTGCTGCTGGGCGGCCAATACCTGCAAGGCCTCGGCTTCGGCGCCACGACCTTCCCGCTGATGATCCTCGCCCTGTCCGGCCTGAGCCACGACGAGGCCCCGCGCGGCAGCGCCGCCTTCACCGTCGTCCAGCGCGTCGGCGCACCTTTCGGCGTCGCGGTCATCCTCCAAAGCCTCCTCGCCGACGCGGCCGGGCCTGAGGACGGCCTCGCAGCGTTCTCCACCACCTTCTGGTGGACATTCGGCCTCAGCGCCCTCCCGCTCATGCTCGCCCTCCTCGTGCCGAAGGCCGACACCGCCAAAAGCGCGGCGTCCCCCGCCGCGGCGGCGTGACCGCTCCGCCCGGAAGGACACCACCCACGCCGCAGGTACCCAAGCTCGTCGGCAAGCTCACCGAATCCTTCATTGCGGCATACGCCGGAGTACGCGCCTGTGCAACATCTTTCGCTAACTCGACAGTGCGTCCCGCGGGCAACTGAAACCACTCCGACCTCACCCTCGGGGAATTTGCTTTCGGCCTCCTTGGAATCGGAGTTTCGGATGCCGCGCGGCGACTCGGCCAATTCATTTTTCCATCCTGGTGTGGCATTGTACGAGTGCGGACGCCTTCATCGCTTGCGGCGGGGCCGCCATTGGGCCGGGCGTGTCCGTGTCACCAGGGGTGCTCTCGAAGAAGTCGTGGCATCACAAGGGAGGCGCCATGCCCGAGGTCTTCACCGGAAAGGTCGAGTTCAAGAACAAGAACGGCACCACGATCCTCACGATCGATCCCGACTCCGGATTCGTCGACATCGTCTACAAGACGTCCGGCGGCCAGCAGATGATGCAGCTGACCAATACCGGATCGTTCAGCCTCGCGGGACCGGGCGACGACCACGGCGCGCGGATGGACGGGTCGCTGGGAGACCTGTTCCTCGGTGGCGGCGGAAAGGTCGGCACCATTCGTATTCGCGACGCCGTCCGGAACGACGTCATCGTGCTCGAAGGGGCCGACGGGACCGTCTCCATCGGTTCGAGCGGCCACGAGGGGAACGTCATCCTCCGCGACGGCTCCGGGCGCACCGTCTTCGAGATCGACGGGAACACCGCGGGGGTCTTCGTCGGGGCCAACGGGAACGAGGGTGACGTCGTCGTCCGCAACGGCTCCGGCGCCGAGACCATCCGCCTCGACGGCGGGTCGGGGGACATCATCCTCACCAACGCCGACTGCGCCGAGGACTTCGAGGCGTCCGCGGACGCCGAGGCCGGCACCGTCATGGTGCTCAGCGAGGGCGGCGCCGTCGTCCCGTGCGAATCCCCTTATGACCGAAGGGTCGCCGGGGTCGTCTCCGGCGCGGGTGGTCTGCGTCCCGGCATCGTCCTCGGCAGGCGGCCCGCGGAGACGCGATGCCCGCTCGCACTGATCGGCAAGGTGTTCTGCAAGGCGGACGCGGACCACGGCCCCATCGGGCTGGGTGACATGCTCACCACGTCGCCCACGCAAGGCCACGCCATGCGTGCGCTCGATCCCATGCGTGCGTTCGGGTCCGTCCTCGGCAAGGCGCTGGGCGAGTTGCGCTCGGGCCAGGGCCTCGTTCCAGTCTTGGTGGCACTCCAATGACGGCGGGTGGGGTCAATGGCCAGCGTTAAGGCCACCATGCAGTGTCTTGGCATCGATACCGGCGGCAGCGTTTCCGTGCTGGGCGACTTCTTCGGGTTCATCCGGAAGCGGGTTCCGACCGATCCGGTGAGCACGGCCACGGCACAGGTCTCCGTACTCGGGCAGATTCGAGCATGCCAGGGCCAGCATATTCATGTGAACGTCATCCGCGTCGGATTCGACGCGATCTCCGGCGGCTCCACCGCGCTCGACGCCGCGTTCGAGAAGCTCGATTACGCGATCTTCCGGACCCGCACGATCTACCAGCAGATCAACCTGGGAGTCGGCCGGGTCCTGCACTGGTTCATCACGGCGGCCGAGGCCAACGGAGCCGACGACCTCGGCAGCGAGGGGGAGTGCGACGACCTCATCGCCGACTGGTCGGTGCAGAACGACGGCGTGGACGCTTTCGTGGTCCGCAACATCAGCGACACCGACTTCGTCGGCAGGGCCTCCGCCATACCGGGCGAGTGCGACAAGGACGCCAAGGACGACGGGCTGTGCGCCGGTGAGATCGGCCGAGCCGCCGAGGGATTCGCCCGTACCTTCGCCCACGAGCTCGGCCACCACCTCGGCCTGAGCCACAATCACGGCGGTGCGAACTGCCCGGGCACGACGGCGGGGTGCAACAACCTCATGGCCCAGACCCGGTGCGCGACCAGTTGCGGCGGCGGCATCCGGACGGCCGTCCTGCTGACCGCGTCCCAAGGGTCCACCATCTTGACCGCGCCCGCGCACTGCGCGGTCCAGAGCGGGTGTTGACGATGAGCCTCAGCGACGTGGAGACCCGCCCCGAGCTCGACGAGGACACGCTGGTGGACCAGGTCGATCGAGGGGACCCGCAGGAGCGGGGCGAGGCGCTGAAGGAGTTGCTGCGGCGCGAGTCGTCCCGCGTCCGGCCGTTCCTGGGACGGATCGTCGCCGACCGGACGGCACCGTCCGGGCTCCGGACGACGGCCGCCGTCGCCCTCGGCAAGGAGGCGACGCCGGAGAACGAGCGTGCGCTGATCACCGCCCTCGCCGCGGACGATCCCGCGGTGGTGGCCGCGGCGGCCAGAGGCCTGGGCCGCATCGGAGGACCTGAGGCGTTCGGCGCGCTCACACGCACCACCGGGCGCGGCGTCGACTTCGCCCAGACGCTCATCTCCTACCGCCTGGGCCTCGGTTCGCGGCGGCTGGCCGAGCCGGAGGCCGCGGCGCTGCTCGACCTCGACCCGCGCAGAGCGATCACCTTCCGGTTCGAGCCGCCGGCGGACCGGCCGGCCGACGCGGCGCTGCGGCGCGAACTCCCGGCGATCCCCGTGGCCGAGACAGGCTCCGTGCGGTTCCGCTGCCGCAACGAGCACCTCTGGATCCTGGTCTCCGGGGACGCCGCGCGCGCCCCCCGGGGACTCACCGAGCGGGACCTGGTGACCGCGGTGGTGCTGAAGGAGTCGACGTGCCCTGACGGGTGGCAGGTGTACGAGTACATCGTCGCCCACCCGCGCAAGGACGGAGGTGCGGCCATGTTCGGAGTGCGCCCGACGGGCAGGCTCGTCCATTTCGGTCTGCTGGCCCAGACCGACGTCAACGCCGACATCAGGCTCCAGGCGCTGGACGCGCCGGGAGTCATGGCTCTCGAATTCACAGCGGAGTACATCGCCGCGGACGGCTCCCTGGTACCGAGGAGCGCCCAGGGCTCGCCGCCGTCCGGTCGGCGCAGAAACCCGCCCGCTTCCCCAGCCCGGGCCCCGACGCAGGACTGACCGAGAGGGGGATCGGCGGGCGGCTAGAGCCCATCGCACCACACACTCGAACACCCGAGCCAAGTGGCGCTTCCGCGCGACAGTGAGCTCAGGCTGGAGGACCGTTTCCTGACGGCCCGCCCTCGGTGGGGGAGAGGCGCGCCGAGAGCTCGGCCGCCTGCTCGCGCAGGTGGCCGAGCATCAGCCGGGCCGAGGGCGTCGGCGGGCGGCGCGCCGGCATCGTCACGCCGACCCGGCGCCGCACCTGGGCCAGCGGCACGGGCAGCGGCTCGATGCCGCCTCCGGCGCGGGCCACGAGCTCGGGCAGCGCGGCGATCGTGTCGGTGTCGTGGACGAGGCTCCGCACGGTCAGGTTCGAGGTGCACTCGACCAGGTCGGCGGGGAGCGGCAGACCCTGGCCGTGGAACACCTCCTCCAGCTCCTGCCGCAGCGCCGTGCGCTGGAGCGGGAGCACCCACGGGTAGTCCAGCAGGTCGGCGAGGCTCAGGTCCGGCCGGCCGCGCGCCGGGTGCCCCTCCCGCGCGACCAGCCGCACGGGCTCGCTGTAGAGGTCGACCTGGCGGAGCCCGGGGGTGTCGTCGATCGGGTTGAGCCGGCTCAGCACCAGGTCGACCTCGCCGTCCATCAGCCGCGGGACCAGTGTGTCGAAGGTGGCCTCCTGGACGATCACGGTGATGCCGGGCCGGTCCCGCTTGAGCGCCGCGATCGCGCGCGGCAGCAGGACGTTCGAGCCGGCGAGCACGGTGCCGATGGTGACGGTGCCGACGGCGCCGTCGGCCAGCCCGGTGATCCGCTCGCCGGCGCGGCGCAGTTCCGCCAGCACCGCCCGGGCGTGCTCGACGAACGCCTCGCCGAACAGTGTCGGGGTCATCCCGCGCGGCCCGCGGGTGAACAGCTCCACGTCCAGGATGCCCTCCACCTCGCGGAGGCTCCGGGTGACCGCGGGCTGGGCGAGCCGCAGGTGCTCGGCGGCCCGCAGGACGCTGCCCTGGTCGGCGATCGCCACCACCAGGACCAGGTGCCGCAGCTTGAGGCGTCCGTTGAGCAGGTCGATCGCGCGCATGACCCCTTGATATCACGGTATGGCCATGGGCTAAGGCGGTGACATCACGACTTGGTTATGCATGGAGAAGAGCGTCCCGGCCCGCTATATCCGTGCGCGCATACCGGCCCGGGCAAACGATATTAGTGCGATATGCCGCATGTCACTTAGCGTTCCGACACACAGCGCCGGGGCTGTTCGAGTGGGAGGACGCACGTGGGCACCGACACCAGACCACGGAACCGCGCGGTCGCGGCCAGTTTCGTCGGCACCGCCATCGAGTGGTACGACTTCTTCATCTACAGCACCGCCGCGGCGCTGGTCTTCGGCAAGCAGTTCTTCCCCGACTTCGCCCCCATGGTCGGCACGCTGCTGTCGTTCTCCACCTTCGTGGTCGGGTTCGTCGCGCGGCCGATCGGCGGCGTGCTGTTCGGGCACCTCGGCGATCGGGCGGGACGCAAGTCCGTGCTCGTGGTCACGCTGTCCCTGATGGGCGCCTGCACCTTCGTCATCGGCCTCCTGCCGACGTACGCGCAGGTCGGCGTCTGGGCGCCGATCCTGCTGGTGACCGTCCGCTTCGTGCAGGGCATCGCGCTCGGCGGGGAGTACGGCGGCGCCGTCCTCATGGCGGTCGAGCATTCGAGCCCCGCCCGCCGCGGCTTCTTCGGAAGCTGGGTCCAGGTCGGGGTCCCGGTAGGGCTCGCCCTCTCCAACCTCGTGTTCCTGCTCATCCAGCTCCTCCCCGACGGCGCCCTGGAGAGCTGGGGCTGGCGGGTGCCGTTCCTGCTGAGCGCGCTGCTGGTCGCGGTCGGCTTCTTCATCCGGCTCCGGGTCGACGAGAGCCCGGAGTTCCGCGAGGTGGCGGAGCGCGGCGCGGCACGGCGGCCGGCGGTCGAGGCCGTCAAGCGGTCGTGGGCACCGATCCTGCTCTGCGCCGCCGCGGGGCTGGCGCCCGGCACGATGTTCTACGCCACCATGGTCTTCGGCCTCAGCTACGGCACCGACCACGTCGAGGTGAGCCGCGGGACGATGCTGGGCCTGACGCTGCTCTCGATGGCCGTGGTGCTGCCCTGCCTGCTCTGGTTCGGCGCGCTGTCGGACCGGGTCGGCCGCAAGCCGGTCTTCGCCGGCGGCGTGCTGGGCATGGCGCTGACCGCGTTCCCGTGGCTGCTGCTGGTCGACACCGGCTCGTTCGTCCCGATGCTGATCGGCTACCTGCTGGTCTCGGTGCCGTTCAGTGCCGCGTACGGGACGCTGGCGACGCTGCTGGCCGAGCTGTTCCCGGCCGGCGTGCGGTACTCGGCGGTCAACATCTCCTACGCGATCTCCAACGTCTTCGGGGCGGGGATGGCGCCGATCGTCGCCACCTCGCTGCTGCTCCGCACCGACTCGGGACTCCCGATCGCCGGGTACATCGTCCTGGTGTGCGGGGTGTCGTTCGTCTGCCTGGCGGCGCTGCGGGAGACCGCGGCGCGCCGGGCCGGGGACGGCGCCGCCGCGACGGCGGACGCCGCGGTCGCCGACGGAGCGGCCCGGTGAGCGCGGCGCCGCCGCCGAGCCTGGACCTCGGCGGGATCGCGGTCACCTGGCTGGCGGACATCCCGAGCATGGACTTCGCCCCGGACGACCTGCTGGTCCCCGAGGGCGACGACCGAGGACCCGGCGCCGACCTCGACCTGACGTTCGGCGGCTACCTGATCACCACCGGTACCGGCACCGTGCTGGTCGACACGGGAGTGGGGGACGGCAAGGCCCGGTCCCGCCCCGGCTGGAACCGGCGGTCGGACGGCGCGCTGCCCGCCGCGCTGGAGCGGACCGGCCGCGCCCTCGCCGACGTCGGCACCGTCTTCCTCACCCACCTGCACGCTGACCACGTCGGCTGGAACACCAGCTGGGGCGGGGACGCCTGGGTGCCCACCTTCCCCGAGGCGACATACCTGGCCCTGGCGGACGAGCTGGACTGGGGGCGCGGGGAGTACGCCCGCGACCACGGCTTCATGTACGGGTCCTATGCCGACAGCGTCGTGCCATTGATCGAGCGGGGGCGCCTGGAGGCGGCCGAGGACGGCTCCCGCCTCGGCGACCGGATCGAGGTCCGCGCCGTGCCGGGCCACACGCCCGGCTCCGCGGCGGTGATCGTCCGGGGGAGCCGGGAGACCGCCGTGCTCTCGGGCGACCTGATCCACCACCCGCACCAGTTCGCCCATCCAATGACCTGCTCGCGCTTCTGCGTGGACCGCGCGGCGTCCGCCAAGGCCAGGCACACGCTCCTGGACTGGACGGCGCGGCACGGCGCGGTCCTCATGCCGGCGCACTTCGGCTGGGGACGCGTCGAGGCCGCGAACGGCCGGTTCCGCTTCCAGCCGCTTCCGCGCTGATATAGCCGACGGCGCATAGGTGCCAGTGCCATAGGTATTGGACAGTTATAACGCGCGGTGACGATGATGAACGGCACGACCTGCGCGGAAGCGTCCGGACCGGTGCTTCCGAGGGGCGGTCTCACACCCCGCGAGCCCGGCTCCGCCGGGACCAGAAGAGGAGCGGTGACACCTTCATGAAGCCGGCCCACTACGTCGGCGGGGCCTTCCTCGCCGGCGAGCCCGGCGGGACCTCGTTCCCGCTGATCGACCCGACCGACGGGACCGAACGCGGACAGGTCCCCGAGGCCGCCCGGGAGACGGTCGACGCGGCCGTCCGGGCGGCGCGCGGAGCCCTGGAAGGCGGCTGGGGCGCGGCCGGCGACACCGAGCGGGCCGCCGCGCTCCGCCGGATCGCCGACGGGATCGAGGCCCGGTTCGACGAGTTCGTGGACGCGGAGGCCCTCGACACCGGCAAGCCCCGCGAGCTGGCGGCGACCATCGACGTCCCGCGCGCGATCGGCAACTTCCGCGCCTACGCCGATCTCCTCTACGGGCGCCCCGAGCGGGCGTACACCACGCAGATCCCCGGCTGGAGCGCCGGGGCGGGCGGGCAGGCGCTCAACTACACCGTCCGCCGCCCGCTCGGCGTCGTCGCGGTCATCTCGCCGTGGAACCTCCCGCTGCTGCTCCTGACCTGGAAGGTCGCCCCCGCGCTCGCCGCCGGGAACGCCGTGGTCGCCAAGCCGTCGGAGGAGACGCCGTCCACCGCCACGCTGCTCGCCTCCGTGATCGACGAGGCCGGGCTGCCCGCCGGCGCGTTCAACCTCGTGCACGGGCACGGCGCGGGCGCGGCCGGGGAGTTCCTCACGGGGCATCCGGGTGTGGACGCGATCGCGTTCACCGGCGAGTCGGCGACCGGTGCGGCGATCATGCGCAACGCCGCCGATCATGTCACGCCGGTGTCGTTCGAGCTCGGCGGCAAGAACCCGGCGGTGGTGTTCGCCGACGCGGACCTGGACGCGGCCGTCGAGGGCACGGTCCGCTCCACGTTCACCCATTCCGGGCAGATCTGCCTGTGCACCGAGCGCGTCTACGTGCAGCGGCCGATCTTCGACGAGTTCGTCGAGGCGCTGGGAGCACGGGCCCGCGCCCTGGACGGCTACGGCCCGATGATCTCGGCGGAGCACCGCGACAAGGTCCTGTCCTACTACCGGCTCGCCCGCGAGGAGGGCGCCACGGTGGTCGCGGGCGGCGGCGCCCCGGAGTTCGGCGACCGCCGCGACGGCGGCTTCCACGTGGAGCCGACCGTGCTGACCGGGCTGCCCGAGGCCGCCCGGACCGTCCGCGAAGAGATCTTCGGGCCGGTCTGCCACGTCGCCCCGTTCGACACCGAGGACGAGGCGCTGCGGCTGGCCAACGACAGTCCCTACGGGCTGGCCGCGACGGTGTGGACCCGCGACCTGTCCCGGGCGCACCGGGTCGCGCCGCGCGTCGAGACCGGCATCGTCTGGGTCAACTGCTGGAACCTGCGCGACCTCCGCACCCCGTTCGGCGGCGTCAAGGCATCCGGCATCGGACGCGAGGGCGGGGAGTACTCCCTGGACTTCTTCTCCGAGCCCGTCAACGTGTGCGTCCAGATCTGAGAGCGAACCCGTGACAGAGACATCCATCGCCGCCGCGGCGGACCGCCTCCTGGAGGCGCACGCGACCGGCGTCCCCTGCGCGCCCGTCCGCGACCTGATCGGCCCGGACGACGCGTACACCGTACAGCGGCGCCTCACCGAGCGCTGGCTGGCCGAGGGCCGCCGTCCGGTCGGCCGCAAGACCGGCCTGACCTCGCCGGCCGTGCAGCGGCAGCTCGGCGCGGACAGCCCCGGCTTCGGGACGCTGTGGGCCGACACGGCCGTCCCGGACGGCGCCGAGATCCCCGCCGGCTCCGTGCTCCAGGGGCACGCCCAGGCCGAGGTGGCGCTCGTCCTGGAGCGCGACCTCCCGCACGAGCGCACCACCGCCGCCGACCTCATCCGCGCGACCGCGTTCGCGCTGCCCGCCATCGAAGTCGCGGGCAGCCGCGTCCGCGACTGGGACGTCGCCCTCGCCGACACCGTCGCCGACAACGCCTCGTCCGGAATGTACGTGCTGGGCAACCGGCCCGTCCCGCTGGACCGGGTGGACCTGCGGCTGTGCGGCATGGTGCTGGAGCGCCGCGGCGAGCAGGTCTCGACCGGCACCGGCGCCGCCTGCCTCGGCCATCCGCTGAACGCGGCGCTCTGGCTCGCCGGGACGCTCGCGCGGGCCGGCGAACCGCTGCGCGCCGGCGACACGGTCCTGACCGGCGCGCTCGGCCCGATGGTCGCGGCCGTCCCCGGCGACGTGCTGGAGGCCCGCATCGAGGGGCTCGGCGACGTCCGCGTCGCCTTCGCGAAGGAGGACTCATGAGCGACGCCGAGGCACTGGCCGACCGCCTCGAAACCGCGGCGCGGGACGTCCGGGCGATCCCGAAGCTGACCGGCGCCGCCGACCTGGACGTGGCGGACGCCTACACGGTGCAGCGCACGGTGATCGACCGGCGGCTCGCCCGCGGCGAGCGGCTCGCCGGGGTGAAGATGGGCTTCACCAGCAGGGCCAAGATGATCCAGATGGGCGTCCACGACGTCATCTGGGGGCTGCTGACCGACGCGATGCTGGTCGAGTCGCGCATCGACACCGGCCGGCTGATCCACCCCCGCATCGAGCCGGAGATCGCGTACCTGATCGGCCGCCCGGTCCGCTCGCCCGCCGACGTGGACGCCGCCGTCGCCGGCGTCGCGGTCGGCTTCGAGGTGCTCGACTCCCGCTACGAGGACTTCGCGTTCACGCTGCCCGACGTGATCGCCGACAACGCGTCCGCCGCCGGGTACGGCGTCGGCGCCTGGCACCAGCCGCGCGACGTGTCCAACGTCGGGATGCTGATGGAGATCGACGGACGGGCCGTCCAGACCGGGTCGTCGGCGGCGATCCTCGGCGACCCGATGCGCTCGCTGCGCGCCGCCGCCCGGCTCTGCGGGCAGGCGGGCATCGCGCTGGAACCGGGCCACGTCGTGCTCGCGGGCGCGGCCACCGCGGCCGTCCCGCTGCCCGCGGGCGCGCATGTGCGGGTCACCGCGTCCGGCCTCGGCTCGGTCGAGGTGACCACATGACCGCCCGCGACGGGAACGGGGACGCGCTGCTGGTCGAGGGCAAGGCCCGGCCCCGCGGCCGGTTCCCGCACCTCAGGCGGGCGGGCGACCTGGTCTTCGTGTCCGGCACCAGCTCCCGCCGCCCCGACGGCACCTTCGCGGGCGCGACCGCCGACGCGATGGGCGTCACCGACCTCGACATCCGCGCGCAGACCCGCGCCGTCATCGAGAACGTCCGCGACCTGCTGAAGGCGGCCGGGGGAGACCTGCCCGACCTGGTCGCCATCACGGCCTACCTGGTCAACATGAACGACTTCGGCGGCTACAACGAGGTCTACGCCGAGTACTTCGACGAGACCGGGCCGGCCCGCACGACCGTGGCCGTCCACCAGCTGCCGCACCCGCACCTGCTGATCGAGATCGCCTGCACGGCGTACCTCCCCGCGAAGGAGCCCGGAGCATGACCGCCCTGCCGAAACTGTCCTTCGGGCAGCCGTTCAACTTCGAGCGGTGGATCGACGAGCACCGCCACCTGCTCAGGCCCCCGGTCGGCAACGCCCAGGTCTGGGAGGGCTCCGACCTGGTCGTGATGGTGATCGGCGGCCCGAACCAGCGCACCGACTTCCACGACGACCCGGCCGAGGAGTACTTCTACCAGCTCAAGGGCAACTTGGTGCTGCGCGTCATGGAGGAGGAGGGCAGGCCGCCGGTCGACGTGCAGATCAACGAGGGGGACGTGTTCCTGCTGCCGCCGCACGTCCGGCACTCCCCGCAGCGGCCCGAGGAGGGCAGCATCGGGCTCGTCGTGGAGACCGCCCGGCCTGAGGGCACGGAGGAGGCGTTCGAGTGGTACTGCACGAACTGCCACCACCTCGTCCGCCGCGTCCAGTTGCAGGTGCGCTCGATCGTCGACGACCTGCCGCCCGCGTTCGAGGGCTTCTACGACGGTGACCGCACCTGCGGCAACTGCGGCGCCGTCCACCCGGGCAGGCTGTGGCCGGCGGAGATGCGGCCCAGGACCGAGGTCCGCGCGTGACGGTCATCGACGTGCACGCCCACGTGTTCCCGCGCATCTCGCGGGCCGAGGCGCGCGTGCTCGGCGCGGACGAGCCGTGGCTGCGCGAGAACGGCGACGGCACCGGCATGATGATGAGCGGGGACGCCGAGTACCGTCCGGTCGACGCGGGGCTGTGGGACCCGGAGGCCCGCGTCGCGGCCATGGACGCCGCCGGCGTGGACGTCCAGGCGGTCTCCTCGACCCCGCTGCTGTTCGGCTACGACGCCGAGCCCGCACGCGCGGCCGACTGGTGCGAGCTGGTCAACCGGCGGATCCTCGACCACTGCGCGCAGGCGCCCGGACGGCTGCTGCCGCTGTGCCAGGTCCCGCTGCAGGACGTCGGGCTGGCCTGCGAGACCGTCGGGAAGGCGGCCGCCGCCGGGCACAAGGGCGTGCACATCGGCAACCACGTCGGCGCGCGCTACCCCGACGACGCGGAGTTCACCGAGTTCCTCGCGCACTGCGCCCGCGAGGGCATGCCGGTCCTCATGCACCCGTGGGACATGCTCGGCGAGGACCGCATGGCCGGCCGCTACATGCTGCCCTGGCTCGTCGGCATGGGCGCCGAGACGCAGCTCTCGATCCTGTCGCTGATCCTGTCGGGCGCGTTCGAGCGCATCCCCGCGTCGCTGCGGCTGTGCTTCTGCCACGGCGGCGGCAGCTTCGCCTACCTGCTCGGACGGGCCGACAACGCCTGGCACAACCGCGACATCGTCCGCGCGGACTCGCCGCGCCCGCCGTCGGCCTACACCGACCGGTTCCACGTCGACTCGGCCGTCTTCGACCCGCGCGCCCTGCGCCTGCTGGTCGAGGTCATGGGCGCCGAGCGGGTCATGCTCGGCACCGACTACCCGTTCCCTTTGGGCGAGCTGGAACCCGGCGCGACCGTCCGCGCGTGCGACGCCCTGGGCGACGACGCCCGCGCCGCGATCCTCGGCGGCAACGCTCGCCGCTTCTTCGGACTGGCCTGACACCGGATCCACAGCGAACCGGGCCGCCTCCCACCAGGGAAGCGGCCCGGTTCGTTCGGGGTCCCGCGTGGTAGCGGCCTCCCCGTTGACGGTTTCAGTGGCCGAACGCCTCCTGGAGCCACCAGGAGCCCTCGTCGGACGTGATCCTGGCGTCGATGACCATGGGGCGGTGCTTCGGGCCCTGGATCCACTCCTTGAGTTCCGCCAGGTCGCCCGGCTGCGTGACCGTCAGGGCCTCGCAGCCGTGACCGCGGGCGATGGCGGCGATGTCCGTGCGGGGGAAGGTGACGGCGGACAGGTCGGGGCGCTCCCTGTCTCCGCCGCTGAAGTGGTGGACCTCGGCGCCGTACATGGCGTCGTTGTAGACGACCACCAGCATGGGGATGCCGAGCCGGACGACGGTCTCCAGCTCGGAGATGCCCATCAGGAAACCGCCGTCGCCGCAGGCCGCGACCGGCAGCCGGTCCGGGCGGGCGAGCGCGGCGCCGATCGCGGTGGCCAGGCCGAGCCCCACCGACTGGAACGCCTGGGTGAAGCAGAAGCCGCGGTGGTCCGGGACGTCGAGGAACATGCTCGGGTAGCCGAGGAAGTTGCCCGAGTCGACCGAGACGATCCGCTCGCGGGGGAGCAGGCGGTCGAGCTCGATGGTGAGCGTGCGGGGGTCGATGCGTCCGCCACCGGTCGCGTCCCGGTAGGGGACCTGCTTCCAGGAGCCCTCGGCGGCGATCCGGGCCGCGATCTCCGGGCCGCGGTAGCCGGTCGCGGCGCCGGGGTCCTGCTCGGCGGAGCCGCCGAGCAGGGCCAGGGTGTCGCGCGCGGTCTCGGCCACGCCGCCCCACAGGCCGAGGTCGACGGGACGGTGGCGGCCGATCGCCGCGCGTTCCAGGTCCACCTGGACGACGGCGGCGTCCGCGGAGATCAGGCGCCCGTGCCGCATGGTCCACATGTTGAGGGCGCAGCCCCAGCCGACGATCAGGTCGGCGCCGGAGATGAGCTCGGCGGCGAGCGGGGTGGCGAAGCCGCCCGACACGTCGACGCTCCAGGGGCTGCCGTTGAACAGGCCGCGCGCGACGGCGGAGGTGGCGAGCAGGGCCCCGGTCCGCTCGGCGAGCGCGGCGATCGCCTCCCCGGCACCGGCGGAGCGGGCGCCGCGGCCCGCGACGAAGACCGGGCGCTCGGCCCGCCGCAGCAGCTCGGCGAACGCCTCGACATCGGCGGCGGCCGGACGCGGGTTCCCGACGGCGGGACGGTGCCCGGCGCGTGCTCCCTCGGGAAGCGGCTCGTCCTGGACGTCGATCGGCACGTTCAGGACCACGGTCCGCCGTTCCCGGGCGCAGACCTCGTAGGCGCGGGTGACGTCGTCCACGGCGGTCCGCGGGGACCGTACCGCGGCCGCGACCGCGCCGACGCCCTCGGCGATGCCGCGCTGGTCGACGTGGAAGTTCGACGACGGCTCGGTGGCCTCCGCGGTGACGACCAGCAGCGGGGTGCGGCTCTTGGCGGCCTCGGTGACGCCGGTGAGGGCGTTGGTGTACCCGCATCCCTGGTGGAGGCTGAGCACGGCGACCTCGTCGCTCATCCGGGCGTAGGCGTCCGCCATGACCGCCGCCCCGCCCTCGTGCCGGGCGGCGGTGAACGTGGCACCGGCCTCGGCCAGCGCGTTGGTGAAGTGGAAGTTGCCGCTACCCACCACACCGAACGCCGCCCGGACGCCGAGGTCGTGGAGGGTGCGGCCGATCGCCTCGCGTACCAGCATCGTCAGTCGTCTCCGTCCGTGTCGTTCGAGGGGTTCGCGTCGTTCGAGGGATTCGCGTCGCCGGTGCCGCCGGTGCCGTCGGCGCGCTGCGCGCCGGTCAGCGCCATGACGCGTGCCGGGCTGCCGGACCCGCCGACGATGCGGAGCGGGGCGACGACGAGCACCGCGCCCAGCGGCGGGAGCGAGGCGAGATTCTGGAGCTGGGTGAGGCCGTACTTGCCCGCGCCGAGCAGGTGCTCGTGGGCGGGGAAGGGCGGGTCGAAGCGGAACGCCTGGCCCGCGTCGATGCCGACCGTCTCGACCCCGAGCCCCACGACCGGGGCCTCCTCGGCCAGCCAGCGGGCGCACTCGGGGGATATGCCCGGCGTGTGCGGGCCGTCCTCCCCGGCGTTGAGGAAGAGGTCCTGGTCGTGGGAGCGGGCGTCCCAGCCGGTGCGGTACAGCAGCCAGCCGCCGCCGGGGAGCGGCCCGTGCTCGTCCTGCCAGGCCAGGACGTCCTCGATCCGCAGCAGGTGGTCGGGGTCCTCGGCGCATCGCGCGCTGTGGTCGATGACGGCGGCGGGGCCGACGAGCCGCGACACCGGGACGCTCCCGACGTCCTCCAGGCGGCGTCCGCTGGCCCAGTGGCAGGGCGCGTCGAAGTGGGTGCCCACGTGCTCGCCCGTGTGGATGCCGTTCTGGAGGGCGGGCTCGCCCGGCGTGTCGTAGTGCGCGACCTGCTCCAGGCGGAACGGCGGGATCGGCGCCATGCCCTCGGGGAGCGGCAGGACCGGGGTTCGCGCGGACAGCGGCGCGGTGAGGTCGATGACGTGCGTCCCCTCGGCGAACGCCGCCTGGACGGCGTCCGGTAGGGGAGGGCGCGGGAAGACGGGCATGAGGCTCATCCTGTGGGTTCGGAACACCGGAGCACCATTGCCCTTTCACATGCTGTTATGTTCATACGGGCATAGCGTGGAGCCGTGGCTCGGAAAGCGGGAGGCGTCGCATGGCCGTGCCGAGGAAGATCGACTGGCTGCTCGACGGACGCTTCAAGCTCCGCCACCTGACGCTGGTCGGCGCCATCGCCGAGCAGGGGTCGCTGGTCGGGGCCGCGCAGGCCCTGCACATCACCCAGCCGGTGATCACCCGCGGGCTGAAGGAGGCCGAGGAGGTGCTCGGCGTGCGCCTGTTCGAGCGCGGGCCCCGCGGGGTGACGCCGACGGTGTACGGGGAACTGCTCGTCGAGCACGCCCGGATGATCCTCGGCAACCTGCGCGAGGTCGGCGAGAACATCGAGCAGATCCGGCGCGCGGGCGACCGTCCCGTGCGGGTCGGCACCAACCTGGCCGGGGCGTACACGCTGCTGCCGCGGGCCGTGGTGGCGCTCAAGTCCGAACGCCCGAGAACCGTGGTCTCGGTGACGGAGGGGGTGCCCGACGAGCTGGTCAAGCTGCTCCGCAGGCACGAGGTCGACCTGCTGGTGGGGCGGCTGGCCCCCGAGCGGGACGACGCCGGCCTGCGCCGGATGCGGCTGTACGAGGAGCCCGTCCGGATCGTCGTGCGGCGCGGCCACCCTGCGCTGGACGACCCGGCGCCGACGCTGGCGGCGCTCGGCGGCTACCCGTGGATCCTGCCGAACCGGCCGGCGCTGCTGCGCGACGAGCTCGACGATCTGTTCGCCGAGCGCGGCCTCGAACCGCCGGAGAACGTCATCGAGTGCGTCACGATCCTCACCATCCGGGCCATCCTCACCGCGACCGACGCCGTGGCGCCGCTGCCCTCGCTGATCGCCGCCGGTGACGAGCGGCTGGACGTGCTGGCGATCGAGCTGGGCACGGTGCCGCAGACCATCGGCGTCACCTGGCGGGCCGACCAGGAGCTGAGCGACGGCGCCCGCGCGATCGTCGGCCACCTCCGGCGGGTGGCCGAGTCGATCACCGCCGAGATGAGGGGCTCCTGAGCGCGCTTCGACGCCGAGGCCTGTGATCACTGCTATGCCCTCACGGGCATAGCGCGACGTTGATAGGCATTGGTCGGACGCTACCGCCGCTGCCAGCATGACCTGCACCACAGCCCGCCACCGCCCACCCGTCTCCCTCCCCGGCACGGACGTCCGTCCCGCCGGGCGCGGTACGGGCTGTCGTATGCGCCGTCACGCACTCGGCAGGACAGGAGACGTCCATGCAGGAATCGTTGCCGCAGGAATCCTCGCCCGCATCCCGACCATCCGATCTCCGGTCCGTCATCGAGGACCACGCCCTCGTCCCGGTCCCCGAGCAGGAGCGCCGCGGCGGCTGGGCCCTGGCCTTCAACACCTGCGGCGCCGGCACGACCCTGGTCGTCCTCGGCATCGGCGGCGGCGTCAGCCAGACCGCCGGCACCCGCTGGGGCATCGCCGTCGGCATCGTCGCGGCGGTGTTCGGCTCGCTGCTCGGCTGGGCCGTCGGGCACGTCTGCCAGGTCGCGGGAACGTCGTCCACCGTGACCAGCCGGTCCTACGGGCTCGGCGTCCGCGGCTCCGCGCTCGCGTCGCTGATCTTCGCGTTCATGGTGCTCGGCTTCCTCGCGCTGGAGAACGCGCTGCTGTACTACGGCACCCTGTTCATGTTCGGGTGGTCGCCGACGGACGCCAACGCCATCGCGATCTACGGCGTCCTCACCGTGGCCTGGATCGTGCTGACGACGTTCGGGCTGAAGCTGGTGCAGCGCACGTCCGCCGTCCTGACGGTGCTGGCGGCCGTCCTCGTCCTCGCGGTCACCGCCATGGCGGTGAGCAAGTCCGACGTCGGCCTCGGCGACATCTGGGCGTACAGCCCCGAGCGGCTGTCCCCGGGGGACGTCACCGCGGCGCTGAGCGCGATCGCGGGCATCGCCGGAGCCCTCGCGCTGACCGGCGCCGACTTCGGCCGCTTCGCCCGCACGTCCCGTGACGTCGGCATCATGTCCGTCGTCGGCTCCATCGTGGTCAACATCGTCGTGGTGGTCGTCGGCACGCTGATCTTCCAGGCGGGCGACGCCGTGGTCACCGACTACCTCAACGACCCGGCCCACGCGGGCGTGGCCGCCACGCAGGCCGGCGCGACCACGGCGGAGAAGCTGGCGTTCATGGCGCACAGCAACGCCGGCGCCTACTTCATCGTCCTGGCCGGGACGCTCGGCTTCCTCGTCATGTACGCCGCCCAGGCCAAGGCACAGGTGATCAACACCTACTCGGGGTCGCTCGCGCTGAGCAACCTCGCCGACGCGGTCGCGGGGCGCGGCCCCGGCCGGTTCTGGATGGTCGTCGTGGGCAACGTCATCGGCCTGCTCGCCATCAAGGCCGACATCCTCGACCTCATCAACACCTGGCTCGGCCTGCTCGGCATCCTTACCACCTCCCTGTGCACGCTGATGATCGTCGACTTCTTCGTGGTCCGGCGGCGCGTGCCCGCCGACCCCGGGCGGGCCGAGAACGTCAACTGGGCCGGGGCCGTTGCGCTGCTCGTCTCGTCCGGCGTCGCCTACGCGCTGACCGAGACCGGCGTCACCTCCCTCGGTTTCCTGGTCGCGCTGGTCCTCACGGCGGTGCTGTACCTGGCCCTGCGGCGGGTGCTGCCCGCCGCCGCATCTGAAGGAGCATCCGGATGACCCGTCCCCTCCTCCGCGGCGACGGCTTCAAGCTGGGCCTGTTCTCCGCCAACTGCTCCAGCGGCATGGCGATCACCAAGGCCCCCGGGCGCTGGTCGGCGAGCTGGGCCGACAACGTCCGGCTGGCCCGCGTCGCCGACGCCGCCGGGATCGACTTCCTGCTGCCGATCGCCCGGTTCATCGGGTACGGCGGCGAGACCAACTTCCACGAGGGCGTGCTCGACCCCGTCGCCTGGGCCGCGGGCCTCCTCTCGGTCACCGAGCGGATCACCGTCGTCTCGACCGTGCACACCGCGTTCAACCATCCCGTGGTCGCGGCCAAGCAGCTCGCCACGATCGACCACATCGGCGCGGGCCGCGCCGGGCTCAACATCGTCGCGGGCTGGAACAAGCCCGAGTACGACGCGCTCGGCTCCGACCTCCCCACCGCGCACGACGACCGCTACGCCCAGGCGCAGGAGTGGTGGGAGGTCGTCGAGAAGATCTGGACGGTCGACGGGCGCTTCGACCACGACGGCCGGTTCTACTCCCTCAAGGGCGCCGAGGGGCTGCCGAAGCCGGTGGACGGCAGGCTGCCGCTGCTGAACGCCGGCTCGTCCCCGCAGGGCCGCGGGTTCGCGGCCCGCAACGCCGACTACGGGTTCACCATCGTCGACGGGCCGGTGGACGGCGCCGAGATCGTCGCCTCGATGCGGGACCGGGCGCGTGCGGAGTTCGACCGCGACATCGGCGTCCTCACCCTCGGCCACGTCGTGTGCCGCGAGACGGAGAAGGAGGCCCGGGACTTCCTGCGCTGGTACGCCGAGGACAACGCCGACTGGCCCGCCGTGGACACCATCATGCGCCTCATGGGCGCCCACGCCCGGTCCTTCACGCCCGAGATGCTCCGCACGTACCGGCTGCGGTTCGCCGCGGGCCACGGCTCCGTCCCGCTGGTCGGCACGCCCGGCCAGGTCGCCGCGCGGATCAAGGAGTTCGCCGACGCCGGGTTCGCCGGGATGACGCTGGCGTTCTTCGACTACGCCGGGGAACTGCCGTACTTCGCCAGGACCGTCCTGCCGCGCCTTGAGGAGATGGGCGTGCGCCCCCGGGCCCGCTCGGCGGCGCGGTGACGGCCGCCGCCTTCCCGCGGGTGACCGGCGCGGAACTGCGGCGTGTGGCCGCCGCCTTCGCCACCGGCGTGTGCGTGGTCACGGCGCAGGACGCCGCCCTCGGCCCGCACGGGATGACCGTCAACGCGTTCACCACGCTCAGCCTGGACCCCCCGACCGTGCTGCTGTGCCTGAACCGGGCCAGCACCACGCGCGGGGTGCTGGCCGGCGCCCCGTACTTCGCGGTCAACGTGCTCCGCGCCGGCCAGGCTCCGCTCGCCCGCCGGTTCGCCACCCGCTCCAACGGAAAGTTCGACGGGATCGGCTGGCACCGGACGGCGCGGGACGTCCCCGTCCTGGACGGCGCCCTGGCGCTGCTGGAGTGCGAGCCGGCCGAGTCCTTCGACGTCCACACCCACAGCGTGCTGGTGGGCAACGTGCTCAGCGCCGCCGTGGACGAGGGGTCCCCGCTGCTGTTCCACCGGGGCCGGATGATCGGCGAGGCGGGCGCGGCGCGATGAGCCGGACCGAGTACGACGCCGTCGTGGTCGGCGCCGGGATCAACGGGATGGTCGCGGCGGCCGTGCTCGGGCTGGCCGGCCGGCGGGTGGCGCTGGTCGAGGCCCGGGACCGGATCGGCGGGTTCATCGCCTCCCACACCGGCCCGGACGGATACACGCACGACACGTTCTCGTCCTGGCATCCGCAGTTCACCGGAGGCCCCGCCTACCCGGTCCTCGGGGAGCGCCTCCTGCGGCACGGGCTGGAGTACCGGACGAGCGGCGACCTGCTCACGGCGTCCGTCGCGGACGACGGCCGCACCACGCTCGCCCACCGCGACCCCGCCGCGACGGCGGCCTCGTTCGCGGATCCGGGCGACCGGGACCGCTACCCCCGCATGATCGCGCGGTTCGCCCGCGTGCTGGCGGCGGCGTGCGGTGGTCAGCGCGTGATGGCGGCGCGGAACGCCTCGTCCTTGAGGAACAGGGAGGTGTTGTCGGCGCCGAGATG
>NZ_CAACUY010000009.1 GCF_900659615.1 Actinomadura fibrosa | reverse complement strand
CATGCCGGACGCCCTGTTCGGCGGCGCGCCCCTGGAGCAGCTCGTCGAGGCGGAGGTGCGGCTCGAACGCGAGCTGACCGTCGTGGACCTCGACATCGCCGAGACGATCCGCGCGGCCCGCAAGCAGGACATCGAGGTCGTCCTCGTGTCCGACACCTACTTCACCGAGGACCACCTGTCGCTCCTGCTCGACCGCCCCGAGCTGGGCCCGCTGGAGGACGTCCGGATCTTCCGCTCCCACCAGCACGGCGCCGGCAAGGCGTCCGGCCTGTGGAACATCGTGCTGCGCGACCTCGGCCGCAGCCCGGAGCAGATCGTCCACATCGGCGACAACCGGGTGGCAGACGACGAGGTGCCCGCCGGGCTCGGCATCCGCACCGTCCACTACCGGCGGCTCGACGACGCCTACCTGGACGTCCTGGAACGCGAGCACGAGCCCGTCGACCCGTTCGGCGACCCCGCCCCCGACCTCGACGACCGGCACGGCGACTTCGGGCTCACCAGCCTGCGGGCCAAGGCGCTCCACTCGGGCGTCGAGCACGCCACGTCCACGCTCGACATCGCGTGGCGGTACGGGGCGCTCGTGCTCGGCCCGGTCCTGACCGGGTTCGCCGAGTGGGCCGCCGAGCGGGCGCACCAGACCGGCACCGCCGTCCTGTGGTGCCCGATGCGCGAGGGCGAGCTGCTGTCCGAGCTGATCAACGCCGCCGCGCGGGCCCGGGGCTGGAACGTCGAGGCCAGGGTCATCTGGCTGTCGCGGTTCGCGACGTCCCTGGCCGGGCTCGACCCGCTCGACACGGACGCGGTGCACGCGTTCATCCGCACCGGCTACCGGCTCACCGTCCGGCAGGCCCTCGCGGTCCTGGAGCTTCAGCCCGGCGAGGTCCCCGGCCTCGCGACCGAGCTGGACACCGTGATCGACAACGGCGACATCGCCGACCGCGTCGCCCGCGCGCTCACCGAGACGCCGCACCTGACCAACCGCCTCGCGGTCACGGTCACCGCCGCCCGCGAGCGGCTGATCGGGCACCTGCGCGACGCCGGCGCGCTCGACGGCGCCGAGCTGACCCTCGTCGACCTCGGCTGGGGCGGGACGATCCAGCGGCAGCTCGCCCGCACGCTGGAGATCGCGGCGCTGGACGTCCGGGTGTCCGGCCTCTACCTCGCCACCGACGCCCGCGTCGAGCGCGTCCACCTCGCCGGCCTGCGCGCCGAGGGCTACCTCGCGCAGGCCGGGGCCCCCGCGCACATCGCCGCGACGGTGGCGCGCAGCCCGGAGATCGTCGAGCAGTGCGTCAACGCGCCCTGCGGATCGCTGATCGGCTTCACCGAGGACGGCGCGCCGGTCCTCGGCGACACCGCCGACTCGCCGTCCCAGAACGCTGAGCGCAGGACCGTCCAGGACGGCGTCCGCGCCTTCCAGCGGACCTGGAACCGGTACGCCGCCGCCGACGCCGCCTGGCCGCTGCCCGCCGCCTCCCCGGCGGCGCGGAACCGCCTCGCCCGCATCCTCGCGTCCGCCCTGGAGTCGCCGACCCCGGACGAGGCCGCCGTCTTCGGCAACTGGACGCACGAGGACAACTTCGGCTCCGCCGAGGTCACCACGCTGCTGCCCGCTGACCTGAGGCCCGCGATCCCCTACCTGTCGCCGGGCGACCTCGCCGACCTCGGCATGCGGGACTCGTTCTGGCCCGGGCTGATCGCCGCGTCCGACACCGGCCTCGGCGCCCTCGCCCGCGCCATCGCCGACGGCGCGATCGACCCCGAGGCGCTCGAACCGGCCGGCGAGCCGTACGAGACCCGGCTCCGCTACCGCACCGCGGACGACCACTGGCACGAGCCCATCCGCCGCCGCGTCCGGATCAACCACAACGGGCTGTCGTTCGCCCGGCTCAGCTTCGAGCACCACGACACCGTCGACATCTCGCTCGCCATCCCCGGCCGCCCGGCGATCGTCCGGGTCGACTGGATCGAGGCGCGGGTCCTCACCGGCCGCCGCCGCGAGCAGGTGCTGCGCTGGGACCGGCCCGAGGACTTCGTCGGCCTGCACTACGCCGAGTGCCGCTACCTCGGCGGCAACCTCATGGAGTTCGACAGCCCGCACGCGGCGGTGTGGCTGCCGATCGCCCGCCGCGCCGGGGCGCCGGTCGTCTCGTCCGGCCAGATCAGCATCGCGTTCGCGATGCTTCCGCAGTCGATGACCGGCATGGCGCCGCGGATGCCGGTGGACCGCCGGGCCGCGCGGGCCGCCCGCGCCCTGCGCCTCACCGGCCGGCTCCGCGAGGAGTACCGGACGGCGGGCGTCAAGGGCGTCGCCGCCGGCGCCCAACGAGTCGCCAGAAGGAAGCTCGGCGATGGCTCCTGACCACACCCCCGCCCCGCCCGTCGTGACCGGGACGCGCGGCGATCCGCACGCGCAGGCCCGCGCGGCCCGCGGCCTGCCGCTGCTGGTGCACTCGATGTCGGTGTTCCGGGAGCTGTTCGAGCAGATCTTCGCCGCCCGCGCGGCCGCCGACCGCCCGATCACCGAGGTCGTCGAGGTCGGCGTGGAGTCCGGGCAGGTCAGCTCCGTGTACGCCGACCTCGGCGCGACCGTCCACTGCGTGGAGCCCCGTCCCGGCGACGACCTGCGCGCCTTCCTCGACGCCGACCCACGGCTCAACCTGGTCGAGGGCCTGTCCCCGGACGTGCTGCCGAGCCTGCCCGTCGCCGACCTCTACGTCCTGGACGGCGACCACAACTACGCGGTCGTCCGCGCGGAGCTCGCCTGGATCATGGAGCACGCCCCCGACGCGGTGGTCGTCCTCCACGACGTGCTCTGGCCCTGCGGACGGCGCGACTTCTACTACCAGCCGTCCGCCCTGCCGCCCGAGGACGTCCACCCGTCCACCGGCGGCGGCCCGACGGTCTGGCACGACGACGTCACCCCGGCCGGGTTCGTCGGCGACGGCGCGTTCACGGTCGCCGAGCACGCGGGCGGCGAGCGCAACGGCGTCCTCACCGCCGTCGAGGACGCCCTCGCCGAGACCGGCGGCTGGCGCCTCGCGATCGTCCCCGCGGTCTTCGGCTTCGGCGTCCTCGTCCGCGAGACCGCCCCCGCCGCCGCGGAGGTCTTCGAGGCGCTGCGCCCCCACACGTCCTCGGCGCTGCTGGCGACCATGGAGAACAACCGGATCGCCCTCTACACCCGCGTCCTCCAGCTCCAGTACGAGGCCGCCGCCCGCACCGGCGACGCCAACCGCCTCACCGAGACGATCGCCGCCCAGCAACGCGAGATCGAGCGCCTCCACTCCGAGCTGGCCGAGGCCAGAGCCGAGAACGCGACTAGGCGCCAGGAGCTGCAACGATCGACCGACGAACTGGCCCGCCTGTCAAAGCGGCCGACCCCGCCCCCAGAGGTAGGCGCGGCAATGCTGCACCTGGGCCGAGCAGTCTCAGCCCGCCTCCGCAAGGCCCCGTAACCGATAACCGGAGACGCTCCCCGCCGGAGAGAGGGACCGGACATGACGAACTACGTCACGACCGTGGCCATGCACCAGGAGACGTGGGGGACCTTCCTGCGGCCCGCGCCCGGCCTGGCCGACGTGCCGAACCTGCACGAGGTCCTCCACATCCCGCTCCAGAGCGGGCACCACGCCGACCTGAAGGCCTTCGCCGGGAAGAACGCCGTCTTCGACCGCATGACCGCCCGCATCGAGCGCGCGGACGTCGCCTACGAGGACCAGTGCAGCGCCTACCACTACTTCGATCTCTTCACGCTGGTCGAGCGCGACCACGGTGCGCTGACCAGGCTCGTCGACGTCGGCGTGTTCATGGGCGGGTCCGCGGCGATCCTGGCGGGGTGCGTCGAGCCGATGGGGCTCGAACTCGACCTGGTGGACGCCAACCGCGCCTACCTCCAGTTCACCTACGAGAGGCTGCGGCGCATCTTTCCCCGGGCCATGGCGCGCGTCCGCATGTTCCACGGCGACCTGCCGACCTACGCCGCCACCGTCCTGCGCGCCGAGCCGCAGACGCGCGCGTTCGTCCACCATGACGGCTCGCACCGGTTCGACCAGGTCGTCAAGGACCTGAGCGCGCTGTACTTCGTCCGGGACCGCGTGTACGGCCTCGCGATCCAGGACACCCACCTGCGCGGGAACATCGAGTACCTGAACTTCGTAGATGCCGCTGTCCACGCCGTGTTCGGGCTAGACGTGGAGTCCGAGCCGATGGGGGCGAACTATCCGGTGGACTCGCCGGTGACGTACCCGAACCGGTGGAACGGCAACTACTTCCTCGCGGGACGGTCGGAGGGCATGTACGTGCGCTTCGATGGGCTCGACTGGAAGTACCCGCACCCGACGATGGAACTGGAGTCGTTCCTTCCCGTGAAAGCGCCCCCGGTGGTCTGACGCCCCCTGCGGCGCGGCCGGATGCGGCCGGATCATGGTCCCGGCCCGTCCGCCTGTTGATCTTCGCTTCGTGCCGTGAGACAACGGCGGGGCGCGGCCGTCCGGGAGGGGCGGCGGCGGTCCGGCGAGATCGGGGGACGCGGGGTGCGGATCGTCACGAGCGGAAAAGGCGCCGTCCGCGCGGTGCTTGCCGTGTTCGCGCTGCTGGCCGGCGCGCTGGCGGTCGGATCGGTGCAGGCGCCTCCGGTGTCGGCGGCACCGGCCCGTGCGGCCGCCGCGGCGCCGCTCAAGGTGATGCCGCTGGGCGACTCGATCACCGCAGGATACGACGCCACCACCCAGGGCGCGGACGGCGGGTACCGCACCGACCTCTGGCAGCTCTTCCAGGCGGACGGGCGGCCGGTGGACCTCGTGGGCGGCGAGTCGTCCGGGCCGTCCCGGCTGGGCGACAGGGACCACGAGGGGCACGGCGGGTGGCGTGTCGACCAGATCGCCGACGGGGCCGCGAGCACCTGCGGCAAGGCCATGACCGGCGCGTACGTGACGAGCCGGATCACCGCGACCCGGCCGGACGCGGTGCTGCTGCACATCGGCACCAACGACATCAACGCCGGGTGCGGGCTCGGCACCGGCGCGGCGACGCTGGCGGACCGGCTCTCCAAGC
This sequence comes from Actinomadura fibrosa, assembly GCF_900659615.1. Taxonomy (GTDB): domain Bacteria; phylum Actinomycetota; class Actinomycetes; order Streptosporangiales; family Streptosporangiaceae; genus Spirillospora; species Spirillospora fibrosa. The sequence goes on along the minus strand of NZ_CAACUY010000009.1, from coordinate 106,442 downwards.
TGGTCGACCACATCGTGCAGGCGGCGCCCGCGGCGGACGTGTACGTCGCGAAGATCGTCCCGATCACCGACGCGGCGCTCAACGCGTCCGTGAACGCCTACAACGCGCGGATCCCGGGGATCGTGCAGGCGAAGGCCGCCGCGGGCAAGAAGGTCCATCTCGTGGACATGAACACCGCGGTGCCGGCCTCGGACATCCCCGACAAGCTGCATCCCACCACGGGCGGCTACTCCAAGATGGCGGCCCGCTGGTACGCGGCGCTGACGTCGTCGCCGCTCGGCCGGTGGGAGGCCGAGGCGGCGACCAGCACGCTGAGCGGCGGCCCGACCGTGATCGACACGTTGAACGCGTCGGGGCAGAAGAAGGTCGGGCACCTCGACGACCCGGGCGACTACGTGCAGCTCAGGATCGACGCGGCGACGGCGGGTCCCTACCGGCTCTACGTCCGCGGGGCCAACGGGACGGGCGCCCCCTGCACCCACCAGCTCACCGTCAACGGCGGCGGCGCCCAGGCGCTCACCTACGCGGGTTACGGGTGGGACCAGTGGGTCGTCGTGCCCGCCGATGTCTGGCTGAAGGCAGGCGCCAACGCCGTCCGCCTGGCCACCGGGACCTGCTACGCCGAGGTCGACTCGGTGGACGTCACGCCAGGCCTCGCGATGTATCCGCGGGCGATCCGCCTGGCGCACTCCGGCGACGCCGACGGGCACGTCATCGCGAGCGTGAACACGAGCTCGACCGGCGGGCTCACCGACATGGCGCGCTTCTACGAGAGCTCGGACGGCGGGACGACCTTCCAGCCCGTCGGGGAGGTCCGCGACCCGCAGGCCGCGGACGGGCGCGGGGCCTGCTGCGGGTCGCTCTTCGAGCTTCCGGCCGCCCGTGGGGAGAACCCGGCGGGCACGCTGCTGTGGGCGACGACGGTCGGCATGCCGAACGCCCCGGCGCGGCAGCCGGCGGTCCGGGTGTGGAGGAGCCTCGACCGCGGCCGCACGTGGTCCTACCTGTCGAGCTGCGCCACGGCGCCGGGGACGCTCCGTCCGACCGAGGGCCTCTGGGAACCGGAGCTGTCGATCGACGCCCAGGGCGACCTGACCTGCTACTTCTCGGACGAGACGCGCTATCCGCAGGCCGCCGAGAAGAGCACGCAGGTGATCTCCGCGGTGACGTCGTCCGACGGCGGGACGACCTGGAGCGCGCCCCGCGCCGTCGTCGACCTGGGAGCGGGCCACCGGCCCGGCATGGCGAGCGTGCGCAGGCGCGCGGACGGCCGGTACCTCATGGCGTACGAGCTGTGCGGGAGCGCGGAGGCCCGTGCGTGCGAGGTCCACGTCCGGACGTCGTCCGATGGACGGGACTGGGGCGCCGTCACGGAGACCGGGACCGTCCCCAAGGACCTGGACGGGAACTCCTTCTTCCACGCCCCGACCCTCGCCTGGGCACCCGGCCCCGGTGCGGACGGGCGCGTCCTCCTGGTGGGCGGGCTCGTGAAGGACCCGTCCGGCAAGGTCCTCCTCGGCTCCAGCGGCAAGACCGTCTACGCGAACCCTGCCGGCGGGACCGGTACCTGGCTGCCGCTCGACGCGCCGGTGCAGACGCCCTTCTCCACGACGACGCCCGGCGGGGAGGAGGTCGTCTGCACGAACTACAGCTCGTCCCTGCTCCCTTCGGCGGACGGGACGCGGCTCCTGGAGATCGCGACCAAGCGGATCGGCGACCCCGAGACCGGGCGCTGCACCGCGGTCTTCGGGACGGCGTCGGCGCGCGGCACCGGCGACGCGACCGGGGTCGACACCGCCAACACCTACCGCCTGCGCGACCTCCACAGCGCCAAGTGCGTGGACGCCGGAGCCGGATCCGATCCGCTCGCGGCCGCGATGCAGCAGTGGCTCTGCAACGACCTTCCGCGGCAGGACTGGAAGTTCCAGGCGGCGTCCGGCGGCCGGTTCACGGTCGTCAACCAGCGCAGCGGGAAGTGCCTCGACCTGGTCGGCGGGTCCGCGGAGCCCGGCACGGCCGTCCAGCAGATCGCCTGCTCGGGCGCCGCGTCGCAGACCTGGCGGGTCGCCGGGACCGGGCGCGGCCACTACACGGTGGCCTCCGGCCTCAGCGGCCTGTGCCTCGCGCCCGCGGGCGACTCCGGGGACGACGGGGTGAAGATCCAGCAGGCGGCCTGCGACGGGCGGGCGTCCCAGGTGTGGCGGTTCGAGGAGCGCTGAACGGTCCCGCACCGCCGTTTCGGGCGGTCGCCGCGCCGGGAGAGCGTGGCCGGATCCGGCCATCCGGGTGCGGTGTGGTGCCCGATCTTTCCCGCAGGTAGCCCTGGTGACCGAATTGGCGGCGAACGCCGGTCATCAATGCGCTCGTTCCATTGAAGGAGACGCGCGATCCCGGCAAGCTCTTTACCCTGTGTGGTGTAAGAACCGACCCGACAACCCCCCAGGCGTTCCTTCACTTCCCGCGACACCCAGGGGCCATCCGACGTGACGGACATGGCGAGCGGGTCCGCGATGGCGCGGCTCACACAGGCCGACCGCGTCTACGTGGGCTGGCGCTACGCGCAGGTGCACCCGGACCCGGGTCCGCCGCCCGGCCTGCCGGAGCAGGCCGAGCGGGCCCCGGCGCGGCCGCCCTACCGGCGGCCGGCCGAGCACATGGCGGGACGCCCGCTGCGGACCGCCGCGGGCGGCACCCTCGTCGGCGTCCTGCTCTTCCTCGCCTGCGGCGCCGCCGGCGTCCTGCCGTGGGCGTTCGCCGGCGTCGGGCTGCTCGCCTGCGCGGTCATCCTCGGCATCACCGGCGGGGCGCTGTGGCGCGACGAGCGCGGCGTCCGCGAGCGGCTCGCGCTGGAGCGCGAGCGGGAGGAGCGCGAGCAGGCCGCCCGCGAGCGGGAGCGCGCCGCCGCGGAGAAGGCCCACGCCGACGCCCACCGCGAGTGGGAGCGGCGGCACCGCGCCTACGAGAGCCAGCGCGAGTGGTACCCCGTCGCCGTCCCGCCCGGGGTCGACCGGGTCGACATCGTCGGCGGCACGCTCGCGGGCTGGTCCGCCGCCGTCACCACCATGGGCGCCGCCCGCCTCGCCGTCGGCGCCCGGCTCACCGTCATCGACCTGTCCGAGGGCGCCGTCGCGCACGACCTGCTGCGCCTCGCCGCCGACCGCGGCGACGACCCGCTCGTCTGGGTGCTGCCCGCCGACCTGCCCCGGCTGGACATCACCCGCGGCCTCGGTCCCGAGGCGCTCGCCGACGTCCTGTCCCTCGTGGTCAGCGCGGGGGAGGAGCAGTCCGGGACCCGCGACCTGTCGTTCGACAACTCGATCCTCGAACGGATCATCGAGGTGCTCGGGCCGGACGCCACGATCCCGGGGATCACCGCGGCGCTGCGCGTCCTCGCGCAGGTCGGCGACCCCCGCGACGACCTCCGCAAGGGCCTGCTCACCGACGAGCAGCACGAGCGGATCGCGACGCTGTTCGGCCGGGACGCCACCGACCGCATCGTCGTCCGCCGCGCCTGGGCCCTCGAAGCCCAGCTCCGCAAGCTGGAGAAGCTCGCCACCGAGCCCGTGCGGCTCCCGCCGTCCCGGCTGCACGTCGTCTCCATGGACCGGCGCGCGGGCGTGCTCACGAACCGGATCCTCGGCACGTACGTGACCACGGCGCTGACCCACCGGGTCCGCGAGTCCCCGCCCGGCGGACGCTGGGACCACACCCTCTTCCTGTGCGGCGCCGAGAAGCTCCGCGGCGACGTCCTCGACCGCCTGATCGACGCCTGCGAGGCGACCGGCACCGGGCTCGTGCTCATGTACCGGTCGATCCCGCCGCACGTCCGCGAGCGCCTCGGCCGCCGCGGGCACGCCGCGGTCGGCTTCATGCGCCTCGGCAACCCCGAGGACGCCCGTGTCGCCGCCGAGCACATCGGCACCGACCAGCCCCTGCTCGTCGCCGAGATCACCGACTCGGCGGGCGAGACGCTGTTCGACTTCGCCGGGGAGAGCTACGCCAGCACGGTCGCGTACGCGCGGCTCCGCGGCGACGGCCTCACCGACCCGGCGTGGTCCCCGCTGCCCGCCCCGGTCGCCGACGACGCCGCCCTCGCCGCCGGGATCAGCTCCGCGACCGCCTGGGGCCGCACGGTCGCCGCCCGGCGCCGCGCCGACAAGCAGCGCTTCCGCGAGCTGCTGGTCGAGCCGCCGCAGCTCCAGGAGCTCCCGCCGACCGCGATGGTCTTCACCCACGCGGGCGCCACCGGCCGCCGCATCCTCCTCGTGGACGCGAACCCGGGCATCATCACGCTCCCCACCGCGCACTCCATGGAGTTCGAGGAGTACCTCCGCGAACAGGAGATGCTGGCCCAGGCGGAGGAGCCCGCCCCGGAGGCTCCTCAGGACACGGCCCCGGCGCCCGAGGACGAGCCGCCCGCCGAGCTCCCCGAGCCCCGCTATCCGCAGGCGCCCCGCTACACGCAGGCCCCGCGCGCCCGTCACGCGCTGCCCCGAGGCTCGGGCGGCCGCGCGCCCCGGATCGTCCCGCCCCGCAGAACCAACGGCCGCCACAAGGCCGACCCACCCCCGTCCGACTAGACGAACACGCCCCTTCGGACGCCGGGGCGGTGGCGCTGGAGCGGTGGTCGCGTAAGGATGCTGGGGTGACGACGCCCCCAGGTCCTCCGCCCCCAGGGATGCCGCCCGGACGTCCGCCGGGGATGCCTCCGAGCATGCGACCGGGCGGCCCTTTCCGGCGCGGGCCGGCGTCCGGCACGGGTGAGGCGGCTCCGGCGGGCGGGCGCGGCCCGGACGAGGTGCCGGCGCTGGCCGGGCCCTGGTACCGGATCCAGGCCATCCCGGCACCGCAGCGGGAGGCGTCCGCCGAATGGGACTTCGTCAGCGTGCTCCCCGCCGCGCTGTCGGCGGCGGGACGGCGCCGCCCGTTCGTGGTCGGCTGGCTGTCTGCGGGCGGCGGCGCGCCCCTCGAACTGATCACGAACGCGGGCCCGATCGGCGGCCCCGACCACACGGGCTCCGGCCATCCCGGCTCGGGACGTCTCGGCGGCGCGGCCGCCGGAGGGCGGCGGTCCGCGGACGGCGAGGCGCACGGGCTGCTGTTCCCCAGCGGCGCCCGCGGCGTCCCGATCGGCGACGGATGGCTGCGGCAGGCCGAGCGGATGGCGTGGACGCGCTGCCCCGGCCGGCTCGCGCCGCAGGTCGGCCGGACCGAGGCCGGCGCCAGCCTGTTCGAGTCGACGCTCGTCACGCTGATGGAGCGCCCGTTCGGCTGGTTCGTCGTCGCGGACCCGTGCGACGAGCGGCTGATCGACACCGAGATGCGCGAGCTGCACCACGAGCTGCGGATGCTGCGCCGCGGCGAGGACGAGCAGGCCCGGCTCGCCGTCGCGCGCGCCGACCAGCGGCTGGCCGAGCTGGACGCGTTCCGCGAGGCGGGCCTGTGGCAGGTCCGGGTCGTCGCGGGCGCGGCGACGCAGGCGGAGCTGGGCCAGATCGCGCCGGTGCTCGTCGGGTCGATGGAGCTCGGCCACCACCCCTACCGGCTGCGGTCCGGGCACGGCAGCGGCTCGTTCGCCGACATGCTCCGGCCGGACGCCGCGCCCGCGCCGCTGCGCCCGATGAGCGAGTCGGAGCAGCGGTTCCCGTTCACCGCGACCGCCGGGGCGCTCGCCGCGCTGGCCGGGCTGCCGCGCCGCGAGGTGCCGGGCCTGCGCGTCCTCGACGCCGGGTACTTCGACGTGACGTCCGAGACCGACGGCGAGGGCGAGATCGAGCTCGGCGCCATCCTGGACGGCCAGGACCGCGAGGTCGGCCGCTTCACGGTCCCGCGCAGCACGATCAACCGGCACGTGTTCGTGACGGGCTCGACCGGCGCGGGCAAGTCGCAGACCGTCCGGCACCTGCTGGAGCAGCTCACCCGCGCCGGGATCCCGTGGCTCGCGATCGAGCCCGCGAAGTCGGAGTACGCGGCGATGGCGGGCCGCATCGAGGACCTCGGCGGCCCGGTCACGGTCGTCAACCCGTCCGACCCGGCGTCGGTGCCGCTGTCGGTCAACCCCCTCGCGCCCGAGCCCGGCTACCCGGTGCAGGCGCACATCGACATGGTGCGGGCCCTGTTCCAGGCCGCGTTCGACGCCGAGGAGCCGTTCCCGCAGATCATGGCGCAGGCGCTCCAGCGCGTCTACGAGACCAACGGCTGGGACGTCGTGACGGGCGCCGGCGTCCCCGGTTCGCTGATCGAGCCCGCCGTCCCGACGCTGGAGCAGCTCCAGAACGCCGCCCTCCAGGTCATCCAGGACGTCGGGTACGGCCGCGAGCTGATGGCCGACGTGCAGGGGTTCGTGGACGTGCGGCTCCGCTCCCTGCGCATCGGCTCCGCCGGGCGGTTCTTCGAGGGCGGCCACCCCGCCGACATCGGCGGCATGCTCCGCGACAACATCGTCCTCGCCATCGAGGACGTCGCGAACGACGAGGACAAGGCGTTCCTGATGGGGACGCTCATCATCCGCATCGTCGAGCACCTGCGCATGCGCGAGCGCCGCCGCGACCGCGCCACCGGGCCCGCGCTGCGGCACGTCATCGTCATCGAGGAGGCGCACCGGCTGCTGCGCAACCGCGGCCCGGAGCGCACCAGCTCGCACGCCGTCGAGCTGTTCGCCGGGATGCTCGCCGAGATCCGCGCCTACGGCGAGGGCATCATCGTCGCCGAGCAGATCCCGACCAAGCTCGTCCCGGACGTGATCAAGAACACGGCGCTGAAGGTCGTGCACCGGCTGCCCGCCCACGACGACCGCGCGCAGGTCGGCGCGGCGATGAACCTCGACGGCGACCAGTCGCGCGAGGTCGTGTCGCTCCGTCCCGGCGTCGCCGCCGTGTTCGCGGACGGCATGGACCGCCCACTGCGCGTCAGCGTCCCGCTCGGCGAGGGCCGGGAGGCGGAGCTGCCGGGCCCGCCGCCGCCCGTGGACGGCCGCCGCTCCGCCGCGTGCGGCTGCGAGTGCCGGTCCGGGCGCGCATGCACCCTCTACGAGCTGCGGGAGGCCGACCTCGTCGCCGGGCATCCCGACTGGGCGTGGCTGCGGCTCTGGGCGGACGTGCTCGTCCTCGCGCACGTCGTGAACCGCCGGCTGCCCGCCGTCCCGCTCGACCTGCGCCGCGCCTGCTCGCGCCTCGCGCCGCGGCTGCGCGAGTGCGCCCTCGCGACCGTCCTCGAACGGGCCGTGTCGCGCCGGTCGCGGGCGCTCCGCACCGCCTACCCGCCGTCCGAGCTCACCGGAACCGTCGCCGGGGTCGCGCAGAGGCTCCTCGGCGGCGAGGACGTGCCCGGCGGCGCGCCGGGGCCCGCGTGGGTCATCCCGCAGGTCCGCTGGCTGCACGAGATGGACCGCCTGTTCCCGTACGGCGGGGGCGTCCCGGACAAGCACGCCCCGGCCCCGCCGCTGGAGTACCAGCTCCCCGGCCTCAAGCAGCCGCCGGAGCCGAGGCTCGGCCACCGCCTCCGCGCGCTGCGCCGCCATCCGCTGTCGATGGAGCTCGAACGGAACCGGCCGCTCGCCGTCACCGCGATCTACGGCGACGACGACCACGCCTCGTTCTACCGCGACCTCGCGGTCGTCGCGATCGGCTTCGACGAGGACGAGCAGATCGAGCACGTCGCGGGCACGATGCGCGTCACCGGCTGGCTCGAACCGGTGCTGAGCTGGGCCGAACGCTTCGTGGACCCGTTCGACGACCCGTCCGGCGCCCTCCCGTTCCTCACCCAGGACCCGCCGGCCGACCCGCTCGCAACCCCATCCTGACCGGGACGGGTCAGGCGGCGGTGCGTTCGCTCGCGGGGCGGCGGCGAAGGCTCGCCTGCTGGAGGGCCGGTGGCACGTACGCCTGGTCGAGCGCGCCGACGTCGGTGCCCGGCGGGACGATCTCGTCGATCCGGTCGAGGACGTCGTCGGTGAGCGCCACGTCCATGCCGGCGAGAAGGCCGTCGAGGTGGCTCATCGTGCGCGGTCCGACGAGCGCGCTGGTCACGCCCGGATGGGCGATCGTGAACGCCATGGCGAGGTGGGCCGGCGGCAGGCCCGCCTCCGCGGCCAGCGACGCGAACCGCTCGGCGGCGTCGAGACGGCGCTCGTCGTTGAGGTGCTTGAAGAGGCCGGCGCGGCGGAGTTCGTTCTGTCGGCCCTTGCGGACGCGTCCGGTGAGCAGCCCCTGCCCGAGCGGGCCCCACACCAGCGTGCCGACGCCGTAGCGCTGTGCGGCCGGCAGCACCTCGCGCTCGATGCCGCGGTCCAGCAGCGAGTACGGCGGCTGCTCGGTGTGAAACCGTTGCAGACCGCGCCGCTCGGCGACCCACTGCGCCTCGACGATTCCGGACGCCGGCATCGTGGACGTCCCGATGGCCCGGACCTTCCCGGCGCGGACCAGGTCGGTGAGCGCGGAGAGCGTCTCCTCGATGTCCGTGGCGGGGTCCGGCCGCTGGATCTGGTAGAGGTCGATGCGGTCGGTCCGCAGGCGGCGCAGCGAGTTCTCGACCGCGGTCATGATCCAGCGCCGGGAGGCGCCCTGCCGGTTGGGGTCGTCGCCCATCGGTCGGCTCACCTTGGTCGCGAGGACGACGTCGTCCCGCCGCCCCTTGAGCGCCCTGCCGACGACCTCCTCGGAGTCGCCGTAGGCGTCCGCGGTGTCGATGAGGTTGATGCCCGCGTCCAGCGCCTTGCGGATGATGCGGGCCGAGTCGTCGGGGTCGGGGTTCCCGACGGACGTGGCGAACATCAGCGCGCCGAGCGCGTAGGGGCTGACCTGGATGCCGGTCCGGCCGAGCGTGCGGTACCGCATGCGGGATCGTCCTTTCCTCGCGGGGTCCCAGCGTGCCCCGGTGCGGTGATCGGCGGGAGAGACGTCCTTATCCGGGGACGATCTGTCCCTGGCTGCGTCCGGCGTCCCGGGCATCATGGACATGTGGACAGAACCGAGATGGCCGACTTCCTGCGCCGCTGCCGCACCCGGCTCGTCCCCGCCGACGTGGGGCTGCCGCAGGGCGTGCGGCGCCGCACCCCGGGCCTGCGCCGCGAGGAGGTGGCGCAGCTCGCGGGCATGTCCACCGACCACTACACCCGGCTGGAGCAGGCCAGGGGCTCGCGCCCGTCCCGGCAGATGCTCTCCGCCGTCGCCCGCGCGCTGCGGCTGAGCGGCGACGAGCGGGACCACCTGTTCCACCTGGCCGGTGAGCAGCCCCCGCGCAACCGGCCTACCACCGGCGAGGTCCGCCCCGGCCTGCTCCTCCTCCTCGACCGGCTGACCGACGTCCCCGCCCAGATCGTCGACGAGGGCGGCGACGTCCTCGCGCAGAACGCGATGGCCAAGGCGCTCCACGGCGACGCGTCCGCCCTCCCCGAAGCGCAGCGGAACATCGTCTGGCGCTACTTCACCGATCCTCGCGCGCGGGAGCTGTTCCCGGCCGAGGACCGCGACCGCGCCGCCCGCGTGGCGGTGGCGGACCTGCGCGCCGCGCTCGCCCGCCGTCCGCACGACGCGCGGCTCACGGCGCTCGTCCGCGGGCTGCACGCCCGCAGCGACGAGTTCGCGGCCCTCTGGGACGCCCACCACGTCGCCGTACGCCGCGGCGACGTCAAACGCTTCCAGCACCCCGTCGTCGGCCTGATGGAACTGGACTGCGAGATCGTGCTGAACCCGGAGCACGACCAGCGGCTCATCATCCACACCGCCCGTCCGGGCACGACCTCCTACGAGCGGCTGGAACTGCTGCGCGTCGTGGGCCTCCAAGACCTGACACCCGGCTGAACCCTCTTGCCCGCGCCCGGGCCCGGCGGCGGACCGGGCGGCGCGTGCGCTGCGGCGGGGTTCAGATGTTGTCGGCGCTGCGGGCGGGCAGCCCGGCCTTCTCGGCGATCGGCGACCAGTAGCGGATGAACTCGACCTTGGCGTCCCGGGCCTCCTGGTTGACGTCGGCGACCTCCTCGTCCGAGGGGCAGCCAGGCGCGACGTCCAGGTACCGCTGGTTCGACTCGACCGACGCCTGGAGCGCCCGGACGAGCGCGTCCTTGAGCGCCTCGCCGTCGTCGAGCGCGCCGACCTCCAGCGCGCGGGCCTTGCCGAGCTGCTCCTGCCGCTGGTCGCGGATGCGCTGGAGCCCCGCCGTGCCGCATCCCGCCGTCACCACCGAGCCGAGGTCGGACCGGGTGCCCGACATCTCCTGGAGGAGCCCGTCCACGGCTCCGGCCTGCTCGTCGAGGTCACCCGAGGAGGCGCTCGGCGAGCCGCTCGCCGTCTCGCTCTCGGTCGTCACGCTCTCGCTCGACTGCGACCCCGCCGCGCTCGCCGGCGGCGCGGACTTCGACCCGCTGGGCCACAGGACGATGCCGAGCGCGATCCCGGCGAGCAGCAGCATGCCCGCCGCGATGAGGATGTACGGCTGCTTGCTCTTCTTCGGCGGTGCCGGCGGCTGCCACATCGCCGGTTCCGCCCACGGCTCGGGCGACAGCGACGTCGAGGTCTCGCCGGACGGCGGGAACTGGCTCGTCGGCGCGTCCGGCACCGGCACCCATGGCGCCCCCACCGGATCCTGCTGCTGGTTAGCCCACGGCGGCGGCAGCGGCCCCGCACCTGTGCCTGCGCCTCCGCCTTCGTTGTACGCGCGGCCCGCCAAGGTCGGGCCGCCGAACGGGTTCGTGTTGCCCGGCGTGCCGGGCTGGCCTGGCATGCCGTGGGCGCCGGGGACATCCCAGGTGGGTGCGTCGTCGCTCGTCCCGGCGCTCAGCGTGTTTCCGGGGCCGTCGGCGGGCGGGCTGCCTGCCCCCGATGTCCCGGACGCGCTGTGCCGTCCGGCGCCGGGCGCGCCGAGGACACCGCCGCCGGGACCGCTGGACGTGATGGTCCGCTCGTCGCCTGTGTCCGTGCGCGTCTCCGTGTCGTCGCCGGACGGGCCGCCGAAGGACGAGGGCGCCTTGCCGAGCCGTCCCAGAGGGTCGCGGACGGTCGACTCGTAGGACGGGACGCCGCCACCGGACGGAGCGCCCGGTGCGTCCTGAATCGTCGCCTCACCGCCGAACGGGTTCCCCGAGGGCGGCGCGGACGGGCCGGCGATCGTCGTCGTGTCGTCGGAGGGCGGCGTCGCCGGGTCGCCGGACGGGGCGTCGGACCCGCCGTGCAGCGGCGCGTTGCACCGGGTGCACCGGGGCAACGCCGACGTGGTCTCGCTACCGCAGCCCGGACAGCGCATACCGTCCCCTTATCGTGAGGTTCGACGCTGCCAAGATAACGCGCCGTGCCCCGCCGCGGACTGCGCGCGGCGGCGTCGCAACGGGCTCGTGATCCGCCGGTCAGACCTGCTGCCAGCCGCGCTGGGGCTGGCCGGTGGTCCGCGCGACGGGGTTCCACAGGTTGACGAACTGCCGCTTCGCCGTCGTCGCGCGCCGCTCGGCGGCGGCGCGGCCGGGGACGTGCGCGGCGTCGGGGCGCGGCTTGCCCTTGCACTTGCGCTGGTTCGCCCGCGCCCACCTCAGCAGCGCCTGGTCGACGTCCAGGGACGCCTGGAGCGCCTGCTGGAGCGAGCCGCGCAGCCGCTCGCCGTTCGAGAGCTTGTCGAGCTTCAGTTCGCGGTTGCGCCGCAGCTGGTTCTGGCGGCGCTGCGCGACCGTCTGGAAGCCCTGGATCGCGGCCGGCAGGGTCTTGCAGGTGCGCGCGCGGCCGAGCGCGCCGGCGAGGATGCCGCGGGTCTCGCCGCTGGCGACGAGGATCGCGTTCATCGCGGCGGCCTGCTCGCGGGCCGCGCTCGGGATCTTGTTGGTCTGGGCGACCTTCGTGTTGGCGGGACGCGGTGTCGTGGTCTTGGCGGCGCTGGACGAGCCCCCGCCGCCGGGCCACGCCACGAACGCGACGGCGGCGACCGCGATCGTCACCAGCGCGGCGACGGCGATGAGGAGCGGCTTGCTGGGGCCGCCGCCGGAGCCGCCGGTTCCGCTGGGTGCCGGGGGCGGCGGGTAGCCGCCGAAGGCGGGGTCGCCGGGACCCATCTGGCCCATCGGGGGCATGCCCTGGCCCATGGGCGCACCCATCGGAGGCCCGGCCATGGGGCCGCCCATGAGCGCGCCCATCGGGCTGCTCTGGCCGAACCCCCCGTTGATGTCGAGCCGCGTGCCCTGGTCGGCGGGCGGCATCCCGGGCCCCGGGGCGATCTGGGTGGCGCCGTCCATGACGGTCGCCTCGCCCTGCGGTGTGCCGCCCCAGGGTTGAGCGGCGGGCGGGCTCTGCGGCGCCCACACCTGGGTCGCCTCGGCGGCGTCCGCCTCCTGCGGCTTGCGCGGCTGCGCGAACCAGGAGTCGGGGACGATCGACTCCGGCTCCTGCTGCGACCCCGCTCCGAACCCGGCACCGTTGGACGGGAAGCCCGCACCCGTCGAGTAGCCCCCGCCGGACGAGGCGAACCCGCCGGACGAGGGGAACCCGCCGCCCTGGCCGCCGTCCTGGCCGCCGTCCGACCAGGCCGGGGGCGGCGGAGCGGCGAACCCTCCCGTCCCGGACGCGGACGCCGGTTCGTCGTCCTCATTGGGGTCGAACGTCCACGCGGCGGTCGACTCGGGATCGACGGGCGGCAGCGTCCCCGGTGCCGGTGCCGGTGCCGGTGCCGGGTCGGCGGGCGGCGTGGGGACCGAGAGCGGGCCTGACTGCGCGGACGGCACCGCGAACCCGGACGTACCTGTCGAACTGGGACCGGCCGCCGGGCCAGGGGGCGTCATCGGCGGCGGGGGAGTGCCCAGGGGCGCGCCGGGCGCCGGGGACGCCGGTTCCACGATTCCGGGGATGACCGACTCGGCGGGCGAGGGCGCCAGCGGCGGAGCCGGGTCGGCGGGCGGCGTCATCGGCATCGGCGGGGTGGCGCCCGACGCCCAGGACGGCGTCGGCGGCGGGACCATCATCGTCCGCTCCCCGAGGTCGGCGGAGACCTCGCCCACCGGGGCCGCCAGCGGGGCGGCCGGGCCGACCGAGTACACGTCGATCGGCGCGTTGCAGTGGGAGCACGTGCCGAGCGTCCCGGGCGTGTTGGAACCGCACGTCGGACACTGCATCGCTGAGACCTCGCCTTGTCGCCGCTTCGCCACGCTCGCGATCCGGCCCGCCGTCCCGGCGGGCTCGCTTCCCCGCAAACCAGCAGGGCTCCCGACAAAAGTAGTGGGTGACGTCGTTCTCGGGCGCCTGGATGGAAATCTGGCTCACCGTGCCGGGGGTCGCACCGAATCACGACTCCTCGGTACCGGTCAAGATCGGCGGGATCGGTTTACACGGATGGCTGTGAAGTACGTCTCACTATGCGGCTTCTGAGACCATGGGGACGCGTGCGGCGCGGCGACGCGTCCCCGGGACGTCCCGGAAGGCCCGGCGAACGCCCGGCGGCGCCACGGGCGGGCCGATCAGCGGCTAGGCTCGGAGCGGTTTCCCGCCGCGTGAAGAAGAAGGCGCATCCAGAGAAGACGGAGTCCATGAGCGATCTTCCGCTGCGTTCGCAGCTGGCCGTCGCGCTCGGTCGTACGGCCGCGAAGATGTCCCGCATCGCGGGCCGCGGAGACGGCTCGGTCATCGGAGGGCGGATCGGCCTCCGGCTCGACCCCGAGCTGCTGACCAGGCTCGCCAAGGACCGCAAGCTCGTCCTCGTCAGCGCGACCAACGGCAAGACGACGACGACCCGGCTGATCACCTCGGCGATGACGCCGCTGGGGGAGGTCGCCACCAACGCGTTCGGCGCGAACATGCCCACCGGGCACGTGTCCGCCCTCGCGTCCGCGCCCACCGCCCGCTACGGCGTGCTGGAGTGTGACGAGAAATACGTCCCGATGGTGCTGGCGGAGACCGGCGCCAACGTCGTCGCGCTGATGAACCTCAGCCGCGACCAGATGGACCGCGCGGCCGAGATCTGGCTGCTGGCCGGCAAGTGGCGGCGCGCCCTGGAGGCGTCCCCGCAGAGCCACGTCATCGCCAACTGCGACGACCCGCTGGTCACCTGGGGCGCGTCCACCGCGAAGAGCGTGACCTGGGTCGCCGCGGGCCAGCACTGGCGCGAGGACTCCTGGTGCTGCCCCGAGTGCGGCGGCCCCCTCGACCGGCAGGACACCGACGAGGACAGCGACTGGCGCTGCCGCCAGTGCCACTTCTCCCGGCCCCGCCCCGACTGGATCCTCCGCGGCGACCAGATCAGGACCCCGGACGGCCGCGTCTTCCCGCTGTCGAACCTGGCGCTCCCCGGCCGCGCGAACCGCTCCAACGCCCTCGTCGCGCTCGCCGTGGTCGCCCAGTTCGGCGTCCAGCCGGAGCAGGCGCTGCCGCTGCTGAGCGAGGTCAAGTCCGTCGCCGGCCGCTACACGACGGTCGAGCACGAGGGCCGCAGCATCCGCCTGCTGCTGTCGAAGAACCCGGCGGGCTGGCTGGAGGCGTTCGACGTCCTGCGGCCCGCGCCCGGCCCGGTCGTCCTGTCGGTGAACGCGCAGGGCCCCGACGGCCGCGACACGTCCTGGCTCTGGGACGTCGACTACCGCATCCTGCGCGGGCGCCCCGTCTGGGTCGCGGGCGAGCGGCGCATCGACCTCGCCGCCCGGCTGGAGGCCGCCGAGGTCGCCTTCACCCTGGTCGACGACATCGACCAGGCCGTCATGGCGGTCCCGCCCGGCCACCTCGACGTGATCGCCAACTACACCGCCTTCCAGAGCATCCGAACGAGGTACGGCCGTGTCGTCTGACCGCATCAAGATCGTCTGGATCTACCCCGACCTGCTCAGCACCTACGGCGACCAGGGCAACACCATCGTCCTGGAGCGCCGCGCCGCGCTGCGCGGGATCCCGACGGAGACCGTCCACCTGCGCTCGGACGAGCCCGTCCCGCAGGACGGCGACATCTACCTGCTCGGCGGCGGCGAGGACCGCCCGCAGATCCTCGCCGCGCAGCGCCTGCGCGCCGACGGCGGCCTGAACACCGCCGCCCAGCGCGGCGCGGTGGTCTTCGGCGTGTGCGCCGGTTTCCAGATCATCGGGCACGAGTTCGGCGGCGAGGAGGGGCAGCCGCTGCCCGGCCTCGGCATCCTCGACATCCGCAGCGGCCGCGGCCAGCAGCGGGCCGTCGGCGAGGTCGTCGGCGACGTGTCCGCGGAGCTGAACGTCCCGCGGATCACCGGCTTCGAGAACCACATGGGCGCCACCAGCATCGGCCCCGGCGCCAAGCCCCTCGCCAAGGTCATCGCCGGTGTCGGCAACGGCGACGGCAACGGCTTCGAGGGCGCCTACGCGGGCCGCGTCGTCGGCACCTACATGCACGGCCCGGCGCTCGTCCGCAACCCCGGCCTCGCCGACCTGCTGCTCACCTGGGCCGTCGGCGCGCAGCTCCCCCCGCTCGACGACTCCTGGGCGGGCCGCCTCCGCGAGGAGCGCCTCAACGCCGTCCTGAGCTGACCGCGTAACCGGACGCCCGGCCCCCGCCCACGCGCGCGGGACCGGGCGTCTTGGTGTATCGCGGGGGCGCGTGCGTCCTGGCGTGTTCGAGACCCGTTCACCCCTTTGGGTCTGGCGCGCCCGCGCGGACGCTGTGACGGTGGCGGACATGATCTGCTGCCGTCCCGGACGCCGGGAACTGCTGCGCTGGAGCGCGGTCGTCGCGGGCGCCACCCTCCTCCCCGCCTTCGACCGCGACCTCGTCTACGCGGACGCCCGCGCCGCCGGACCCGACGCCGCCCGTCCCGTGAACCTGGAACTGGTCACGCTGACGGAGACGTCCGCCGTCCTCACCTGGTACACGGGCGTTCCCGGCACGGACGACGGGCTCGGCCGGATGAAGCCCGCCCCGTCCGACGCCGAAGTTGTCTACGGGACGCACCCGTCCCGCATGACGAAAACGGCCCACGGCCCGTCCGGGACGCCGTACCACTACGTGGAACTGACCGGACTGGAGCCGGGTCGCACCTACTACTACCAGGCCCGTTCATGCGGACAGGCGGCCACACCGACGGCGCTCGCCGCCGGACAGGCCGCAGGCGTCCCGCACGGCGACGTCTTCGCATTCACGACCCCGCAGCCGCCACCGGGCCGCTTCCTCTTCTCCATCGCCCTCTGCAACGACCTCCACCTCGGGGAGACCGTCGCGGGACTCGTCGGGCAGCTCCCCTGGATCAAGGGCATCGAGCAGGTCCCCGGCCACCCGCCCTACCCGGAGATCATGGCGCAGGCCCTCGTCGCGGACGCCCGCAGCCGCGGCGCGACGTACCTCCTCGCCGCCGGCGACATCTCCAGCGAGGCCGCCCCCGCCGACGTCGGCCGCGCGAAGACCCTCCTGGACGGCTTCGGCGCCTACGGCCGCGACTACCTGGTCACCCGAGGCAACCACGACCGTGCCCACGAAGGAACCGCCTACACCGCGTGCAGCCCCGGCCAATGGCAGGGCAACGACTGCTTCCGGGACGACTTCTTCCCGTCCGGCCCCACCTATTTCACCCACGACCTCCAGGGCCTCCGCATTCTCGGACTCGACACCTACGACAAACCCGGCAATGGCGGCGACGCGGGCGGCCTCTCCACCGACCAGCTCGCCTGGCTCGAATCCGAACTCAAAAAGGACCCGGACCGCCCGACCCTCGTCTTCGGCCACCACCCGCTCTTCGTCGAGAACTCCCCTACCGCGATAACGGGAGGCCAATCCCTGGACGCGGGCCAGTCCCTCAGAATCCTCGCCGCCTACAACCGGACCCCCGGCGTCTTCCTCCACCACGCGGGCCACACCCACCGCAACCAGCGCTCGGTGTTCCCTCTGGCGCCCAAGGTCGTCCAGCAGGAGGTCGGCGCGGGAAAGGAATACCCCGGCGGATTCACGCTGCTCCGCGTCCACTCCGGCGGCTACGCGCTGAACTTCTACAAGACGCGCAGTGATCTGGCCCGGGAATGGAGCGAACGCAGCCGCCAGGAACTGTCCGGCCTGTGGCCCCAGCTCTCCCTCGGCAACCGCGTCACCGACCGCAACAGCACCGCCACCCGCGACCTCTCCGGCCTCGGCTGATCAAAACTCGCGCCGAACCTGTCAGAACTCGCGCCGGACCTGCATTCGCCGGACGAACGCGACCATCCCGGCGACCAGGACGACCAGCACCACGGCACCCCCGACACCGGCCGCGACCAGCATCATCGGACTCATGCCCACCACCTTCTCACGATCCACTGGACGAACATCCGCGACAGGCGACGCCGAAGAATTCTGAGGCACCTCAACAGCCCCACGGCCCCCTGTCTTGCCAGTCGCCTTAGGACTCGCACTCGGAGCGGCCTTCACGGCCTTCCCGCCACTAAAGACGACATCCGAACAGGAGTAATAAGTATCGGGCGTATCCGAGGTCTGCCAGATCGTGTAGATGACATGGCGCCCGGACTTGCCCTGCGGAAGCCGTCCGCCGAACACATACGACCCATTACGTCGCGGCGGATCCTTGACCGTCAGGAACGGCTTGGCCTCCAACGCCGACCAGGTCAGCCGCTGCGCCGGCCGGTACCCGTCCTTCGTCACGTACATCCGGAAGCTCCCGCGATGCGGGATCGACACCTCGTACCCGAACGTGTGACGCGCACCCGCGGTCAGCTTCGTGGACGGCCAATCCGCCCGCGCGAGATCGAGCCCTTTGAACCGGGCGATCCCCGCGCTGCACAGCTTCCCGTCCGGAATGACCTGCCGATCGCGTCCGCGCACATTCGGCACGCGCAGCTCGTCCCACTGGGCCAGCGCCGAACCGCTGAGCCCGGCCGCCGCCTTGCACGCGGCCGCACTCGAACTGGACCGCTGCGGATCGCAGACGACCGACCGGCTGACGGGACTCTGCAACGCCCCATGCGCCCCGGCCGGCGGAGCCACGGCGACGCCGACCATGCCGAGCCCTGCGACAACGGCGAGAACGCGGGCGCTCACGGGTCAAAACCTCCAGGCGAACCGGACAACGCCCACCAGTACGCACCCACCCCCAAAGAGGTTCAGACACCCCCTGGGAGGTCGGTCAGGCCCGACACCGAGCCCAAACGATCTTCCCCACCTCATTCAACGGCCGAACACCCCACTCCACGACGAGCGCCGACATGAGCAGCAACCCCCGCCCACCCACCGCACCCGGCCCCGGATCCTGAACCACGGGCATCTCGTCCCCTTGATCCCAGACTTCGAGCACGACGAGCCCGTCCCGCTCGTCCCGAAACACGCGGACGACGATGAAGGACGTCCCGGAGTGCTTGTACGAGTTGGTAACCAACTCGGTAACCACAAGCCGCCCGACATAGTCGTCCGCGACCCCCAGCTCCCGGAACCGCCCGGCCACGAACCGCCGCGCACACCCCGGCGCCCGCTCGTCCGGCTCAAGCAAGAGAACCGGCACCTCAGCAGCCAACCCCACCACCATCACGACCACCTCTCGGGTGTGCGGACGGTCACCCCCTCACAGCCGCGAGGGTGAGCGTCCGTGATGACTGTGTGTCATCGAACGAACACCATGAAGTCATGAAACGGCCTAGGGTGACAGGAGAGCAGGGAAGTGCCCACATCGAGGTAGCGCTCGTTAGCGCACTACTAGCGCGACGGAGGAGTCCGTGGCTTCAGATACCGGTGACCGGCAGAAGATCGAGCCCGAACTCCTGAGCTTCGGCGCGGAGGTCAGGCGACTCCGGGAAGCGCATGGGCTGAACCAGGCCGACCTCGCGAGGGCCGTCAACGTCGCGCGGTCCTACATCAGCCACGTCGAGTGTGGCCGGACCAGGTGCCGGAGAGATTTCGCCGTACGTTTGGACGGCTTCCTGAGAGCGAAAGGCGCGATCGTCCAGGCATGGGACGATCTCCTTGAGCGCATCAGAACGGTCCGCTATCCGACGCACTTCGTGGCCTTCCCGAAAGTGGAGGCGGCGGCCGATCAACTGCGGGTCTATGAGAGTTACCTGGTGTACGGCCTCTTCCAGACGGAGGCGTACGCGCGCGTCCTGCTGGGTGACGAGGATGCGGTGGCGGCCCGCCTCAGTCGTCAGGCGGCACTGTCACGCGAACCCCGGCCGATGATCAGCGTGGTATTGGAAGAGAGTGTGCTGTATCGCCAGGTGGGCTCAGCGGAGGTCATGCGCGAGCAGTTGGAGCACTTGGTCGACTTGTCGACGCGGGAGAGGCTCTTCGTGCAGGTCGCGAGGACCGCCTACTATCGAGGCGTGCGAGCGTCGTTCACGATAGCGACTCTGAGCGACCGCAGCGAAGTCGCGTACGTGGTGAAGGCGAATGGAGGCGAGACGACTCGGGATCCAGCGGACTTGGCGAGGATGAGCGAAGTGATGCACACCTTGAACGCGCAGGCGCTGAATACCGAGGATTCGCGATCGCTGATCAGGAGGGTGATCGAGGAACGATGGACCTGAGCGAGGGAGCGTGGCGCAGGGCGTCCCGCAGCCATGACGACGGCGACCAGTGCGTTGAGGTCGCGTCTTTCTCTGACGTCGTCGCCTTTCGGGACAGCAAGGATCCGGACGGGCCGCGGATCGTCGTGAGTCGCGGTGAGTTCGGGCGTTTTGCTGAGGCATTGAGGGACGTCTGAAGCTTCGGCCGCATTCTACGACGCGGTTGAGTCAATCCATCGAATGGGATTGAGACTCAGCGGCGACCGGGTTCGTTCGGGTGCGTCTGCTGGCGCGGACGTACCAGTGCGCGGCGGCCAGTGGGATGATGCCGATCGGGTACCAGGCGACATCGGTGAGGTCGAACTGGGCGCCTAGCAGTTGACGGACGAACCAGCTGCGTTGGGAGAGTGCCCCGGGTAGGGGAGTGAGCTGCGCGAACTCGATGAGCCAGCAGTAGGCGATCGCGACGATACCTGCCGTCAATGGTGAGATCTGTGGCCGGATGAAGAGCACTATCGTGTAGACGATGGCCCCGGAGAAAGCGGCTCCCGAGTACTGCTCGATGGGGCCGTCCATGGCGGCGCGGATCGCGTAGGCCGCGCAGGCGCAGCCCGCTGCCGACACCACCATGAGCAACCGAGTCCAGCCCGTCGTGATCGACATCGCGCAATCCTAAGTGGCGGCCCGTGTCTCCGCCATGAATACTCAGCGACCTGGGATCGGCTCGGCTAGGGGTGCTCGGGACGCGGGTGCTTGGAAGGGGTCGGCGAAGTATTGGGTCTCGTGTGACGAGGCCGTCCATGAACTCCATGATGCTCACCGAATGGGTGGGCGTGCCGTCGTAGGTGATCAGGCATTCGCTCACCCACAGGTCGCCGCCGCCCGAGATGCGGAGGACGGTGAAGTGGCGCTCGGCGGGGTGTCCGCCGCGTTGCGCCTGGATGTTCGCTCTGCCGCGGAAGCGTTCCCCGGACTGGGGACGCGTTGCCGGTGGGGCGAGTGCTGCTTCCGGGTGGGGCGGGACGGGTGGGGCCGCGGCCTGGTGGGAATAATGAGCGGTCGTTTCATAAGTGGGTAAACCAAGATCGAACTTGTGGCGTCCTCTTGGTGAGGCGCGGGTGTTGAGGCCCGGGCCCGCCACCCCCCCCGCTGAAGGACGTGCAGATGACTCGACACAGGCGACGGCTCCGGACGAGCGTGCTGGCCACCGTGACGGCGGTGGCAGCGGGTGCGACGGGGCTCGTGGCGGTTCCGGCGCAGGCGGCGCCGCGCGTGCCCGCGCTGCCGGGCGACTTCAACGGCGACGGCAGGCGCGACATAGCGACGGGCAGCCCGCTCGGTACCGCGAACGGCGTGACTTACGCCGGGTTCGTCACCGTGGTCTACGGCGGGACGTCCGGTCCGGACGCCGCGAAGCGGCAGGTGATCTCGCAGGAGAGCGCGGGCGTGCCCGGTTCGTCGGAGAAGTTCGACGAGTTCGGCCGGTCGCTCGCCTCGGCGGACTTCGACTCCGACGGGTACGCCGACCTGGCGATCGTCGCGACCGGCGAGGACCTCGAAGGGCCGCTCGACGGCGGGCGGATCACGCTGGTCTACGGGAGCGCGAGCGGCCTGTCGTCCCGCGCCGTGGCGTTCGGGAAGGGCTCGCAGACCGTCAGCGCGGGCGACTTCGACCGCGACGGCAAGCCGGACCTCGTCGCCGGGCTGCCCGGCGCGTTCGCCGTCTATCGTGGCCTGGCCTCGGGCGACACGACCGGGACGGTCACGAGGATCGGGACGGGCGAGGGCGAGTCGGCGCGGGTCGCGACGACCACGGGCGACTTCACCGGCGACGGGTACGCAGACCTCGCCTACTCGGTCTCGTGGGCGCCCATCGACGGCGAGGACTTCTGGATCCGGTTCAACGTCTACCCGGGGTCGGCGGGCGGCCTCGCCTCGACTCCCGCGTACACCTCGTCCGAGGCGGCGCCGACCTCGCTGGCCTCGGGTGACGTGAACGGGGACGGCAAGGCCGACCTCGTCGCGGGCTTCCCGGACGACGGGAAGGGCGGCGAGGTGCGGGTGTACTCCGGCAGCGCGTCCGGCCTCGGTTCCGTCAAGGCCATCGACCAGGACAGCGACGGCGTGCCCGGTACCGAGGAGCGGGACGACCGGTTCGGTGCCTCCGTGGCCGCCGGGGACGTCAACGGCGACGGCAAGGCGGACGTGGCGGTCGGCGCGCCGGGCGAGGCGATCGGCACCGCGGCCGAGGCCGGTGCGGTGACCGTCCTGTACGGCGGTTCCGGTGGGCTGACCGGGACGGGCTCGCAGCAGCTCGGGCAGGGCACCGAGGGCGTTCCGGGGTCGGTGGAGGCCCACGACCGCTTCGGCTCGCAGGTGTCGCTCGCCGATCTCGGCGGCGACGGCAAGGCCGATCTCACCGTCGGATCGTCCGGGGAGAACGGCAACGAGGGTGCGCTCTACGCGCTGAACGGGTCGGCGTCGGGTGTGACCACGGCGGGGATCAAGGCGTTCAGCAGCACGAACCTCGGTGTCCAGGGCCGCGGCGCCTCCCTGGGGGAGGTCCTGCTGCCCTGACCCGACGTCGTCCGGCCCGGCGGGGGAGGACGGCCGTCCCTCAGCGGGCGCCGGCCTCCTCTTCGCTGCGGGGCCGGTCGCGCTTCTTGCGGATCGAGCCGGCCTGGGCGCGCTCCTCCGGGTGCTTCCGGACGCGCACCAGGCTGGCGATCGTCGTGACCACCAGGATGAGCAGGATCACGAGCAGGGAGAGCGGCGTCGGGATCTTCGGGACGGAGTGGCTGACGTCCTCGTGCAGGAACAGCAGGATCAGCTTCACCCCGATGAACGCGAGGATCACCGACAGGCCGATGGACAGGTAGACGAGCCGCTCCAGCAGCCCCTCGATCAGGAAGAACAGGGCGCGCAGGCCGAGGAGGGCGAACGCGTTGGCGGTGAAGACGATGAACGCCTCCTCCGTCACGCCGAACACCGCGGGGATGGAGTCGAGCGCGAACAGCACGTCGGTGCTGCCGATCGCGATGAACACCAGCAGGAGTGGCGTCATGACGCGCTGGCCGTCCTCGTGCGCGAGCATCCGCCCGCCGTGGAAGTCGGTGCTCACGGGGAGGATCCCGCGGGCGCGCCGGACGAGCCAGGTGTCCTCGACGTCGGGCTCCTCCTTGCGGTGCCGGACGAGCTGGACCGCCGTCCAGATCAGCACCAGGCCGAAGATCAGGAACGTGAACGAGAACAGGCTGATGGCGGCGGCGCCGACGGCGATCAGGACGGTCCGCAGCAGGAGGGCGGCGGCGATCCCGAACAGCAGTGCCTTCTGCTGGTACTGCTCGGGCACGCCGAACCGCGAGAAGATGATCACGAAGACGAAGAGGTTGTCGATGGACAGGCTCTTCTCCACGATCCAGCCGGAGAAGTACTCCGTCCCCGCCTCCGAGCCGGCGAGCCACCACAGGACGAGCCCGAAGACGACCGCGAAGGCGATGTAGAACACCGACCAGAACGTGGCCTCGCGCAGCCCGACGCGGTGCGGCCTGCGCACGGCGACCAGCAGGTCGAACACGAACAGCGCGACGATCACGGCGATCGTCGCGGCCCACGCCCAGGTGGGGATGTCGACCATGGCGAGCGGCTCCCTTGTCAACGGGTCATCGTCGCAGTTCTAACCCGTTCTCGGACGATCAACCGCAGGGACGGCTCAGGACGATCTGAGTATCTGCGCTCATGCGGCGCGTTCCGGGCGTCCGCCAGGGTGGGGGCCATGGACACCACCCGCTGGCGCCTTCCCGCGCTCCTGCTCAAGGCCGTGCTGGCCGCGCTGCTCGTCCTCGCGCTCGCCTTCCCGGACTGGGACCGCTTCGCCGACAAGGCCATGGGCGCCCGCGCGATCGGCTACCCGCTCGCCGTCCTGCTGCTGCCCGTCCTGTGGACGGCGTTCCGCCGCCGGGGCGTCCCGTGGGACATCGACCTGCTGATCACGGCGCCGTTCGTCATCGATGTCGCGGGCAACGCCCTCGACCTCTACGACACCGTCGACCGGTTCGACGACGCCTGCCACTTCGGGAACTGGTTCCTGCTCGCCGCCGCCGCGGGCGTCGCCGTGCGCCGCTGGGGCCGGCTGCCGTCCTGGGCGGTCGCCCTGTCGTGCGCGGGCATCGGCGCGATCACCGCGATCCTGTGGGAGCTCGCCGAGTACCAGCTGTTCATCCTCGACACGCCCGAGACCGTCACGATCTACCGCGACACCATCGGCGACCTGATGCTGGGCCTCCTCGGCTCCGCCGCGGCGGGCGCCCTGACCGCGGTCGCGACCCGCCGCGGGGGCAGGACGCGCCCGGTCCGCCCCGACGTCCTGGTCGCGGGCGCCGGTGCCGCGGGCGCCGGTGCCGCCCGCGCCGAGCCGGTCGGCGCCGGTCAGTAGACGAGGGCCTGGACGTCGTCCATCGTGATCTCCTCGACGAACGTGGGCGCGCCCGCGATCCGGATGCCGGGCAGGACGTCGTCCGGGCCGATCTCGCGGCGCGCCGCGCACTGCGTGCACAGGGTCACCCGGCCGGCGGACAGGATCACCGCGAGCAGGTCGTCCAGCGGGGTCGCGTGCGCGAGCTTGAAGTCCGCCGCGCGGCCGGGCAGGGCGAACCAGGCGGACTCGCCCGTCAGCCAGAGCGAGACGGGCACGCCGCTCGCCGCCGCGGCCGCCGCGACCGTGAACGCCTGGTTGCACCGCTCCGGGGCGTCCGCCCCCGCGGTCACCTTGATCACCAGAGGTCTCGCCATACCCGGCACTCTAGTGCGGCGCCGCCGCCCGGTCGCGTCCCGCGACGCGCCGCCGCCCGGCGCCGTACCATCCCCCTGTGGGCGGCATGGTGAACGCGGGTGTCCTGGTCCTCTTCCTCGGCCTGGCGGCCGTCGCGGCGCTGCTGCTAGCGGTGCGGTTAGGGCGGCTGAAGTGATACCTAGCCGTCGTCCGACACGGCGTCCATGACCGCGACGGCGACCGCGGCCACCAGCAGCAGCGCGCCGCCGCCGTAACCGGCGGCCATGAACCCGAGCGCGCGCCGCCGCAGCGCCCGCGCGCCGCGCGCGCTGACCATGAACTGCCCGTCCGCGGCGCCCAGCGTGATCCCGTGCGGCGACTCCACGGTCGTCCCCACCACGTACAGCGGACGTCCCGGCTCCAGGATCCACTCCTCGTACCGGTACCGGACGACGTCCTCCGAAGGCAGCCCCGGCAGATCCCCATTGGACGTGCGGCGCTCGTCGAAGCTCCGCACCGCACCGTCCACGAACGCGCCCTCGGGCGGCACGGGCAGCCGTCCGGTCGCGTCCTCGACGACCAGCGGGGCGTCGGACCGCTCGTCCAGGAAGACCCGCTTGCCCGTTCTGAGCTTCGCCGTCGCCCGGACGTGGTACCAGACGCACGGCCTCCCGGAGAAGGGCGCGGGCCGCACCCCGTACGCGGACGCCGTCCCGTCCACGCCGCACCGCTCCCCGGCCCGCCGCGGCAGCCCGGCGCAGGCCACCGTCGCCGCCCCGCGCACCGCCGCGTACCGCATCCGCCAGACCCAGCCGACGACGAGGACGCCCGCGGCGACGATCCCGATCACATACTGCACGCGCCCGCCCTTCGGTTCGCTCCGATCCTGCGCGGGGAACGGGACCGGAACCAGGGGCGCCGGTCCCCTTCCCGAAAGGACGGCGGCGCGGGACGCGCGGCGGCGTCCGGGCGCCGCTACGCTCGGTCCCCATGGAGCCTGAGCTGCACCCGGACCTTGAGCCGCTGAAATTCCTGCTGGGGACGTGGGAGGGCGCCGGCGTCGGCGGCTACCCGACGATCGAGGACTTCAACTTCGGCCAGGAGATGTCCTTCACCCACATCGGGAAGCCGTTCCTGATCTATTCGAGCCGCACGTGGCTCATCGAGAAGGACGGCACGCTCGGGCGCCGGCTCGCCACCGAGACCGGCTACTGGAGGCCGCGCCCGGACCACGGCGTCGAGGTGACGCTCGCGCACCCGACCGGCATCGTCGAGATCTACGTCGGCAACGTCGCCTTCAGCCGCGTCGAGCTCCAGACCGACGTCGTCGCCCGCACCGAGTCCGCGAAGGAGGTCACCGGCGGCACCCGCCTCTACGGCCTCATCGGCGAGGACCTCGGCTGGGCCTACGACATGGCGGCGATGGGCCAGAAACTCCAGTCCCACCTCTCAGCCCAACTGAAACGAGTCGCCTGACCCCGGCGGGTCCGGCGGGCCGGTCTTCGGTGGAGGCACCCGCCGCACGCGGGTGGGTATGGAACGGTCCCCGGACCTTCCCGCTTTGGGCGGGGGATGGACAGGACGGGTCCATCGGTCCGGGGACCGGGTAACTGCCTGGTTCTCGCCGGTCACCGTCGCGACCGGTTGCCACCGCCCTGGGGGCGGCGGCGCCGAGGCGGAACGGCGACTAGCGGGCAGCCACCTCGCGAGCCCTAGAAGAAATCATTTCTTGGACCACCTCCTTTCGCGCGTACCTCGCAAGCTATGCGAGGTGACGGAGATCGGGCAAGTGGATTTACGGCCGCCCCCGTCCGTGACGTCCGGCACATAGACTCGGCACATGGTCGAGTCGTGGCAGGAGGAGCTGCGGGCGAAGGGGTACCGGGTCACGCCCCAGCGCCAGCTGGTCCTGGAGGCGGTCACCAACCTGGAGCACGGGACCCCCGAGGAGATCTGCACCGAGGTGCAGCGCACCGCCCGCGGCGTCAACATCTCCACCGTCTACCGGACGCTGGAGCTGCTGGAGGAGCTCGGGCTGGTCAAGCACGCGCACCTCGGGCACGGGCCGCCGAACTACCATCTGGCGGCCGACGCCGAGCACATCCACCTGGTGTGCCGCGGCTGCCACACGGTGGAGGACGTGGATCCGCGCGCGGCGGCGGGGCTGTCGGAGGTGCTGGAGCGCGACTTCGGGTTCGAGACGGACGTGCACCACCTCACGGTGTACGGGCGGTGCAAGGACTGCCGGGCCACATAATCTGGGTGGCATGGAGAGCCCGCTGCTGAAGTCGCCCGGAGCCGTTCCCGCCGACGCCCCCGATCAGGAGGTCGCCGCGCACTACGGGGAACCCGCGCAGGAGCAGCGCGCGCTCGAACGCGGCGGCGCGTTCGTCGACCGGAGCGATCGCGGTGTCGTGCGGGTCTCGGGGCCCGACCGGCTGAGCTGGCTGCACAGCCTGCTGAGCCAGAGTCTGGACGGGCTGAAGCCCCATGAGCCGACCGAGGCGCTGCTGCTCAGCCCGAACGGTCACATCGAGCATCATCTTTCCCTTGTGGACGACGGCGAGGCGGTCTGGGCGCATGTCGAGCCGGGGGCGGCGCCGAGCCTGGTTGAGTTCCTCGACCGGATGCGGTTCATGCTGCGGGTCGAGGTCGAGGACGTCTCCGCCGACTACATGGTCGTTACCGGGCCGCCCGTGGGCGAGGGGCTCCGCTGGCCGGACGTGGCGGGCACCGAGACGCGGATCGTCCGGCGCGCGGACGGGTTCCCGGAGGGGCTGCGGCCCGCGGGGCTGTGGGCGTACGAGGCGCTGCGGATCGCGGCGCACCGGCCGCGGTTCGGGGTGGACACCGATCACAAGACCATCCCGCACGAGGTGGGGCTGATCGAGTCCGCGGTGCATTTGAACAAGGGGTGCTACCGGGGGCAGGAGACGGTCGCGCGCGTCCACAACCTGGGACGGCCGCCGCGGCGGCTCGTGTTCCTGCACCTGGACGGGAGCGTCGACCGGCTGCCAGCGCACGGCGACCCGGTCGAGATCCCCGGTGGGCGGGCGGTCGGGACCGTCGGGTCCGCGGCCCGGCATCACGAGCTGGGCCCGGTCGCGCTGGCGCTGGTCAAGCGGAACGTGCCGGTGGACGTGGAGCTGCTGGCGGGCGGGGTCGCCGCGGCGCAGGAGGTCGTGGTGTCGCCGGACACGGGTGCGAACGCTCAGATCGATCTTCGGCGGCGTCCCGCGAACCGGGGGTAGAACGTCCGCCCTCGGGGGAAAATCGTCGGATATAGACGATTTCCAACCGGCCGCGGCCCGGGGAAGGCGGATTCCTACGATGGTCGTGAACCTGGGCAAGACGGACCCGCCGGCGGTCAGGCGGGGTTCCCGCCGCCGCCGGCGCCGGGAGTCGGCCCTCGTGTGGTGGGCGCTGTTCGCGGCCTTCGCGGTGGCCGCCTGGACGCTGCGGTCGTGGCATGTGGCGCTGCTCGGGCTGCTGGCCTGGTGCCTGTACCAGTTGGTCCTGGTTCCCACGCTGTGCCGGGTCACGGTCGAGGACGCCTGCTGCACGGAACGGGCCAGGGGCCGCCTGTTCGCCTGCACGCCCGAGCATCAGCGGGTGAAGAACGGCGCCCTGCGACGGCTCGTCGGCCTGGGCGCCCGGTCGCGGGGGAGCATCGCCGTCGCCGACCGCGCGCTCATCCTTCTTGCCGTCGCCGGAACCGTCGCCGCCGTCGTGGGGACGGCCTACATCCTGACGTGAGATCTCACATGTCGACGATGAGCGTGATCGGGCCGTCGTTGGTGAGGGCGACCTTCATGTCGGCGCCGAAGACGCCCGTCTCGACCTTCGCGCCGAGCGTGCGCAGCTCCTCGACGACCGCGTCGACCAGCGGCTCGGCGACCGGGCCGGGCGCGGCGGCGGTCCAGGTGGGGCGGCGGCCCTTCCGGGCGTCCCCGTAGAGCGTGAACTGGCTGATCACGAGGAGCGGCGCGTTCAGGTCGGAGCACGCCTTCTCGTCCTGGAGGATCCGCAGCCCCCAGAGCTTGGCGGCCATCTTCCGCGCCTTCCCCGCGTCGTCGTCGTGGGTCACGCCCAGCAGGACCATGAGGCCCGGACCCTCGATCTCGCCGACGACGCGTCCCCCGACGGACACGCTGGCCTCGCTCACCCTCTGGACTACGGCACGCATGACCATGCATTCTGCCGCCTATGGGAGCAACGACGCTCATCACGGTGGCGCCCACGGGCGCGGAGTCCGCGAAGGCGGACGTCCCGGCCCTGCCCGTCACCCTGGATGAACTGGTCCGGACGGCCAAGGAGTGCGAGGCGGCCGGCGCGGCCGTGGTCCACGTGCACATCCGCGACGACGGCGCGCGGCCCACGCTCGACCCGTCCCGGTTGCGGGACACGGTCGCGGCGCTGCGGGAGGGCACGGGGCTGATCGTCCAGCTCTCCACGGGAGGCGCGGTCACCGACCCCTACGAGGACCGGCTCCGCGTCCTGGACGCCGCGCCCGACATGTGCTCGCTCACCTGCGGGACGGTCAACTTCGGCGACGACGTCTTCATGAACCCGTGGCCGTTCATGGTCGAGCTGTACCGCCGCACGCAGGAGCTGGAGATCGTCCCGGAGTTCGAGCTGTTCGACCTCGGGCACGTCGCGGCGCTGCACCGGCTGCTGGACAAGCACGGGCTCCCGTACGGCGGCCACGTCCACTGCGACCTCGTCATGGGCGTTCCCGGCGGGATGCCGGGCGACGCGCGCAGCCTCGTCGCGGCCGTCGACGCGCTCCCGGACGGCGCGACCTGGTCGGCGACCGGCGTCGGCCGGACGACGCTGCCCGTCATGTTCGCGGCCCTGTCCGCCGGCGGCCACCTGCGGGTCGGCATGGAGGACACGGTCACCTACGCCAAGGGACGTCCCGTGGCGTCCAACGCGGAGCTGGTCCAGCGCGCCGCGGCCGCCGCCACGCTGGCGCAGCGCCCGCCGATGTCCGCGGCGGAGGCCCGCGCCCTGCTCAAGGTCCGGTCCCGCTGACTCCCGCCCTCGCGAGGCCGTGACCGCCGGTACCTGGGGTAGTGACCATGAAAGTGGGCATTGCGCCGCAGAGGGCATGAGGGGGGCAGATGGGGATCAATCCGGTTCTGGTCGAGGTGGAGCGCTCGGGGTTCGTCGAGTCCCGGCACCGCGGGTCGGCGATCGGGCTCGCGGCGGACGGCTCGGTCGCCGTCCGGGCCGGGTCGCCGGAGGAGCCGGTGTTCCCGCGCTCGGCCAACAAGCCGATGCAGGCCGTCGCCATGCTCCGTTCGGGGCTCGATCTGGACGGCGAGCTGCTCGCGCTGGCCGCGGGCAGCCACTCCGGCGAGGAGTTCCACGTCGAGGGCGCGGAGAAGATCCTCGCGGGGGCGGGGCTCGGCGCCGGGGATTTGCGGTGCCCCGAGCAGTGGCCGCTCGATCCCGAGGTCGCGCAGCAGGTCGCGCGGCTCGGCGGCGGCCGGTCCCGGCTCCGGATGAACTGCTCCGGCAAGCACGCCGCCATGCTCGCCACCTGCGTCGCGGCGGGCTGGCCCATCGAGTCCTACCTGGACGTGGAGCATCCGCTCCAGGTCGCCGTCCGCGAGACGGTGGCGGAGCTGGCGGGCGAGGCCCCGGCCGCGGTGGGCGTCGACGGATGCGGCGCGCCGCTGTTCGCGGTGTCCACGACCGGGATCGCGCGGGCCTTCCGTGCCCTCTCGATCGCGGGTCCGGGGACGCCCGAGCGCAAGGTCGCCGACGCGATGCGGACCCATCCCCAGTGGACGTCGGGCACGCACCGCGCGGAGCGGCTCCTGATGGACGCCGTCCCCGGCCTGCTGGTCAAGTGCGGTGCGGAGGGCGTGGACGCGTTCGGGTTCGCGGACGGCCGCGCCGGCGCCGTCAAGATCGACGACGGTGCGATGCGGGCCCGCACGCCGGTCACCGTCGCGCTGGTGCGGGCCCTCGGCGTCCACGAGGCCGCCGGTGCCGACACCGCGGCGCTGGACGCCCTGGCGACCGTCGAGTTGCACGGCGGCGAGCACGTCGTCGGCGCGATCCGCCCGGCCCCGGGCGCGTTCGCCCGCTGAGCCCGGGCGCGCTCACCTCGTGGAGCGTCCGCGCGGGTCGGGGGTGTCGATCCGCTCCAAGGCGTCGTGCTCGCTGGCGTTGACCGTCCGGTTCCGCTCGCCGGCGACCTTCCGGTCCTGGCTCTCCGGCCCGGCGGCGCCGTGGTGCCGCGTCCCTGGCTCGCCGTCCTCGTACTTCACCTCGCCGGGCGGGTAGCTGTGCGAGTACATGCCGGGCGTGTAGGCGTAGAAGCCGCCCTGCTCGGCGCCGCGGTGGTTGTCCTGGTCCCGCCTGCGCTTCGGATGCAGCTTCCTGGACGACGCCTGCGTGAGCATCGGGAACCTGACCAGCAGCCCGAGCACGACCACGACGGGGATGAGCCACAGCCCGAACAGCGTGCCGCGCGGAGCCGTGTTGGCCAGGACGGGGTCGGCCATGACCGTTGCCAGCATTCGATCCACCTCCTGCGGCGCCGCGGCCCCCGGTGAGGCAGCATGCGGGTGGCGCCCCTGGACTCGGACGTGTGCCCGATATGGCGCGTTTATGCCAGCCCGGGGCGAGATTTTGGTCCGTCCGGAAGGAGGTTTTCCGAACGTCAGCCGCCGATCGACCGCATCCGCCCGGCGGGGAGCCCCGGGACGGCGAGGACGACGGTCACCGCGAGCACGACGATCATCGGAACGCTCCAACCGCCGGTGGCGTCGTGCAGCGCGCCGATGCCGAGCGGGCCGAGGGCCGCGATCACGTAGCCGACGCCCTGCGCCATGCCCGACAGCTGCGCCGCGACGCGGACGTCGTGCGCGCGGAGGCCGATGAACGACAGCGCGGTGGCGAACCCGAGGCCCTGGCCGAAGCCGAGCACGGCCGTCCACCCCCAGACGGATCCGATCGGCGCCCAGGTCACGCCCGCGAAGCCCGCGAAGGTGAACACGACCGTGGCGATCACCAGCGGGCGCTGGTCCCGCATCCGCCGGGCGAGGATCGGGACGGCCAGCGACCCGACCGCCTGGACCGCCGAGGCCAGCGCGAGGACGTACCCGGCCGGCGCCTCGCCCATCCCGCGGTCCTGGCAGAGCGTCGGGAGCCAGCCCAGCACCACGTAGGCGAGCAGCGACTGGACGCCCATGAAGATCGTCACCTGCCACGCCAGGCCGGACCGCCACACCAGCGCGGCGACGCCCCGGGACGCGGCGGCGGGCGGGGCGGAGCGGGCCGCGCGGGCGGCGCGCAGCGCCCGCGGCAGCCAGATCGCGCCGGCGACCGCCGCGGGCACGGCGAGCAGCCCGAGCGGCAGCCGCCACGACGCGTCGAAGGCGTCCTCGACGGGCACCGCGAGCCCGGACGACGCGGAGGCGCCGACGGTGACGGCGACCGTGTAGACCGCGGTCACCGCGGTGATCGAGGACGGGTGGTCCCGCTTGATGATCGCCGGCATCGCGATGTTGCCGATGCTGATCGCGATCCCGGCGACCAGGGACCCGGCGAACAGGAAGAACGGCGCGTCCAGCAGCCGCAGCAGCAGCCCGGCGACCAGCAGGCCCATCGCGGTCACGAGCAGCGTCTCGCCGCGCGGCGGCCGCCGCAGGAACGGCGCCAGCAGCCCGTAGCCGCCGAAGAACACCAGCGGCAGCGTGGTGAGCGCCCCCGCCGCCGTCCCGGAGAGGTGGAACGCGTCCCGGAGCTCGGTGAGCACCGGCCCGACGGCGGCGACGGCGGGCCGCAGGTTCACGGCGACGATGACGATCAGCAGCAGCGCCCCGCCCAGCGCCCGCCGATGCCCCGCCCCGCCGGGAGCGGCGCCCGGCCCGGTGGTGGCCGAGCCGGTCGCGGTGCTCTCGGGGGCGGTGCGGGCCGCCGCTTCGGCGGAGTTCGGGCGGGTCACAGGTTCTCCTCCTCGGAGGGGTCGGGAGTGGCGGGCTGGTCGCCGACGAGGCGCTCCAGGATCGCGAGGGTCGGCTCGACGACCGCGGCGGCGGCGCGCCCGGCGGCGTCGGGGTCGCCCGCCGCGATGGCGTCCAGCACCGCGCGGTGCGCGGCCGGGCCGGCCTCGGGGACCTCGTGGTCGAGCCGGATCGTCCGCATCGACTCGTGCAGGTGGACGATGAAGAAGCGCATCGCCTCGATCAGGACGGGGTTGCGCGTGGCCTCGGCGACGCCGAGGTGGAAGCGGGCGTCGGCGGCGCCGAACTCGTCCGCCCCGGACTCGTCGGCCGCGGTCGCCTCGTCGCGGGCGCGGAGCAGCTCCTCCAGCCGCCGGAGGTCGGCGTCCGTGCGGCGGCGGGCGGCGAGCCGCGCGGCCTGGACGTCGTAGGCGAGCTGCACCTCGAAGACGTCGCGCGCCGTCGCGCGGGCCACCCGGCGCAGCAGCGGGCGCGGGTTCGCGGTGCTGCGGACGTACGTCCCGTCGCCGTGCCGCACGTCGAGCACCCCGACGTGGGAGAGCGCCCTGATCGCCTCGCGGACCGCAGGGCGGCTGACGCCGAGCTGCGCCGCGAGGTCGAGCTCGCCGGGAATGCGCTGCCCGACCCGCCACGACCCGCCGCTGACCTGCGCCTGCAACTGGTCGAGGACGGCGTCCACGGTGGACCTGCCCGGGACCGGACTCAACGCCATGTGACCCCCGATTGCGTCATAAATGGTCAGAGGTCAGACATCTTACGAATCGGGGCGGACGGTCGGGTCAGCGGGGCCCGGGCCGGATACCCGCGGTGACCGCACGGGAGGGGGAGTCACGGCCACCGCGGGCCCGGACGGCGCCCGCCCCGGCGCGCGACCGTCGAGCGCGCCGGGAACACGGCGGGCGCCGCCACGCCGTTCCGTCCGGAAGGTCCGAAAGGTCTGGGACGTCCGTCCGGGAGGCGCCGGTCAGTGCTCGGGATCCTGGTCCTGCGGTCGCCCGCTGTCCGGGGACGTGGGGGCCGGATCTCGGAGCGTCCGCTGCGAGGGGCCGCCCTGGATGACTCCGCCCTGGACGGCGCCCCGCTGCGGAGAGCCGTCGCCCCGCCCGGACGAGCCGCCGCCCCGGCGGGCGCTGCGGCGCGCCGCGGTCACGGTGAGGGTGAGCCACACGGCGAGCGCCAAGGCCGCGATGATCGGGCCGATGATCCAGAAGATCACCGGGCCCCGGGGGGACGTGTTGGCGAGGATACTGGCGAGCATTGGGTGTTACCTCCTCGCCCGAGCCCCTACCCGAGGGCAAGGCTTCAACCCTGTTCCGGCCGAGAAGCGCGTCACGTCCGCGCTCGGGTCACAGGCCCCGGGACTGGGAGATGGAGCCGGACGTGGCGAGCGTGAAGACGCGCATCGACTCGGCGAAGCCGGAGAGGTCCCATTCGGCGGGCCCCTCGTACCAGTAGAGGTTGTCGGCCCCCTCGGCGCGCTCGCCCGCGTCCTTGACGGTCTCGGCCCACTTCTCGACGACGTCGAAGACGACGGCGTAGGGGAGGAAGCGGGAGAACAGGGCGATGCGCTGCGGGGACGCGGTGCCGTACCCGTCGGCGCCGCCCTCCGGGACGGTGCCGCGTTCGAGGAAGGCCCGGAACCCGATGGTGTGGGCGAGGACGGTCGCGCCGCGGGCGGTCTTCGCGGGCATGTACTGGCCGCCGTAGGCGAGCGCGGCGCCCGCGATGATCACGGCGAGGCCGGCGAGGGCCCACTCGGTGGTGAGGGCGAGCGCGACGGTCCCGGCGATGCCGAGCAGGGTGAGGGCGATGCCCGCGACGGTCCAGCGGGAGCGGACGGTGTCGGGGCGGCGCGTGAACCAGCCCTGCCGGACGACGTCGTCGTACATGGCGGAGCGGACCTGGGCGAGCCGGGTGCTGAACGTCCCGCCGAGCTCGGACAGCTTGACGGCGCCGCGGGACGTCCCGTCCGGGGCGGTGAGGAGCGCGTCGAGCAGGATGACCTCGTACGGCAGCAGGTCGGTGATGGGGCGGTCGAGGCGGCGCAGCGTCCAGTCGAGGCGGCCGGTGACGGCGCGGTCCTCCTCCTCGATCAGCAGGTAGCCGCGGACGGCGAGGTCGACGATCGTGGCGGTGACGTCGATGACGTCGGCCTGCTCGTCGATGAGGGTGCCGATCTGGCCGGGGCGGACGCCGTCCGGGGGCTCGAACTCGGAGCCGGACACCGGTGCCTGGTCGCCCTCGGCGGCCTTCTTGCCGACGACGCGGGCGTCCCGTCCGCGCAGCAGGTAGAGGGCCAGGAGCCCGCCGCCGAGCAGGGCGAGCAGGCCGAGCAGCGCGGCGGCGGTGACGGCGTTGACGGAGAACGCGGTCGCGAGGTTGCGGCGGCGCTCGTGGAGGGCGTGGCCGCCGGTGGTCCCGGCGGGGAAGCCGGCGACGACCGTCATGTACTCGCCGGCGAGCATCTGCTTCTGGCTGAAGACGCCCTGCGTGTGCGCGTGGTTCAGGTAGTACTGGGTGCAGCCGATCGTGCTGGCCAGCGGTCCCGCGAAGCAGTTGACGCTGCGGATCGCGGCGCCGCCCTGGACGGTGGCGCGGGCGTCGTCCACGGGGACCTTCCAGCCGCCGACGGCGGGCCAGCGCAGCTCCTCGACGGCGCCGAGCCGGTCGATCGCGCCGCGCAGGTCGTACTCCAGGACGACGGTGCGGGTGCCGGTGAGCTTCTGCGCCCCGGTGACCTTGACGGTGGTGCGGGTGCCGGCGCTGGACGAGGCGACGCGGGTCGGGCCGCCGTCCGGGCTCGACGCCCGGATGCCGCGGATCTCGTAGACGCGGTCCTCGGTGACGCTGTCGTGGCTGCGGGTGACGTACGTCCGCTCGAAGCCGGCGTGCCCGGAGAACCGGTAGACGATCGTCTCCTTGACGTGCGTCACGCCGCCCTGGCTCGCGGTGAGGGTGACATCGTCCTTGAGCACGCGTTCCGCCGCGGCGATGGCCTCGCCCGCGGACGTGCGGCCGGCGCCTCCGGCCGCCGCGGGGCCCTGGTCCGCGCTCGCCGGTACGGCGGCCGCGAGCGGGAGGAGGAGAGCGGCCGCCAGTGTCAGGGCCGGGGGCCGCAGGCGACGGGGCGAGACGGACATGGGGGCAAATGGTAGCGGGAACGCGTGGGATGATTCTGCGCTATGGCAGGTCACTACCCCCCGCCGCCCCCGGCACCTCCGCCAGCCGCCCCCTACGGCGCTCCTGCCTACGGTCCGCCGCGGTACGGGTACGTCCCCCCGCGCCGGCCGCCGCGCCGCACGGCCGGAGGGACGGTGGCCGGCGTCGTCGGCGGCCTGACGTCCCTGGTCGTCCTCGCGATCCTCGGGTTCTCGCTCCTCGGCGACGGCGGGATCGGCCCGCGGGCGGGCGCGGTGTCCGGCGGCACGGCGTCGCGGGAGACGGCGACCGCGAACAGGCTCTACGGGACGGGCGCGCTGACGCCCGTGCGGTGCGCGCTGCCTCCGATCTCGGACGGCGCCGCGTCCATGCGCCGGTTCATGGACGTGCTGAGCGACTGCCTCGACACGGTCTGGACCCGCCAGTTCAGCAAGATCGACGCGCGGTTCGACCCGCCGAAGCGCGTCTTCTGGGAGGAGGCCGGGCGCAGCCCGTGCGGCACCTACCCGAGCCCTGGCGCGTCGGCGTTCTACTGCCCGGCCAACAACACGATGTACGTGGGGCTGCGGCACATCGTGCAGACGTCCGGCGGCGAGCCGCTGTCGCACTTCGCGGTGTTCGCCCGGGTGATCGCGCACGAGTACGGCCACCACGTCCAGGACCGCGCGGGGATCCTCCTGTACGGGCACCAGGAGATGGAGCGGGCGGACGTCGCGGCCCGCACGGAGGCCAGCCGCCGCATCGAGCTCCAGGCGCAGTGCTTCGCCGGCGCGTTCCTCGGCGCTGAGCGCGCGACGCTGCCGATGACGCGGGAGCAGTACGTCGCGATGGTGCTGGACGTGCGCGGGCGCGGGGACGAGCGGCTCCCGCCCGACCAGCGCGACCACGGCTCGGGCCGCAACTACGCGGGCTGGGTGATCAGGGGGTACGAGGGGCGCCGCCTGGAGGTCTGCAACACCTGGACGGCGTCGAGCGCGTCGGTCCGCTAGCGGCGGGAGCGGCCGCGACGCGGTGCGGACGGGACTGCGGGGACGCGGGGCAACGGCTGTGACGTGGGTGTTCGCGGCTGTGAGGGGTATCACGGCCACGTGCTAGCCAGCGTGCTTGCAATTGCAAGCACCATGACGCAAGGTGGAGACATGGCGAGTTCCAAGGTCGGCTCCATCGGGGAGTACATCCGGGAGCAGCGCACGCGGGCGAAGATCTCGCTGCGCCAGCTCGCGGACGTCTCGGGCATCTCGAACCCGTATCTGAGCCAGATCGAGCGAGGGCTGCGCAAGCCGAGCGCCGAGATCCTGCAGCAGATCGCCAAGGGGCTGCGGATCTCCGCCGAGGCGCTGTACGTGCAGGCCGGGATCCTGGAGGAGCGCGAGGCCGACACGGACGTGCAGGCCGCCGTCCGCGCCGACCTCGTCCTCACGGAACGGCAGAAGCAGGTACTGCTCGACATCTACGCGTCGTTCCTCAAGGAGAACGAAGCCACCGGCGTGCCCGCTGCCGGGCACGCCGAGCACGAGACGCACCAGACGTACGCACAGGACGGAAAGGAAGAGGTCGGATGACGCTGGCCAGCACGATCCGCGAGAACAAGGCCGTCTACACCGTGGCCGGCGCCGGCGACTTCGCGGTGGAGAAGATCCGTGAGGTCCCCGAGCAGGTGACCCGGGCGCGCCAGACGGTCGACAAGGTCCAGGACAGGGCCCGCGAGGCCGCGAACCGGTACCAGGGCGAGGTCCGCGGGACCGTCGGCCGCTACCGCGAGCAGGTCCGCGAGAACGTCACCAAGGTGCAGGACCGGGTCGAGGTCAAGGACCTGCCCGGCGCCGCCGTCGCCTACGTGACCCACTTCGGCACCCGCACGGTCGAGTTCATCGACGAGCTCGCCGAGCGCGGCAAGAAGGTCGTGCACCGCGAGGCCGTCGAGGTCGCCGAGATCACCGAGGCGGACGCGAAGCCGGGGCCGCGGTCCCGCACCGCGCAGCCGCAGCGCAAGCCGGCGCAGCCGCGGACCACCGCGCGGAAGACCGACGCCTGAGCCGCGCGCCGAGCGGCGGCCCGGGCACCCGCCCGGACGGCCGCCGAGGCGCGGACGGTACGCGAAGGCCCGGCCGGGGAACCCCCGGCCGGGCCTTCTCGTCTTCTGGGCAGGGGCGGGCCGCGGCGACGTGGCGTCCGCGATCCGGACTGGACAGGCGGCATAGGGTTGGGACGGTGAGCCCGTGTGCGCGACGTGAGGTCGCCGTCCGAGACAGGCAGGAGCGCTGATCGCCGGTGGCCGACTTCAATGTGCTGGACTACTTCTTCTGGCTTCTCCTGATCATCGCGTTCGTCATGGAGGTCTGGGCGCTGTTCGACGCGCTGACCGTCCCGGAGGGCGCGTACGCGGCGGCGAGCAAGCAGAGCAAGAAGCTGTGGATGATCATCCTGATCGTGGCGGCGGTGCTCGGCGCCGCGCACGCGGTCGCGCCGCTCGCGCTCGGCATCCGGCCGATCGGGCTGCTGCTCGGCATCCTGCCGGTCGCCGCGTTCATCGCCGCCGCGGTGTACCTCGCCGACGTCCGCCCGGCGGTGGCGCCGTACAAGAAGCGCGGCGGGCGCGGTTCGAGCTCGGGCCCCTACGGCCCCTGGTGACCGCGGTATCCGCAGGCTTGAGATCAAGCCCCTGGGCCGGGCACCGGGTCGCGGGCGCCTCCGCTCGCCGGTGCCCGGCGTCTAGGGGGACGGTTCGCCCGGGCACTCCGGCGCGGCCGTAGAGGGCAGGGCCAGGGCCTCGACGGAGACGAGGCCGTTCTCGACGATGTCCACGGCGCGGTCGAGGGCCGTCCGCATGGAGTGCGGGTCGTAGCCGTGGCGGCGGCAGTGGACGATCACCGCCTGCATCCCGCCGACCGCGATGCCCGCCGCCGCGACGACGTCGATGTCGCCGATGCCCGGGCACAGGTCGCGGAGCAGGACCTCGATCGCGTCCTGGGTGTCGGTGAGCCGCTGGAGCGCGCGGGCGCGCAGGGCGGGCCGCTCCAGCATCAGCCCGACCTGGACGGCGCCGTACTCGCCGTGCTCGGTGACGATCGCCTCCAGCACGTCCACGACGCTGCGCCGGAGCGTGGCGAGCGGCGACTCGCCGGGGGTGCGGCGCAGCCGCTCGGCGACCTCGGCGAGCCGGTCGTCGACCTCGGCGAAGACGACGTCCTCCTTGCTCGGGAAGTAGCTGAAGAACGTCCGCGGGGACACGTCGGCGGCGGCGGCGATGTCCGCGATCGTCGTCTCCTCGTAGCCGCGCTCGGCGAACAGGCGCAGCGCGGCGGCGGCGATCGCCCGCCGGGTGCGCCGCTTCTTGCGCTCCCGCAGGCCCGCCGACGTCGCACGAGGCCCGGTCTCCCGGCCGGCCCCTGGCTCGCCCATGTGACGAACGTTACCATGGCTGCAAACTTGCATCTATTGCAAATATCAGCCCGTACGTGTTTCTCTGCGACCATGGCGCGATTTCTGGACGCACTGGGGCGTTTCTGCGTGCGCAGGCGGCGTGCCGTGTTCGGGCTGTGGCTCGTCGCCATCCTCGGCGCCGGCGTCCTCGGCTTCGCGCACGGCGGGATGTTCGTCCAGCAGAGCACGCTCCCGGGCACCGAGACCCAGCGCGCCATCGACACCCTGCGCCAGGACTTCCCGGCCCAGACCGGGCCGACCGCCACCGTCGTCTTCCACGCCACCCGCGACGCGAGCCCGGGGGACTGGCGGGTCGCCCTGGTCGTCGGCCAGTCGATCGAGAACATCACCCGGCTGGACCGCGTCGCGTTCGCCGAGAACCCCTACGTCCAGGGCATGGGCGGCATGCGGAACCACGAGGCGGTCGTCATCCGCCTCAACTTCAAGGGGACGATGGGCGACGTCGGCAAGGCCGACCTCGACCTCCTCAACGACGCCGTCGAGCCCGCGCGGCAGGCCGGGCTGGAGGTCCGGTTCGGCGGCATCGCCGCGATGATCATCAACCAGCCGAAGGGCGGGCCGCAGGAGGGCGTCGGGATCATGCTCGCGCTGCTCGTCCTGCTGCTGGCCTTCGGCTCCTACCTCGCGGCCGGCATCCCGATCCTCGTGTCGCTGTGCGGGATGGCCATCGCCTACTCGCTGATCCACTTCTCCGCGTCGCTGGGCGAGGTGCATCCGACCGCCCCGATGATCGCCGCGATGCTCGGCATCGGCGCGGGCATCGACTACGCCCTGTTCGTCGTGACCCGGTACCGGCAGCAGCTCGCGGCGGGCGACGACGTCGAGACGGCCGTCGGCCACGCGATGGCGCACTCCGGGCACGCCGTCGTCTTCGCGGGCGGGACGGTCGTCTTCGCGATCTGCGGCCTGTTCCTGTCCGGCATCACCTTCATCGGACGGATCGGGCTGGCCGCCGCCCTCGCCGTCGCGATCATGGTGGCGGCCGCGCTGACCCTGCTGCCCGCCGTCCTCGGCGCCCTCGGCGACCGCATCGACCGGTACCGGCTGCCCCGCGTCCGCCCGGACCGCGCCTCCGAGCGCTGGACGGCCTGGGGCCGGCACGTCGACCGGCACGCCTGGCCGTACGCGGTCGCCGCGACGCTCGTCCTGCTGGCCATGGCCGTCCCGACGCTCAGCCTGCGCTTCGGCGTGATGTCCGACAGCACGTCCTCCCCGAAGATGGAGTCGCGGCAGGCCTACGACATCGTGGCCCGCGAGTTCGGCGCCGGGCACTACAGCCCGTTCGTCATCGTGGCGAAGGTCCCGGGCCCGGTGAAGCGCGTCAAGGCCCCGCCCACCCCGAAACCCAAGGCCAGCAAGGACGGCGCGCCCGTCGTCAAGGGCCCGCAGGGACTCGGCGGCCTCACCGGACCGCAGGCGCCCCGCCCCACCACGCCCGCGCAGACCACCGTCAAGGGCGCGCCCGACCTCACCAAGAAGCCCGACAGGACCGCGACGCTCATCGCCCAGGAGCTCCGGCAGCGGATCTCCGAGGTGCCCGGGATCGCCTACGTGGCCGAACCCGCCGTGACCGGGACGACAGCGACGTTGCAGGTCATCCCGCGCGACGCGCCGCACGTCCAGGCGACGACGGACCTCGTCCACCGGCTCCGCGGCACCGAGATCCCGGCGGTGCGGAAGGCGCACCCGGGCGCCGAGATCTACCTCGGCGGCGAGAACCCGGCCATCATCGACCTCGCCGACACGGTCGGGGACCGGATGCTCACCGTCGTCATCGCCGTCGTCGGCGTCGCGCTGCTCCTGCTGATCGTCGCGTTCCGGTCGATCGTCGTCCCGGTGAAGGCCGCGCTGATGAACCTGCTGTCGATCGGCGCCTCGTTCGGCGTCGTCACGGCCGTGTTCCAGTGGGGCTGGGGCATCCGGCTGCTCGGCGTCGACCAGGCCATCCCGATCATGTCCTTCGTCCCGCTGTTCATGTTCGCGCTGATCTTCGGCCTGTCCATGGACTACGAGGTCTTCCTCCTCTCCCGGATCAAGGAGGAGTACGAGCGCACGGGCGACCCGCACGAGAGCGTCGTCATCGGCATCGGCGCCACCGCCCGCCTGATCACCTCGGCCGCGCTCATCATGATCTTCGTGTTCGCGAGCTTCGTGCCGCAGCCCGACCCGACGGTGAAGATGATGGCCCTCGGCCTCGCCGTCGCCGTCGCCGTGGACGCCACGATCGTCCGCCTCGTCCTCGTCCCGGCCCTGATGAGCCTCCTCGGCCACGCCAACTGGTGGTGGCCCGGCCGCCCCCGCCCCACCCCACCGCCCCCACCCGCCCCGGCGCACGAGCAACTGGAACTAGAACTAGAACCCACACACTGACACGCCGGGGCGCCGGCCCGACGGCGCCTGATCAGCCGCTCACTCGGGCCGGAGACTTCGGAGGGACGGTCAGCGTCCGCTGGACGGCTTCGGCGAGTTCGTCGGCCTTCATCTTGGCGAAGAGGGCGGCCATGTCGATCGGCTGGGTGGCGTTCGCGCTGTCGAAGCGCGGCTCGGGGGCGATGCGCGCCAGCAGCCTGATCGATTCCTGCTGGGCCCGCTCGTCCGACCAGTGGAGGATGGTGCCGTCAGGACCCACGTGGTCGCGTGCGGCGCTGTGACCGAGCGCGGCGGCGTGCCGGAGGTAGCGGTCGGCGAGCTCCGGCTGGTTGAGCGCCGTGAGCAGGGTGGCGAGCATGTGCGCCGCGTCGGCGTGGTCGTTGCGGGCCGCCACCGCGCAGTAGGACACGGCGGTCTGCACCTCGTTGTCGGTATGGGCGGCGCGGGCGAACGCGTACACGGTCCGCAAGGCGCGCTGCCGCAGCCGCTCGGGCTCCCGGATACGGCACAGCGCCGCCGCGCGCGAATGCCGCCGGTCCTTGGTCTTCTCCAGGTAGAAGCGCCCCTCGGTGGTCGACAGGTCGGCGCACAGGAGGGCGCCCAGCCGGAAGGCCGCCTCGACGTGGCCCTCCTCGGCCCGGTCG
This sequence comes from Actinomadura fibrosa, assembly GCF_900659615.1. Classification (GTDB taxonomy): domain Bacteria; phylum Actinomycetota; class Actinomycetes; order Streptosporangiales; family Streptosporangiaceae; genus Spirillospora; species Spirillospora fibrosa. Next base: position 64,675 of record NZ_CAACUY010000009.1, on the reverse strand, counting down.
TAGAGCTGGAGGCCGAGCACGCCGAACGCCTGGCGGATGCGCCGCTGCGACGCGTCCATCGGCGGCCCGGCCACCTGGCCCGGGCGGGCGGCGCCGATCGCCTCCCGCATCGCCGTGGTGCCCGAGTGCCCCGAGAACGAGCCGTAGGACGGCGTCACCGCGCCGTCCCCGGACGGCGGAGGCGGCAGCGGCCGCTGCACCGGGGGCGGCTGCCGGGAGACGAGGGCGGGCGGACGGTCGGCAGGGGGCTCGGCCTGGCCGGACACCGGCACCGCGGCTACCGGATCGGCCGGGGAGGCGACCGGCCGCACGGTGCGGTGGCGCCGCTCCCGCACCGCGTCGTGCGGTGCCGCCGGGTGCCGTACCGCCTCGTACTGGACGGCCTGGTGCTCCTCGATCCAGCAGGCCAGGACCTTCTCCGGGTCCGGGGGACCGGTCCGCCGGGCGCCGTCGGCCCATTCGGTCAGCGCGGCGCCCTCCGTCCAGGCGTACCACTCGCAGGACAGGACGAACGCCACCAGCCACGCCTGCTTGGGCGGCCTCTTGCGCTTGCCCGCGAGGACCGCGCTCACGGTGGCGGTCGGCAGCTCGTCCACGGTGGCGTAGCGCGGGCCGTAGCGGGCGGCCAGCTGTTTGGAGATCCGCTTGATGTCGCCGAGGCTCGGCTTCCCGCAGAAAACGAGAAAATCATTCAGGTTCTGGATGAGGGACGTGTGTCGTGGAACGCAGTCATACCGGGAAGAAGCTGCCTCATCGGCCATGGTCGGTTGCTTTCACATGTGCGGTCACACCGGCTAAGCCATGCGAAGAAGTGCATCGCAGGCATAAATCACATCCTGCACCGCCAGGACGATGCGCATGGACGTGAACACGCTTCCGAAGTGTTCCGCTTCGTTCCGTTTCCCGTGAAGGGCCAGTTCAGGTCATACGCCATGGTCTGGGCGTCCTTGAACGGAACGAAGTGGAAGAGAACGAGACGATGCGGAACCGCTCGTCCCGAGTGAGGGCGGCGGTGCGCTGGTCGTCCCCGCCACCTGCTGTGGTCCGGTCCAGGCCCGCTCACGTCCTTCCGCTTCGTTCCGCTTCGGCATTCATGGTCACTCGCACGGTCAGACCTGTGGCGCACTGAGTCAGGACGACCTCCGTCGCCCGCGCCCAGGCCTGTCCCGGCCGGGCCTCACCCCGAAGGAGCCCCGTTCATGCAGGACCAGTTCCCCGCCCTGTGCCGGCCGTCCCGAGGCCGTCGCCGCGGGCCCGGCGGCGGGCATGTAAGCCGGCCCGGTCATGGAGTCGAAGAGCGCGACGGGCGGCCGGGTGCCGGGCAAGGAGGACAGTGAGGTGGCGAACTTGGACCCTCCACCGTTCCCGGTCCTGTACCGGGACCTTCGCGATCCCGTGCTGTGGTACCTCCGCAAGCTGCTCCGCGGGACGGGCGTCGACCCGGACGACGTGGCACAGAAGGCCTGGACGGAGGTCTGGAGGCACCACCCCGACATCAGGAGCAACCCGAGAAGCTACGTCTTGCAGACCGCTCACAACACGGCGGTGAGCGAACTCGAACAGCACTCCAGGGCCGAGCGGGCGATCGCGGACTACGCCGCGTCGTTCTCCCGGGAGCAGCAGGACTCGGCGCTGGACGAGCTGGACGCGGTGCTCGACGACATGGCCGCCGAAGACGGCGCCGCCGGGACAGCGGAGGCCGGGGAGCGGTCCAGGCGCGAGCTCCTCGGCAGGGTGATGGACGCGGTGGAGCGACTCCCGTTCCGGCAGCGAGCGGTGATCCTGCTCTGGATCTCGGAGGGACCCGCGCCCACGGACGGCGAGATCGGCGCCCGGCGACGACACCTGCACGCCGCGATGAACGACGAGATCGCGGCCACCCGCGCGGACGACGCCGTGATCGAGCGGGAGATCGCTCAGATCACGGGCGCCGCGCCGCGCGCCCCGGAGACCTTCGACGCCGATGACGCCGCCGAGGTCCAGGACGTCCGCCACGAGGGAGCGGGCACGGGTGCCCGCCACGAGCGACCGGGCGCGCGTCCGACTCGACCGCATCGGCCGTCCCCCCGGCCCGACCGGTTGACGACCGTGGCGATGGTGCTGACGGGCGCGGGGGGACTCGCCTGGACGGTGGTGGCGATCGTGAAAGAGGCGGCGCATGAATGGGTCGTCCTGACCGGCGCCGCCCTGATGTTCGCCCAAGGGCTGGTCCTAGCCGCCTGTGGTCAACGGAGAGGAAGCTGATTGCGCATACCTTGACACCGGAAATCGGGGGTAACTGAGTTCCCGACGGAGTGAGCTCATGTCTCCGGCAGTACCGAAACTCCTACCATCAGGTTCCCGTCGTGGTCCCTTACCGCATATCACGGCGGGAATCTGACGGTTTCCCTACTCACAGCATGACGATGGCCTTCTCGCGCCCACCACAGACAGCAAGAAGGCCATGCCTTCGAGGACGGCGCCGCGTCGCGGCGGAACGCCACCTCGATAACGGACCGACCCGCCGATCAACGACATGAAAGGAAGGTGCAGTTCGCCATGTCCACGATAGCTTCGCGGAACGCGGATGACCACGCCGCCACCGCACCGGTCTGGCGCAAGAGCAGCCGTTCGATGCCCGGAGGAGACTGCGTCGAAGCGGCTCGGTCGCCCGGACAGGTACTCGTCCGCGACAGCAAGGACACCGCCGGTCCGGTGCTGGCCTTCGGCGGCGCCGGTTGGCAGCGGTTCCTCGCCGACGTCGAGCTGGGACGGTACGACCTCTGAATGGTTTGCGGCCGCGCTGGACGGCCGTCGGGGGTAGCGTTCGCGGGTGCTGGAAGCCGGGTCGAGCGAGGAGGCGCCCATGGCCGAGGAGACGAGAGGTTGGCGTACGGGGCTGTGGGCGGCTGCGGACCTGCTGACTCCGATGGCCATCCGGGTGGCGGCGACGCTGCGGCTGGCCGACCGCATCGCCGAGGGCGCGCGGACGACCGAGGCGCTGGCCGCGGTGGTCGACGCCGACCCGGACGCGCTCGGGCGGCTGATGGGGCACCTGGTGACCGCCGGTGTGCTGTCCCGCTCGGCGCCCGGCACCTATGCCTTGACGTCCCTCGGCGAGCAGCTTCGCGACGATCATCCGGACGGTGTGCGTGCCTGGCTCGATCTGGAGGGCGCCATCGGCCACGCCGATCTGTGCTTCACCGAGCTGCTGCACACCGTCCGCACCGGCGAGCCCGCCTTCCCGCGCAGGTTCGGCCGGCCGTACTGGGACGACCTGTCGGCCGATCCCGCGAGAGGCGCGTCGTTCGACGCCCTGATGGGCTCCCGGCTGGTGGCGGACGCGCCCGCCGTGGCCGCCGCCCACCCCTGGGGCGCGCTCGGCCATGTCGTCGATGTAGGTGGCGGTGACGGCAGCCTGCTGATCGCCATCCTTCGCGCCCACGACGGCCTGCGCGGGACGGTCGTCGATCTGCCCGGCCCGGCGACCCGCGCTGAGCAGGCCATCGCCGCCGCCGGCCTGGGCGACCGGGCGGGAGTCCAGGCCGGCAGCTTCTTCGACGCCCTCCCCGTCGACGCGGGCGGGTACGTGCTCTCCGGCGTCCTTCACGACTGGGACGACGAGCACGCCGGGCGCATCCTGCGGCGCTGCGCCGAGGCCGCGGCGGGAACGGGCAAGGTCTTGGTCGTCGACCACTTCGACCTAACGGGCGACGGCGCGGTGGACACCGAAGGGGACCTGCGCATGCTCTGCTACGTCAACGGCCGGGAGCGCACCCTCGACCAGCTCGCCGAGCTGGCCGGGACGGTCGGCTTGCGGGTCGGCTCGGTCGGCCCGGCCGGTTCCCGCACGATCGTCGAACTGCTCCCCGCTCCCTGAGCCTCGCGATGTGAGGCGGCGCGCCGGGGCTGCGGGTAGCCGACCGGGAGTCCCGGCACGCCGCCGGTTCAGGGGGTGCGGGCCGTGTCGCGCTGGAAGAGGACGTACAGCCAGGCCAGGGACGGGACGAGGATGAGCCCGCCCACGCCCAGGGCGACGAAGACGACCTGGAGGACGGCGTCCTGCGCGGCGGCGGCGTCCAGGTCGAGGCCCGCCATCTCGGCGGCGCCCCACAGGACGGCGACGACGGCGAGCGCGCCCGTCACGCGGACGGACAGGTACGCGCGGCGCACCAGCAGGACGAGGGAGAGCGCCCCGGCCGCGGCCGACAGCAGGATCAGCGGGGAGCGGACGCCGAGCGCGGCGGCGCCGGGCAGCGCGAACAGGCCGACGGCCGCGCCGGACAGCAGGGCGTAGCCGCGGAAGCGCATCGAGGACCACACGTCGGCGAGGCGCCGCGCGTCCCAGATCAGGTAGACGGCGGCGAGGTACGCGCAGAGGGCGGTGGTGAGGACGCCGCCGTAGAGCCCGGCGAGGCTGAGCCAGGACGAACCGCCCGTGGCGACGACCGTGGCGACGGCGCCCAGGCAGTACGGCGTGAGGACGGAGGAGACGCCGAAGACCCAGGGGTACCAGCGCTGGTCCGGGTCGGCCTTGCTGAACACGAAGGTGCTGCCGCGCGCGACGATGCCGAGGGCCGCGAGGGACAGCGGGACCCAGTGGGCGGACATCACGTCCGCGAAGATCGGCGGGAACGCCGTCCAGGTCATGACCATCACGAAGATGAGCCAGACGTGGTTGGCCTCCCAGAGCGGGCCCATGGCGTGCTCGATGACGTCCTTGTCCTCGCGGCGGCGGGAGACCAGGTGCCAGAGCCCGGCGCCGAAGTCCGCGCCGCCGAACAGCAGGTAGACGGACAGGCCCAGCAGGATCAGGCCCAGGGCGGCGTCGGCGTAGCTCATCGGACGCTCTCCACGTTCGCTTCGGCGGCGGGTTCGGTGCTGGACGGCGAGGCCGGGGGGACGGCCGGTTCCGGGGTGTGGCGCATGCGGCGCAGGACGCTGATCGTGGCGGCGGTCAGGACGGCGTAGACGGCGAGGACGATGTAGAGGCCGTAGCGCAGGCCCGGGCTGGGGTTGACGGCCTCCTCGGTGCGCATGACGCCGTAGACGATCCAGGGCTGGCGCCCGACCTCGGTGGTGGTCCAGCCGGCCTCCATGGCGACGGCGGCCATGACGCCGGTGAGGGCGGCGGCGCGCAGGAACCACGGCTTCCAGGGCAGGTCGAGGGCGCGGCCCCGGCGGCGGAGCCACCAGGCGAGGGCCCACCAGGCGGCGAGGGCCAGCAGGACCATGCCGAGCGCGATCATGATCTCGAAGGACGTCTTGACGACCTCGGCGGGCGGCCGGTCGCCGACGGGGACGGAGTCCATGCCGCGGAGCGTCGCGTGGGCGTCGAACTTGAGCATGAGCGAGAGGGCGTTCGGGATCTCGAACACCGCGAACCGGAACGGCTGGCCCGCCTGGGTGTGCTCGACGCCCTCCATGGCGGCGAACTTGGCGGGCTGGTTGTCGGCGACGAACCGGACCGCCCAGTCGCCGACGATCACCTGGAGCGGGGCGCAGACCGCGCCGAGGGAGAACGGGATGGCGAAGCCGAGACGGTTGTAGCGGTCGTCGCGTCCGGCGCGGCGGTCGCGGAGGAGGCCGACGGCGTACACCGAGGCGACGATGAAGCCGCAGACCATGAGCGAGGCCAGGATCAGGTGGACGGCCTGGACGGGCGTGGCCGGGTTGAACATCGCGGCGAGCGGGTCGACGTCGGTGACCTTGCCGTCCACGAGCCTGAAACCGCGCGGCTGGTTCATCCAGGAGTTGACGGTCAGCACGAACGAGGCGGACAGCAGTCCGGCGACCACGACGGGGACGCCGGTGAGGAAGTGGGCGCGCGGCGAGAGCCGGTCCCAGCCGTACAGGTAGATGCCCATGAAGATCGCCTCGATGAAGAAGGCGATGCCCTCCAGCGCGAACGCGGCGCCGAAGACCTGGCCGTACTTGTCCATGAAGCCGGGCCAGAGGGTGCCCATCTCGAAGGACAGGACGGTCCCGGAGACGGCGCCGACCGCGAACAGGACGCCCGCGGCCTTCATCCAGCGGCGGGCCAGCTCCGCGTAGACCGCGGCTTTGACGCTGTCGCCGGTGCGCAGGGACCGCCACTCGGCGAGCAGCGTGAGGGCGGGCAGCCCGATGCCGATCGAGGCCAGCACGATGTGGAATCCGAGCGTGAAGGCCATCTGCTGGCGGGCGGCCATGAAGTCGGCCGGGGACGCGGCGCCCTGCCCGGTGCGGGCGGCGGCGTCGGCGAGGAGCGCGACGGTGCTCATACGACTGAATGTAGTACTACGAGCTGTAGTACTTAAGCGGGTAGTACTACCTGCCGTGGTGACATGCCTCTCAGTCGGATAACCTGGCTGGCGTGAAGGGTCTGGGAGAGCTTGAACGCACGGTCATGGAGGTCCTGTGGGCGCGGGAGGACGCCGGTCACGAGGCCGCCACGGCCCGCGACGTGAGCCGCGCGCTCGCCGGTGACCGCGACCTGGCGCACACCACGATCATGACCGTGCTGGACCGGCTCGCCAAGAAGGGCTTCCTGGAGCGCGAGCGGGACGGCCGCGCCTGGCGCTACAAGCCGGTGGCCAGCCGCGAGGGCTACGTCACCGAGCTGATGCTGGGCGCCCTCAACGAGACCGGCGACCGCGACGCGGCGCTGGCGCACTTCGTCCGCTCGGTGTCCAGCGACGAGATCGACGTGATCCGCCAGGCCCTCGCCGGCCTGACCGGCGCGTCCGGCCTGACCGGCGCGTCCGGCCTCACCGGCACGGCGGGCCGCGCGGACGCGGCCGGCCGCTCGGGGAAGGAACCACCGGCATGACCGGCGCCGCCCTGCTCGCAGTGATCTCCCTGGGGACCGTCGGCGGGGCGCACCTGCTGTCCCGGGCCAGGTGGACGTGGCGGACGCCGCGCACCGGCATCGCGCTCTGGCAGGCCCTCGGGCTGTGCTGGGGCGTCGCCACGATCGGCACGCTGCTCGGCGTCGCGCTGGAGCCCTACCGCAAGGGCGTGCTCGGCGGGCTGCCCGGCCTGTACGCCGACCAGGCGGCCCGGCTCGACGCCGTCCACCTGGCGGCGCTGATGGCGGCGGTCAGCCTCACCGGCGTGCTGCTGGCCATGCTGATGTACGCGGTGCTCCGCGTCGTGCGGGCCCGCGCCCGGCACCGCGCGCTGCTCGCGCTCGTGTCGCGCCGCGACTCCGCCGTGCCCGGCACCCTGGTCCTCGACCACCCGGGCGCGGCGGCGTACTGCGTGCCGGGCGTCCGCTCGTCGAAGGTCGTGGTCAGCGCCGGGACGCTGGAGCTGCTCGACCGGGCGGAGCTGGCCGCGGTCCTCGCGCACGAGCGCGCGCACGCGCGCGAGCGGCACGACCTCGTGCTGCTGCCGTTCGCCTCGCTGCGGCAGGTGTTCCCGCAGTTCCGGCTGGTCGGGCGGTGCCTGGACGCGGTGGAGCTGCTGATCGAGATGGCCGCCGACGACCGCGCCCGGCACGGCCGCCCGCCGAAGGAGCTCGCGACCGCGCTGCTGCGCTTCGCCGCAGCCCGCCCGGCCGCCGCGCCGTCCGGCACGCTGGGCGTCGCGTCCGCGGACGACATCCCCGTCATGGCCAGGGTCGGCCGCCTCCTGGAGCCGCAGCCGCTGTCGCGGAAGGCCCGCGTGACCGCCACGGTCGCCGTGCCGGTCATCGCGGGCCTCCCGCTGCTGCTCATCCTCCTGCCCCACTGATCCCGTCGCGGCGGCGTCAGTCCGCCAGGACCGTCCCGTACAGGCGGGTCGCGCGGAGCCGGATGACGAGGCGCCGGTCCTTGACCATCTGCTCCAGGAACGCGCGCTCGTCGGCGGGATCGTCGAAGCCCGGCGTCATGGCCAGCAGCTCCTGTCCGGCCGCGTCGCCGGGCTCCGCGCTGACGTCGGAGAGCTCGGCCGTCCCCTCGGCCACGGCGAACGCCAGGTGGTCGGGGGTGGACACGTGCAGCGCGGCGCGGGGGTCGTTCCGCAGCTGCCGCACCTTCGCGCGGTCGGCGGTCGTCGAGATCCGCGCGGTCCGCTCGGCGGGGTCCCAGGCGTAAACGACGGTCGACGCGTGCGGGTGGCCGTTCTTCTTGTTCGTGGCCAGGACGGCGAACTGCTGCCCGCCGAGGAGCCGGGACAGCTCCTCCTCGGTGACGGGCTTCGGGCCGGGTCCCTGGCCGGGGCCGTACTCGCTCATCGGTCTTCTCCTTCGCGTAGGTTCGCTGCGGTGTCAGAGGGCCGTGGCGGTGACGGCGGGTTCCGTCTCCGGCCGGCCTTGCGCGTCCTCGGCGGGCCGGGGCCGGCGCAGGACGATCAGGGTGACGGCGAGCGCGGCCACCAGCAGCCCGGCGGAGACGCCGAACGCCAGGTGGTAGCCGCCGGTCAGCGCGGCCCCCTCGCTCCGCCCGTCCGCCCGCAGGGCCTCGGTGCGGGAGGCCGCGAGCGTGGTCAGGACGGCGACGCCGAGCGCCATGCCGACCTGCTGGACGGTGGTGAACAGGCCGGACGCGAGCCCGGCGTCGTCGGGGCGGGCGCTGGACATGCCGAGCCCGGTCAGCGCCGGGAGCACCAGCCCGCCGCCCGCGATGAGCACCATCACCGGGAGCAGGTCGACGGTGTAGGACGCGTGCTCGGGGACGCGGGTGAGCCAGCCGAGCGCCGCGGCCAGCAGCACCAGCCCGGCGAGCAGGACGGTCCGCTCGCCGAACCGCTGGGAGAGCCGGGCGGAGACGAACAGCGACACCGCGCCGATGGCCACGGCCGCGGGCAGCATCGCCAGGCCGGTTTCGAGGGCGCTGTAGCCGAGGACCTTCTGCATGTAGAGGGCCACGATGACCTGGAACGAGAACATGCCGGACAGGACCAGCAGCTGGACGAGGTAGGCGCCGGACACGTTCCGGGACCGCAGGATCCGCAGCGGCATCAGCGGCGTCGCGGCGCGGGCCTGGCGGGCGACGAACGCGGCGAGCAGGGCGAGCGACACGGCGCCGAGGCCGAGGGTCCGCGCGGCGAGCCAGCCGTTCCGCTCGACCCCGACCACGGTGTAGATGCCGAGCATCAGCCCGGACGTGACGAGCAGCGCGCCCACGACGTCCGCGCCCGCGCCGAGGCCGATGCCGCGGTCGCGGGGCAGTGCGGGCAGCGCCAGCAGGATGGTGGCGAGGCCGATCGGCAGGTTGATGAAGAAGATCCAGTGCCAGCTGAGCGCGTCGGTGAGCACCCCGCCGAGGACCTGCCCGATGGAGGCGCCGGCGGCGCCGGTGAAGCTGAAGAACCCGATGGCCCGGGTCCGCTCGCGCGGATCGGTGAAGAGCGTCACCAGGATGCCGAGGACGACGGCCGACGCGAGCGCGCTGCCGACGCCCTGGAGGAAGCGGGCGGCGATCAGCACGCCCGGCGCGGTCGCGACGCCCGCCAGCACGGAGGCGCCGGTGAACACCGCGTTCCCGGCGAGGAACAGCGCCTTGCGGCCGACGAGGTCGCCGAGCCGCCCGGCGAGCAGCAGCAGCCCGCCGAGGGGGATCAGGTAGGCGTTGACGATCCAGCTCAGCCCGGCGGGGGAGAAGCCCAGGTCGGACTGGATGGACGGCATCGCGACGGTGACGATGCTGCCGTCCAGGATCGTCATCAGCATCGAGGTGGACAGGACGCCGAGCGCCGCCCACCGGGAGCGCAGCGGCGAGGTGCGGGGGATATCGGGCGAGGACATGGTCATCTCCTGGTCGGTGCCACCGGGGAGGTCAGTGCCACGGAGTTCGGTGCCACCGGGACGGCGGCGCCACAGGAGAACCGTAGTAGATAGTTTCGTTGCAGACAATCCTCGACGGGCCTATTTCTGGCGCTCGCGGGCCCGCCGCACCGGCCGCACGCTCTCCTCGGGCACGGCCAGATGCCCGCTGACCAGGTTGTTCAGGGCGCGGAGGAGGATCTCGCGCTCCTGCTCCGGAAGCGAGCCGAGGGCGGCCTCGTGGACGCCGTCCACGATCTCCTGGCTGCGGGCCGCGACCCGCGCGCCCTCCTCCGTGACGGCGATGATCCGTGCGCGGCGGTCCCGCGACGACGGGCGCCGCTCGGCGAGCCCCGCCTTCTCCAGGGCGTCGACCGTGACGACCATCGTCGTCTTGTCCATGTCGCCGAGCTCGGCGAGCTGGATCTGGGTGCGCTCCTCCTGGAGGGCGTGCACGAGGACGCAGTGCATGCGGGCCGTCAGCCCGATCTCGGCGAGCGCCGCCGCCATCCGCGTCCGCAGCACATGGCTGGTGTGGTCGAGCAGGAAGGACAGGTCGGGTGCGGTGCGCGCGGGTGCCATGGCGGTCATGCCCGCCAGCCTACCCAACTCGTCCCGTCCCGGATTATCTAGAACCTTGCTTATCTTGTCCGCTACGCTGGAGGCATGCACCGCACCGCGACTCTCGCTTGGTGGCCGTCCTAGGACGGCCGAGAGACACGCATGCCCGGGCCGTCCGCTGGACGGCCCTTCTTCCTTCTCGGTGACCCAGGGGGCGGGCGTCCGGCAGGACGGCCCCCGACAACGAGGAGAGAACACCGTGCACACCGCCACCCCCACCGCGCCGGACGCCTCGCGGCTCGACCTGGAGGCGCGGATCGCCGCGGACCCCGGCGCCTTCCGGATCATGACCGGCGACCGTCCCACGGGACCGCTGCACCTCGGCCACTACTTCGGCACGCTCGCCAACCGCGTCCGCCTCCAGCGGGCGGGCGTCGAGGTGTTCGTGCTGGTCGCCGACTACCAGGTGCTCACCGACCGGGACGTCGCCGACCGGCTCGGCGAGCACGTCGAGGGCCTCGTCGCCGACCAGCTCGCCGCCGGGATCGACCCGTCCACCGCGACGATCTTCCAGCACAGCGCCGTGCCCGCGCTGAACCAGCTCATGCTGCCGTTCCTGTCCCTGGTCTCCGTCGCCGAGCTGGGCCGCAACCCCACGGTCAAGGACGAGATCGCGGCGTCCCGGCAGGACGCGGTCAGCGGGCTGATGTTCACCTACCCCGTCCACCAGGCCGCGGACATCCTGTTCTGCAAGGCGAACCTCGTCCCGGTGGGGAAGGACCAGCTCCCGCACCAGGAGATCACCCGGACGGTCGCGCGCCGCTTCAACGAGCGCTACGCGCCCGTCTTCCCCGTGCCGGAGGCCCTGCTGTCGGCCGCGCCGCTGCTGCTCGGGACGGACGGCCGGAAGATGAGCAAGAGCCGCGGCAACACCATCGCCCTGTCCGCCACCGCGGACGAGACCGCGCGCCTGATCCGCCGCGCCAGGACGGACGGCGAGCGGCGCATCGCCTACGCGCCCGAGACCCGTCCCGAGGTGTCGAACCTGGTGCTGCTGGCCGCGCTCTGCCAGGACCGCGACCCGCACGAGGTGGCCGCGGACATCGGCGACGGCGGCGCCGCGGCGCTCAAGCGGGTCGTCACCGAGTCCGTCAACGAGTTCCTGCGGCCGATCCGCGCCCGCCGCGCCGAGCTCGCCGCCGACCGGGCGCACCTGCGCGCCGTCCTCGCCGCCGGGAACGCCCGCGCCAACGCCGTCGCCGACGCGACGCTCGCCGAGGTCAGGGCCGCCATGGCCACGTGAGGGCGGCTAGCGCGGGGCCAGGCCGTACAGGACGGTCGCGACGAGGTCGTCGATCATCCCGGGGGACGCGGACCGCGCCGCACCCGCGTCCCCGCCCCCGAGGAGGGCCGACAGCACCGGCTCGTGGCACACGCCGACGATCATGGCGGTGGCGGCGTCGACGCGGGCGTCGGCGGGCAGCCGGCCGAGGTCCCGCTCGGCCCGCAGGTAGGCGCCGAGGCGGTCGCGCCAGTTCACGTCCGGATCGTCCAGCGCCGCGAACCGGGCCAGCACCTCGGGCCGCCCGACCAGGCCCGCGAGCGCGGGCAGCAGCCGGGCGTGCAGCGCCGTCCCGTGCTCGATGTGGGCCCGGAGGTTCGCCTCGACCGTCCCCTCGCCCGGCACCGGCAGCGCGGGCAGCCCCCGCCGCACCGCGACGGCATGGGCGCGCAGGGCCAGGGCGAGCAGCTCCTCCTTGTCGGCGAAGTGGTTGTAGAGCACGCCGTCCGCGACGCCGGCCTCCCGCGCGATCGTCCGCACCGTCAGCCCCGCCGTCCCGCGCTCGGCGATGAGCCGCTCGGCCGTGCCGATCAGGTGCTCGCGCAGCGTCCGGTCGCCGCCGCGCAGCGCGGCCGCTCTTCGAGGAGACATCACCGGCATCGTAATCGCCGCCCGGTGCGTCAGCGGCGGGCGCTCACCAGCCATGCCGTGCTCCGCAGCCGGACGGCGCCGTCCCGCTCGAAGGGGCGGACCGCCTTGGTGATCGCCTCCAGCAGCTCGCCGCTCTCCCCGAGGTTGTGGCGGACGGGTCCCCAGCCGGCGAGGAACGCGGCGGCGTCGGCGGCGTCCCGTCCCCAGACCTGCTCGGCCTCCACAGCGCGGCAGGAGACGTCCCGGAACCCGGCGGCACCGAGGATCTCGCGGATCCGCGCGGGATCGGCGAGCGACAGCGGCCCGTCGTGCCCGGCGACCGTGTGGTCGGGCGACGAGGTGAGGACGGAGAAGACGGTGCCGAGGTCGGTCCCGTCCAGCGGCGCCATGGACAGGAAGGCCAGCCGCCCGCCGTGCCGCAGGGCGCGCCGGACGTTGCCGAACGCGGCCACGGGATCGGCGAAGAACATGACCCCGAAGCGGCTGAGCGCGACGTCGAAGCCGCCCTCGGGGAACGGGAACACCTGCGCGTCGCCCTGCTCGAACGTCACGTTGGCGACGCCCTCCGCCGCCGCCAGCGAGCGGGCGCGGGCGAGCATCGGGCCGGACAGGTCCACCCCGGCGGCCGCGCCGAACCGGGCCCGCTCCGCCGCGAGCCGCGTGACCTGCCCGTTCCCGCAGCCGATGTCGAGGACGCGGTCGCGCTCCCCGATCGCGGCCTCGTCCAGCAGGAAGCGGTTGAAGTCGCCGTTCACCGCGTCGTACCGATCGTGGTGCGCCGCCCAGTGCTCGCCCTCGTAACCGTTCCAGGCCTCGGACTGCTGAACGTTGACGATCTCGGCCATGGCATCCCCTCGTTATGAACAAGCGTTCATGAACAAGTGTTCATAATGAGACCGCATGCGGCCGAGCGTCAAGGCATCACGAGGAACAAGGGCTGCGCTTCACCGGGCACGCCCGACGAGGGCCAGGTGGGGACCGCCTCAGGTGGGGAAGCCGGCGCCGTTCGCCAGGGCGCCTAGCGAGCGGGTGAACGCGGCGCGCTCGGACGCCGGGAGCCGGGCGGCGAGCTCCTCGTCCACCGACCGGGCCGCGGCGGCGCACCGCTCCAGCAGCCGGTGGCCGTGCTGGGTGAGCAGGAGCACCTGCCGCCGCCGGTCCCGGGGGTCGCGGATCCGCTCGACCGCGCCGAGCCGCACGAGGTGGTCGGCGAGGGCGACGACGAGGCTCGGCACGACGCCGAGATGAGCGGCGACCTCCAGCTGGGACGCCGCGAGGCCGCGGCCGACGACGGCCATCAGCGCGGCGTGCCGCGGCTTCAGATCGAGCGGCGCGAGCGCGGCGGCGAACCGGTCGGCGGCGACCGCGCCCAGCGTCATGAGCTGGAACGTCAGGGTCCCGGACAGCGGCTCGGACCGCCGCTGCGATCCAGGCGGCGCAGCGGCCCCCTCGGCATCGGTCATGGGCGGGGAGTTTATTGCAACGCCCCCTCGACGCGTCGAGTGTAGAACGGAATTCTTCGTTCCCTTACTATGGTCTTCATGGAGACCACGGCACGGGTGCCCATGAGCGGGCGCAAGGCGCAGGCGGCGCGCAATGACGAGCTGATCCGGGAGGCGGCGCGGGCGGTGTTCACCGCCGATCCCGGCGCGCCGATCTCGGCGGTGGCCGAGCACGCGGGGGTGGGGATCAGCGCCCTCTACCGGCGCTACAAGAGCAAGGAGGACCTGCTCCAGCGGCTCGCCGACGACGGCATGGACCGCTACCTCGCCGAGGTGGAGGCGGCGCTCGCCGACGAGGGGGACGCGTGGGCGGCCTTCGCGGGCTTCATGCGCCGCTGCCTCGACATCGGCGCGGGCTCGCTGACGATGCGGCTCGCGGGCAGCTTCCCGGTCACCGAGGCGATGAGCGAGAAGGGCCGCGCGATCCACCGGGCCACGCAGCGGCTGCTGGAGCGGACCAAGGAGGCCGGTGCCCTCCGGCCGGAGATCGAGGTCGGCGACGTCTCCGTCATGCTTGAGCATCTGCACACGATCCGGATCGGGGACGACGCGCGCATGAACCGGTTGCAGCACCGCTACCTGGCGCTGTTCCTGGACGCGCTGCGCCTCACCGACTCTGAGGAGCTGCCGGGCCCTCCTCCCACCTGGCAGGAGCTGCGAGGCCGCTATGACGACTGACGCCTCGCCGAAGGGCGTGCCCGCTCCGCGGTCCGGGGCGGCCGCCGGGCCGCCCGTGCTCGGACGGCGGGCGCTCAACCGGGCGCTGCTCGCCCGCCAGATGCTGCTCCGGCGGCGGGCGATGCCCGCGGTCGAGGCGATCGAGCACCTGGTCGGCATGCAGTCGCAGGCGCCGAACCCGCCGTACGTCGGCCTGTGGAGCCGCCTGGAGGGCTTCGCGTTCGACGAGCTCGCCCAGCTCACGAGGGACCGCGCGGTGCTCCGGATGGTGCTGATGCGCGGGACGCTGCACCTGGTCAGCGCCCGTGACGCCCGCGCGCTGCGGCCGCTCACGCAGGGCATCCTCGACGGGTACCTCCGGACGCGGCTGGGCGAGGCCCCGGCGGCGGACGGGCTCGACGCCGTCATCGCCCACGCCCGGACGCTGCTGGAGGAGGAACCGCGCTCCGACAAGGAGCTGCGCACGCTGCTGGCCGAACGCTTCCCCGATGCCGACGCCGAACTGCTCGGCTTCGCCGTCCGCTGCCGCGTCCCCCTGGTGCAGGTCCCGCCGCGCGGCATCTGGGGCGCGTCGGGGCTGGCCAAGCACACGACCCTGGACGCGTGGCTGGGGGACGGCGAGCCGCCCGAACCGTCCGTGGACGCGCTGGTCCTGCGCTATCTGGGGGCGTTCGGGCCCGCGTCCGTCCAGGACGCGCAGCAGTGGTCCGGCCTGACGCGGCTCGGCGAGGTCGTCGAGCGTCTCTTGCCCAAGCTGGTGGTGTTCCGCGACGAGAACGGCCGCACTCTCTATGACCTGCCGGACGCGCCCCGTCCCGGCCCGGACGTCCCGGCGCCGGCGCGGCTCGTCCCCGACTTCGACAACCTGCTGCTCTCCCACACCGATCGGGCACGGATCATCACCGAGGAGCACCGCAAGCGGGTGTTCACGGTCAACGGCATCATCCGGGCGACGTTCCTCGTGGACGGCTTCGTCCACGGCATGTGGAAGATGGAGAAGAAGCGGGGGACGGCCGTGGTGCGCATCGACCCGTTCCTGCCCGTCGCGGACGCGGACCGGGCGGCCCTGGCGGACGAGGCGGAGCGCCTGCTGGCCGCGGCCCACCCCGGTGCGGCCGCGTACGCCGTCGAGTTCACGGCCTAGGGCCGCTCGCGGGGGGGGGCTCAGCCCTTGCCGTCGGCGCAGGGCGCCTCGCGGTCGGGGTCGAGCGAGGCGAGCAGGGCGTGCAGCGTCTCGCGGAAGCGCAGCATCTCCTCGCGGCTGAGCGGGTCGAACAGGTGCCGCCGGACCTCGGCGACGTGGCCCGGGGCCGCCTCGGCGAGGACGGCGAAGCCCGCGTCGGTCAGCTCGGCGATCGTGGTCCGGCGGTCGTCGGGGTGCTTGACGCGGCGCACCCAGCCGGCCTCCTCCAGCCGGTTGACGGCGTGCGAGAGGCGGCTCGGAGACGAGTGGACGATCGCGGCCAGCTCGGTCATCGTGAGCGCGCGGCCCGGGGACTCCGACAGCATCGCGAGGATCATGTAGTAGGCGTGCGGCAGCCCGGAGTCGCGCTGGAGCTGGCGGTCGAGGGCCTCGTTGAGCAGCCGCGACGTCCACAGGAACGCGCGCCAGGTCTCCTGCTCCTCCTCGTCGAGCCATGCCGGGTCCGTCATGCCCCCAGTCTACCTAGTTACTTGAACGCTCAAGCCTTGAAAGTTCAATTTTTAACGGTTATGCTCGGTTTGGTTGAACACTCAACTGATACTGCCCCAGGGGGACGAGATGAGCCGCATGCCGGTGCTGTACCTCAGCCACGGCGCGCCGCCGCTGGCCGACGACGCCGTGTGGACGGACGAGCTGGCCCGCTGGTCGGCGGGCCTGCCGAAGCCCGAGGCGATCCTGATGGTGTCGGCGCACTGGGAGGAGGCCCCGCTGTCGGTCGGAGCCACCCGCCCGGTCCCGCTGGTCTACGACTTCTGGGGCTTCCCCGAGCACTACTACCGCGTCCGGTACGACGCCCCCGGCGCCCCGGACCTGGCGGAGGACGTCCGGAAGCTGATCCCCGGCACGCACCAGGACGAGCGGCGCGGCCTCGACCACGGCGCGTACGTGCCGCTGGTGGAGATGTACCCGGACGCCGACGTCCCCGTGCTCCAGATGTCGATGCCGACCCTGGAGCCGGAGCGGCTGTTCGAGATCGGCCGCCGGCTCGCGCCGCTGCGCGATCAGGGCGTCCTCATCGTGGGGAGCGGCTTCACCACCCACAACCTGCGCGAGATGGGCGCCGGCCCGGACGCCGCGCCGCCCGCGTGGTCGGCCGAGTTCGACGACTGGACGGTCCGCGCCGTCGGCGGCGGCGACATCGACGCGCTGCTCGACTTCCGCGCGAAGGCGCCCGCGGCGGCGATCGCGCATCCGCGGACGGAGCACTTCGCGCCGCTGTTCGTGGCCCTCGGCGCCGACGCCGACGGCGCCGCGGCAGGTGGGAGCGATGGTCCGTCCGGCCGCCGGTCCGTCATCGACGGCTACTGGTTCGGGCTCGCCAAGCGCTCGTTCCAGTTCGGCTGAGGGCACCGCGGCGCGGGGAACCGCGGTGCGGAGGCGGGTGCCCGCCCCCGGGCGTCAGCGCATCTCGGCGAAGCCGGTGCGCCAGGACGGCACCCGCGGCTTCCAGCCGAGGCCGAGCGCCTTGGCGTTGGACACCGGGCGTCCCGTCGCGGCGGCGTGCCGGGCCTTGCCGGGCATCGGCGCGCCCAGCGCGGCGCTGTAGACCGGCAGCCAGTCCGCCGTGGTCGCGGGCTCGTCGTCGACGATGTTGACGGGCCCGGCCGGCCAGTCGAGCGCGGCGAGGGCGGCGGCGGCCGCGTCGTCGGCGTGCACGAACGACGTCCACGCCGGGGTCAGCCGCAGGCTGCCCGCCCGGACCCGCTTGGCGATCGCACCGTCCGGCGCGTACCAGGTGCCGGGGCCGTAGAGCGCCCCGTAGCGCAGGACGACGCCGCGCGGCATCTCGCCCACGGCCGTCTCCAGCCCCGCGACGCCCTCGTAGGGCGGCAGGGTCGGGTCGAGCGGGTCGGTCTCGACGGCCGGGGTGTCGCTCGGCACGTACAGCCAGGCGATGCTCTGCGCGATCATCGTCTGCACGCCGGCGGCGAGCGCCGCGTCGACGAGGTGGCGGGTGCCCTCGATCCGCAGCCGGGAGTTGGCGGCGAAGTCCTCGCCGGTGAGGTCGGTGAGCTGGTGCACGATCGCGTCGGGACGCACCGTCTCGACGGCGGCGCGCACGGCGGCCTCGTCGAGGGCGTCCATGACCACGGGGGTGCCGCCGAGGTCGCGGACGGCCTCCGCGCGCTCGGGGCGGCGCGTCGTCCCGGCGACCTCGTGGCCCGCCTGGACCAGCAGCGGGAGGAGCCGGCGGCCGACGACTCCGGTCGCGCCGGCGAGAAGGATCTTCAAGGGGGTACCTCCACGACTTTCACGCCTTCGTGGTCGTAGGACTGTTCGTGATGGCTTGGCGGTTGTGGCTGGCAGGGGCGGTCGGGGCCGGCGGGGTGGTTCCGCCGGCACGGGGTTGCGGCCGCTGCGGCCGTCCGACGCCGAGGGTCGTCGCGGGCGGGCGGCACCACCCCCCGTCGCCCGTCCGCCACGAGCGTACCGCCGGACCGCGACAACATGCGTTTCGCGGTGGCGCCAGCGGATAACTTGTCGCCGACCGGCAGGGGCGGCAGGCGCGGCGGGAGGCGGCGGAGATGAAGATCAGCCTGGTCAGGGGCGATATCACCGAGCAGCGGGTGGACGCGATCGTCAACGCGGCCAACGCGTCGCTGCTCGGGGGCGGCGGCGTGGACGGCGCCATCCACCGCCGGGGCGGCCCGGCGATCCTGGACGAGTGCCGCAAGCTGCGCGCGAGCTCCTACGGCGGCGGCCTCCCGACCGGCCAGGCCGTGGCGACCACCGCGGGCGAGCTGCCCGCGCGCTGGGTGATCCACACGGTCGGGCCGGTCTACTCGCCGAGCCAGGACCGCTCCGACCAGCTGATCTCCTGCTACCGGGAGTCGCTGCGCGTCGCGGACGAGCTGGGCGTCACCTCGATCGCGTTCCCCGCGGTCTCGGCCGGGATCTACGGGTGGCCGATGGACGACGCCGCCCGGATCGCGGTCAACACGGTCAACTCGACCTCGTCCTCGGTGTCGGACGCGCGGTTCGTCCTGTTCACCGAGGACGCCTACGCGGCGTTCGAGCGGGTCGTCGCCGCGCTCTGACCTCGCCCTCTGAGGGCGCCCGGGCGGTCACTCGTCCTTCTTCGCCGGCGGGACGACCAGCGTCGGCCGGTGGACGTGGTGCAGGACGCGGGTCGAGACGCTGCCGAGCAGCACGGACCGGGCGCCCGCGAGGCCGCGCGACCCGGTGACGATCAGGGAGGCGTCGAGCTCGTCCGCGACGTCCACGATCGTGGCCCAGACCGGGCCGGTCCCGCGCTCCGCGCGCGGCGTGACGTCGGTGAGGCCGGCGGCGGTGGCGAGCTCGGCGCCCTGCTTGGCGAGCAGCTCCGCCTGCTGCTCCTCCTCGAACTGGTCGCCCGGCACCCCGCTCGTCGTGACCGGGGAGACGGTGGCCAGCGGCGCCCAGGAGATCTGGGTCAGCAGCGGCTCCCACACCGTGAGGATCACGGTGGGTTCCGGCTGGACGTGCCGGGCGGCGTACTCGATGGCGGTGCGGGCGTCGTCGGACCCGTCGAAGGCGATGAGAACGGTCATGTTCCTGGCATGTCCAGCGGCGATGTCCCTCGAACGTCCGCCGCGCCGGAAGTGATCGACTTCTCAGGCGGCGGCCGGGGCGCGGCCGGGGCCGGGCGGTCCGGCGAACGCCTGCGCGACGTCGAGCCAGCGGTCCGCGTCGGCGCCTTCCGCCGCGACCGCGAGGTCGTCGCGGTGTCGCCGCTGCGTGACCAGCAGGCAGAAGTCGAGCGCGGGCCCGGTGACCGACTGCGCCGCGTCCGCCGGGCCCCACGTCCACTCCTCGCCGCCGGGGCCGGTCAGCGTGACGCGGAACTCCTCGGTGGGCGGCTCCAGGCCGCGGTTCCGGAACGCAAAGTCGCGGGTGCGGACGCCGATGTGCGCGACGTGCCGGAGCCGGGGGGTGGGCTCCCGCCGCGCGCCGAGGGCGTCGGCGACGTCCTGGCCGTGCGCCCACGTCTCCATGAGCCGCGCGGTCGCCATCGACGCCGGGCTCATCGGCGGGCCGAACCACGGCACCCGCGTCCCGGCCGGGACCGCGGCCAGGGCCGCGCGGATGCGGCGCCGCCCGTCCCGCCACCGGGCGAGGAGCCGGTCCGGGGCCTCGGCGGCGCCCTCGGCCGCGCCCGCCTCGACGTAGTCGGCGTCGGTCATGGCCTTCTCCAGCAGTTCCGCGAACGCCTCGGGGTCGGTGGCGGCCACGATGGCCTGGTCGTCGGTCCAGGCGAGGTGCGCGATCTGGTGCGCGACCGTCCACCCCTCGGCGGGCGTCGGCGCGGACCAGCGCGCGGCGGGCAGCGGTGCCACGAGGGCGTCGAGGACGTCGCCCTCGGCAGCGAGGTCGGCGAGCAGGGCGTTCAGGTCGGGCATCCCGCAAGGATCTCCCGGTCCGGTGGCGCCCGTACAGCCCCGAACCGAATTCCGTTCAGACCGGCGGGCCGGACACCCGCTGGGACGGCGCCCGCGGAGGCGGTTTCAGGTCACCAGGGCGCGGGCCGCGGCGTAGTCGGCCTTGCCGTTCGGGAGCCGCAGGCTCGCGCCCGTCCGGACGAACGCCTTGGGGATCTTGTAGCGGGCCAGCCGGACGGCGCAGCCGGCGCGCAGCTCGGCGTCGTCCGGGCCGCTCCCGGGGCCGGCGGGCCGGACGACGGCCACGATCTCGGTGCCCCACCGCTCGCTCGGCCGCCCCACGACCAGCGCGTCCGCGATGCCCGGCAGGCCGCGCAGGACGGCCTCCACCTCCTCGGCGAACACCTTCTCGCCGCCCGTGTTGATCGTGGTGGCCTCGCGGCCGTGGAACTCGATCGTCCCGTCCGCGCGGTACCGGACGCGGTCGCCCGCGACGACGAGGCGCTCGCCGTCCACCGTGAGGAACGTGGACGCCGTCTTGTCCGGGTCGCCGAGGTAGCCGAGCGGGATCGTGCCGCCCTTCGCGAGCCAGCCCAGCTCGCCGTCGCCCGGCCGCAGCCTGCGCGTCCGGTCGGCGCTGAGCACGGCCGCGCCCGGGGACGGCGTGAACGCGGGGGCGTCCGCGCCGCTCCGGGTGACCGAGAAGCCGCTCTCCGAGGAGCCGAGCACGTCCACGATGCGGCTGTGCGGGACCAGCTCCAGCAGCCGCCGCTTCACCTCGGGGCTGATCGCCGCGGCCGAGTTGACCATCGTGCGCAGCGGGCCCAGCTCGTGCGGGCGGCTCTCCAGCGCCGCCACGATGGGACGCGCGAACGCGTCGCCGACCAGCGGCATCCGGGTCACCCGCTCGCGCTCGGCGGTCGCCATCAGGTCGGCCGCGTCGAGCCCGTCCACGACCGTGGGGAAGACCACGCACGCGCCGCCGCACCAGCCGCCGAGCGAGGACCAGGTCCCCGCGCCGTGCATGAGCGGCGGCCCCACCAGCACCCGGACCTCGCTGCGCACCGCGCGCTCGACCGCCTCGCCGAGATCGGTGACCGGCGTCCCGTCGCGGCGGCGGAGGCCGAGCGGGCCCAGCATCAGGTCGCCGATCCGCCACAGCACGCCCTTCGGCAGCCCGGTCGTCCCGCCGGTGTAGAGGATGTGGAGATCGCCCGCGTCCGGCCGGACGCCGTCGAGGGGGCCCGCCGGGGCGGCGGCGAGCGCGGCCTCGTAGTCGAGCGCGCCGGGCAGCAGGCCGGTGCCGGACTCGTCGGCGACCTGGAGGAGCAGCGGCCGCCGGTTCAGCCGCTCCACGACGCGCCCGATGGCGGGGGCGAACCGCGCGTGGTACATCACCGCGGCGGGACGCGCGTCGCCGAACAGCTGCGCCAGCTCGTCGTCCACGTAGCGGTAGTTGACGTTGAACGGGGCGACGCGGGCCTTGTGCGCCCCGACCAGCCCCTCCAGGTACTCGGGCCCGTTGTGCAGGTAGAGCGCGAGGTGGTCGTGCGGCGACTCCCAGGGCTCGCTGCTCGCCTCCGGCCCGATGCCGAGGCCGTGGTCGTGCAGGACGTGCGCCAGCCTTCGCGTCCGCTCGGTCACCTCGCGCCACGTCCAGCGCCGGTCGCGCCACACCAGGCACTCGCGGTCGGGCACGGCGGCCGCGATGGCCTCGTGCAGGGTCGCCAGGTCGAGCTGTGCCATCGACTCTCCTCCGGGCGTCGCGCCACGCGTGCGCTCCGCCGGCGCGGAGCGCGTCGGGCACCACCGTAACCAATCGCTTACCGAATCTCATTCAGTGGCCCCGGGCCAACGATCCGGGGACGGGACGAGAGGGTGCGCGCAGGCGGGAGGATGGGGGCGTGAGGACGACGCGGAAGCCGCAAGGGGAGGTCACGCGGGGCACCACCGCGCCCAACCGGCTGCGGCGGGTGGACCGCTGGATCGCCGCCACGCAGACCGCGGTCCTGCGCACCGGCGACCGGCCCCTCGCCGTCGACCTCGGCTACGGCGCGTCGCCCGTCACCACGTTCGAGCTCTACCGGCGGCTCCGCGCCGTCTCGCCCCGGCTGGAGGTCGTCGGCATCGAGATCGAGCCCGAACGGGTCGCCGCCGGGATCGCCTTCACGGCCGCCACCGGCCCGCACGATGGGCTGTCGTTCCGGCGCGGCGGCTTCGAGCTGCCGGTCGAGCGGCCCCCGGTGCTCGTCCGGGCGTTCAACGTTCTCCGCCAGTACGACGAGGAGGCCGCCTGGCGGGCCTGGGACGGGCTGCGCGGCCGCCTCGCCCCCGGCGGCGTGCTCGTCGAGGGGACGTGCGACGAGATCGGCCGCCGCGCCGTGTGGGTCGCCCTCACCCCGGACGGCCCGCGGACGATCACCTTCGCGGCGCACCTGCCGACGCTCGACCGCCCCTCGGGCCTGGCGGAGCGGCTGCCGAAGACGCTCATCCACCGCAACGTGCCCGGCGAGCCCGTCCACGAGCTGCTCGCGGCGTTCGACCGCTGCTGGGCGACGGCGGCCCCGCATTCGGCGTTCGGCCCCCGCGCCCGCTGGATCGAGGCGGTGTCCCTCCTCGCGCGGTCGCACCCCGTGCTCACGCGCCCTCCCTACGGAGGACGCGGGCGCTGGCGGCTGGGCGAGGTCACGCTGCCCTGGTCGGCGGTCGCGCCCCGCTGAGCGCTAACCGCCCAGGAGGCTCAGGTCTCGCGGTGGAGCTTGTGCGGGGCGGCCTGGACGCGGGGCTGCACGTCGATCCGGTCGATGTTGACGTGCGGCGGGCGGGTGACGGCCCAGGCGATGCAGTCCGCGATGTCCTCGGCGACCAGCGGCTCGGGGACGCCCTCGTACGGCTTGGCCGCCCTGTCCTCGTCCCCGTGGAACCGGACGAGCGAGAACTCCTCGGTCTTCACGAGCCCCGGCGCGATCTCGGTCACGCGGACGGGCTCGGCGACCAGCTCCAGGCGCATCACCTCGTTCACCGCGTACGCGGCGTGCTTGGCGGCGTTGTAGCCGCCCCCGCCCTCGTAGGGGACGTGGCCGGCCAGCGATGTGATGTTCACCACATGCCCGGCGCCGCTCTCCACGAGCCCGGGCAGCAGCGCCTTCGTCACCCGGACGAGGCCGAGCACGTTCGTCTCGTACATGGCGCGCCAGTCGGCCAGGTCGGCGGTCGCGACGCTGTCGAGCCCGAGCGCGCCGCCCGCGTTGTTGACCAGCACGTGGCAGCCGCCGCCCCGCCCGAGGACGCGGGCGGCGAGCGCGTCCACCGACTCCTGCGACGTCACGTCCAGCTCGATGGGGACGACCCGCCCGGCCTGGCCCGGGCCCGCGCCCGGCACGGTGCCGGCGATCTCCTCGGCCAGGGCGTCCAGGCGGTCCTTGCGGCGCGCCGCAAGGACGACGTTGAACCCCTCCGCCGCGAGGCGCCGCGCCGTGGCCGCCCCGATCCCGCTGCTCGCTCCGGTCACCACCGCCGTCTTACGCATGCGCCAAGCCTCTCAGGTCCGCGAACCGCCCGCCGCCCCGGGGTCACGGGCGTCTGAGCCGGTGGCCGGGCCGGTGAGCGGGCCGGTGAGGTGGGTCACTGTGGCGGTTCGTGACGATTGTCGGCCGTCATCCGGGAACACCTCATCCGCTCGATAGGTTGTGCTGTCGGAGGTGGTGTCTGGTGTCGCGTCGTATCAACCGAGTTGCGACGGTCAGTGTTCATACTTCGCCTCTCGACCAGCCCGGCACGGGCGACGCGGGCGGCATGAACGTCTACATCGTCGAGGTCGCCAAGCGGCTCGCCGCCCGCGGCGTCGAGGTCGACGTCTTCACCCGAGCCACCTCGCGCGACCTGCCGCCCGTCGCCGAACTGGCCCCCGGCGTGCTCGTCCGGCACGTCGTCGCCGGGCCGTTCGAGGAGCTGGACAAGACCGAGCTGCCGCGCCACCTGTGCGGCTTCACCTCCGGGGTGCTGCGCGCCGAGGCCTCCCACGAGCCCGGCCACTACGACCTCCTCCACACGCACTACTGGTTGTCCGGGCAGGCCGGATGGGCCGCCAAGAAGCGCTGGGGCGTCCCGCTCGTCCACTCGATGCACACGATGGCGAAGGTGAAGAACGCCGCGCTCGCGGACGGCGACAGGCCCGAGCCGCCCGAGCGGGTGCTCGGCGAGGAGCTGGTCGTGTCGTCGTCCGACCAGCTCATCGCCAACACGGCCGAGGAGGCCCGCGAGCTGGTCGAGCTGTACGGCGCCGACCCGAAGCGCGTCGCGCGCGTCAACCCCGGCGTCGACCTGTCGGTGTTCCGCCCCGAGTCCCCGCTGCTCGCCCGCGGCACCGGCCTGCTGCCGCACCGCACCGGGCCCGCCCGCCGCCGCCTCGGCCTGCCCCGCGACGCCTACGTGCTGCTGTTCGTCGGGCGGATCCAGCCGCTCAAGGCGCCGGACGTGCTGCTGCGCGCCGCCGCCCGCATGCTCGCGGACGACCCGTCCCTGCGCCCGCGGCTCGTCGTCGCGGTCGTCGGCGGCCCGAGCGGCAGCGGCCGGTCGCGCCCGGAGGGGCTCCAGGCGCTCGCCGCCGAGCTCGGCATCGCCGACGTCGTCCGGTTCGAGCCGCCGAGCCCGCAGGCCGTGCTCGCCGACTGGTACCGCGCCGCGGACGTCACCGTCGTCCCGTCCCACAGCGAGTCGTTCGGGCTCGTCGCCGTCGAGTCGCAGGCGTGCGGCACCCCCGTCGTCGCGGCCCGCGTCGGCGGCCTCCGCACCGCCGTCGCGGACGGCGAGTCGGGGATCCTCGTCTCCGGCCACGACCCCGCCGACTACGCGGCCGTCCTGCGCCGCCTCCACGCCGAGCCCGGCCTGCACGCCCGCCTCGCCCGCGGCGCCGTCCGCCGCGCGCAGGGCTTCGGGTGGGACGCGACCGTGGACCGCCTGCTGGAGGTGTATACCGGAGCCATGTCCCTCCCCGCCGTGCGCCTCGCGCCGCCCACCCTGACGTCCCGGCTCACCGCGGAGGTGACGGCATGAGCGAGAGGGAGCCCGTCAAGGTCATCCGGCAGGCGCTGGACGCGGCCGAGCTGGAGTACGAGGAGCCGCGCGAGGACGCGTTCTTCGTCAAGCTCCCCGGCCAGCACAAGCTCGCCACCATGACCTGGCTGATCGTCGGCGACCACAGCCTGCACGTGGAGGCGTTCTTCTGCCGCCGGCCCGACGAGAACCACGCCGACTTCTACCGGTTCCTGCTGGAGAAGAACGGCCGCATGTACGGCGTGAGCTTCGCCCTGGACGACGTCGGCGACGTCCACCTCGTCGGCAGGGTCTCGCTCGACTCGATCAGCGCCGAGGAGGTCGACCGGCTGCTCGGCTGCGTCCTCACCTACTCGGACGAGAACTTCGACAAGGCGCTGGAGCGCGGCTTCAAGAGCTCCATCCAGCGGGAGTGGGACTGGCGGGTCAAGCGCGGCGAGAGCCTCGCCAACCTGCGGGCCTTCGCCTCCTTCGCCGACCCGGCCAACCGCGAGGGGGCGGAGGAGGGCCGCTAGGCTCTGGTCCTATGGCGACCCTGGTATTGCTCCGGCATGGTGAAAGCGTCTGGAACGCGGAAGGGCTGTTCACCGGGTGGGTGGACGTGGACCTTTCGACGAAGGGCGAGAGCGAGGCGACCAAGGGCGGCGACCTGCTGCTCGACGCCGACATCACCCCCGACGTGGTGCACACCTCCCTGCTGAAGCGGGCCATCCGCACCGCGAACATCGCGCTGGACGTGGCCGATCTGCTCTGGATCCCCGTCAAGCGCTCGTGGCGGCTGAACGAGCGGCACTACGGCGCGCTCCAGGGCAAGAACAAGGCCCAGACGCGCGAGGAGTTCGGCGAGGAGCAGTTCATGACCTGGCGCCGCTCCTACGACACCCCGCCGCCGCCCATCAAGGACGACGACCCCCTGTCGCAGGTCAACGACCTCCGCTACGCCGAGCTGCCGTCCGAGCTGATCCCGCGGACCGAGTGCCTCGCCGACGTCGTGGACCGGCTCCTCCCGTACTGGTACGACGCGATCGTCCCCGACCTGGCCGCGGGCAAGACCGTGCTCGTCGCCGCGCACGGCAACTCGCTGCGCGCGCTCGTCAAGCACCTGGACGACATCGGCGACGAGCAGATCGTCGGCCTGAACATCCCGACCGGGATCCCGCTCGTCTACGAGCTCGACGACGACTTCGCGCCCCTGAAGCGCGGCGGCGAGTACCTCGACCCGGCCGCTGCCAAGGCCGCCATCGAGGCCGTCAAGAACCAGGGCGCGGCGAAGAAGCCCAAGAAGAAGTAGCGAAGGCCCGGCCGCTCAGGGCCGGAACGGAAGAACCCGTCGTGACCGCTTTGCGAGGCGGTCGCGACGGGTTCTTCTCGTAGGCGCCGGGCGCCCTCAGGGGAGGTCGTTGATCTCCTCGGGGCGCTGGCCCGTGACGAGGTAGACGACGTCCTCGGCCACGTGGACGGCGTGGTCGGCGAAGCGCTCGAAGTAGCGCCCGGCGAGCGTGATGTCGACCGCGGGCTCGACGCCGTGCTTCCACTGGGGCGACAGCAGGACGTCGAACAGGCGGCGGTGCAGCCGGTCCATCTGGTCGTCGTCGGCGTCCAGCTCCAGGCCCATCTCGACGTTCTGGGACGCGATCACGCTGCCGGTCTTGGCGATCATGCGCTCGGCGATCTGGCCCATCTCCAGGACGGTCGCCTGGAGCTCGGGCGGGACGGCCGACTCGGGGTGGCGGCGGCGCGCGGTCTTGGCGATGTGCACGGCGAGGTCGCCCATGCGCTCCAGGTCGCCGCTCATCCGCAGCGCGGTGATCAGCGTCCGCAGGTCGCCGGCGACCGGCTGCTGCCGGGCCATGAGGTCGAACACCGTCTCCTCGATCTCGGTGTCGATCTTGTTGACGTGCTCGTCGCTGCTGATGACCTCTTCGGACAGGCGCAGGTCGGCGTCCAGCAGCGCGGTCACCGCGCGGGCCATCGCGGAGCGGACGAGCCGGGTCATCTCGACCAGCTTGTCGGAGAGGGAGTCGAGCTCCTCGTGGTAGGCGTCGCGCAATTCAACTTCCCTTGTGCGAGTCGGGGCGGTGCGAGGCGGAAACGGAGGGGATTTTTCGGACTTAAGTGACGATAGTGGCGCCGTGCCGGGCCGGCGGGCGTACTCGCCCACGCCACATCGTGCCTGACCTGCGTGAACCGACCCGTAGAAGAAGGTGAACTTTCGGCGAACGAGACCATCTCGGGAGGCAGGGCGGCGCGGTCCACGGCCGATCGCCGCTTACGATCCGTGGTGTGGAGGTCGAGATTGTCGCGAGCCTGACCGGGCTCGCCGGGCTCGCGATCGGGCTCGCGACTGGATTGGCGGTGCGCGTGAGCGAGCGAGCCCAACGGGTGACCACCCCGGCGGCGCCTGTCGGCGTCCTTCCCCCGGGAGTCGCCTCGGTGCTCAGTGTCCTGCGTTCTTCGGCGGTGGTCGTGGACGGCGAGGACCGGGTCCTGCGCGCCAGCTCGGCGGCGCGGGCGTTCGGCATGGTCAGCGGCGACCGGCTCGTCCTGGACGAGCTGCTCGCGATGGCCCGGCTGGTGCGGCGCGACGGCGAGATCCGCGAGACGGAGATCCAGGTCGGGCCCGGACGCGGCCGGGGCCGCGCCGACGGCCGCTGGTTCGCGGTCCGGGTGGCGCCGCTCGGCTCGCACGGCCTCGTCCTCGTCCTCGCCGAGGACCTCACCGAGCTGCGCCGCACCGAGGCGATCCGGCGCGACTTCGTCGCCAACGTCAGCCACGAGCTCAAGACGCCCGTCGGGGCCCTGTCGCTGCTCGCCGAGACCGTCGAGGGCGCCGCGGACGACCCCGAGGCCGTCCGCCGCTTCGCCGGGCGCATGCAGTACGAGTCGGTCCGGCTGACCAACCTCGTCCAGGACCTCATGACCCTCTCGCGCATCCAGGGCGACGAGCCGCTCCCCGAGCTGCACGCCGTCGGCCTGGACGAGATCGCGGTCGAGGCGCTCGACCGCTGCCAGATCAAGGCGTCCGCGAAGGACATCGAGCTCGCCGTCGGCGGCGAGGACGGCCTCCAGGTGCGCGGCGACGAGGAACTGCTGATCACCGCGCTGCGCAACCTGATCGACAACGCCGTCGCCTACAGCCCCGAGCACACCCGGGTCGTCGTCGCCACCCGCCGCTGCGACGACCAGCACGTCGAGATCAACGTCACGGACCAGGGCATCGGGATCCCCGACACCGAGGTCGAGCGCATCTTCGAGCGGTTCTACCGGGTCGACCCCGCCCGGTCCCGCCAGACCGGCGGCACGGGCCTCGGCCTGGCCATCGTCAAGCACGTCACCACCAAGCACGGCGGCGAGGTGACCGTGTGGAGCAAGGAGGGGTCCGGGTCCACGTTCACGATCCGGCTCCCGCTGCTCGACGCGTCCCCCAACGGCGTCCCGCCCGCCGCCGAGACCCGCCCCGCCGAGGGCGCCGCACTGAATGAAACCGCCCGGGAGGCAACACCGTGACCCGCGTGCTCGTCGTGGAAGACGAAGAGTCGTTCAGCGACGCACTGTCGTACAACCTGCGCAAGGAGGGCTTCGAGGTGGCGGTCGCCGCCACCGGCCCCGACGCGCTGGACATCTTCGAGCGCAACGGTGCCGACCTCGTGCTGCTCGACCTCATGCTCCCCGGGCTGCCCGGCACCGAGGTGTGCCGGGAGCTGCGCGCCAAGTCCAGCGTCCCGGTGATCATGCTGACCGCCAAGGACAGCGAGGTGGACAAGGTCGTCGGCCTGGAGCTCGGCGCCGACGACTACGTCACCAAGCCGTTCTCCACCCGGGAGCTGATCGCCCGCATGCGCGCCGTCCTGCGCCGGCAGGGCGAGGTCGAGGAGCTCGCCCCGGCGACGCTGGAGGCCGGGCCCGTCCGCATGGACGTGGAGCGCCACGTGGTGAGCGTCGGCGGCGACCCCGTCCAGCTCCCCCTGAAGGAGTTCGAGCTGCTGGAGGTGCTGCTGCGCAACGCGGGCCGCGTCCTCACCCGCATGCAGCTGATCGACCGCGTCTGGGGCGCCGACTACGTCGGCGACACCAAGACCCTGGACGTCCACATCAAGCGCCTCCGCGCCAAGATCGAGTCAACCCCGTCCACGCCGCGGTACATCGTCACCGTCCGCGGGCTGGGCTACAAGTTCGAGCCGTGACCGGCGCCTGAGACGCCGAACGGCCCGCGCGGCGCTTGCCGCGCGGGCCGTTCCGTGTCCAGTGGGCGGTGCTCACCCTCCGGGCGTGGTGGGCGCGCCTCCCGCCGGCGTCTCCGAGGTCTCCTGGGAGGGCGACTCGGAACCGGCGCCGGGCGACGCGCTCTCGGACGGCGCGCTTCCGGACGGCTCGGCGGGCGACGGCGACCCAGGCTGCACAGGCGTCCCCGCCGAGACGGCCGTGAACCCGGCGTACTCGCCCTGCTGCGGGACGACCGGCACCGACAGGTCCACCGAGCCGGCGTTCTGGAACTGGAGCCGGAGCTGGACGCGCTCGCCGCCGTAGATCTCCCGGTTGAGGCCCGAGAGCACCACGAGCGGCGTCTTGCTCCCCGGCGCGACCGGGACCGGCGAGCCCGTCGCCGGCGCGGACGGCGTGTTGCTCGACTCCGGCGTCGACGAGGTGTTCGGCGTCGCGCCCTGGCCCGTCGGCTGCGGCGTGGCGCCGCTGCTCGGCTTCTCCGACACCTCGCTGGACGCCTCGCCGGACGGGCTCGCGGACGGCGACTTCGACTTGTCGGCGGAGGGCTTCTCGCTCTTCTTGCCGGGCGTCTCCGACACCGGCGCCCCCGGGCTCGCCTGCCCGGCGGCGCCCTCCAGCCGGACCGCGCTGCCGACGCCGTTCGGCTGGGCGGCCGGCAGCGCCAGCCCGCCGCCGCTGATCTTCGCCTGGGCGAAGCTCGGCGAGCTGATCGAGACCAGCCGGTCCTCGCTCTTGGCGTGATTGATGATCATGGCGTAGAGCGGCAGCGAGCTGCCCTGCCGGAACACCGTGTCGGGCTTCGGGCCCAGCAGGAACATGTTGCGGATGTCGAGCTGCGGGGCCTCCGGCCGGTCCCGCGGCACCGAGGCGTTGACGCCCTCGGTGAGCTGCGTGGGAGCGGCGGTCTGTGGGGTGCTGCCGGCGCCGCAGCCGGAGATCACCGGCGCGGTCGCGACGGCGCCCGCGACGGCGAGCGCGACCACTCGACGGCTGTTTCGGATCACGGCGTCGATCTCCTCGCGAAGTATGTTGTCGGTAGCGGTCCTGTGCGGCAGGGGCGTCGCAGCGGCGGAGACCCGCCGCGGAAGCGGCCCTGCGAGCATGGAAGCGGCGCGAGACACGCCAGGGGAAGCGTAGCGAGGCCCGACCGGACGCCCCGCTCCGGGGTGGCCGACACGGCCGGAATTTCTCAGCCGGAGCGGAGCGCCTTGACCTTGTCCGTCAGCTCGCGGCCCGGTCGCGGACCCTGCACGACCTCGCTGACGACCCCGTCCGGCTGGACGAACACCGCCGTCAGGCCGTCCGCGGTGGCGGGCACCGCGGCGGCGGACGGCCCCGGGGGACCGGACGCGCCCGGAGCCGCCGAGACCGAGACGGACGGCGGCACCGAGGGGCCCGGGGAGGCGCCGCCGGACGCGACCGGCGCCGGGGCGTAGGCGTCCGCGAGGATGCCCTTGCCGTCCTCCAGGAGCAGCGGCGTACCGGCGTGGGCGGTGCCCGCGCAGGCCCGCAGGTCCTTGAGGGACATGGGCTCGCGCCCGCCCGAGGGCCGCGGGTCGGCCACGAGCCAGAAGTTGAGCTTGTACTCCTGCGTCCGGCCCGCGAGCTCCGCGACCACGGCCTCGCACCGGTACCCCGGCGGGACGATGCCGATCACGCCGGGGCGCACGTCGCCCAGCGGGATCCGGGTGTGCTCGCGGTCCACCCTGTCGACCTCGCCCGCGGGCAGCAGCCCGCCGATCCGGCCGGGGCTCGCCGACGGCCGCGGCGCCAGCTGCGCGGCGGTCGGACGGGGCGCGGGACGGGGCCCGAACGCCGTCATGAGGGCGCCGCTGACCAGCGCGATCAGCAGCGCGCCCGCGATGATCGGGATGGCGACGCCGAAGCGGGTGAACGGCCGCAGGACCCGCCGCACCCGGGCCCGGCGGCGCCGGCGGCGCTCCTCGCGGCGGTAGGCGGCCACGTCGCGCTCCAGCTCGCGGGCGTCATCGGGCACGACGACGTCAACGCGGGGGAGCCCGTAGTCGTCGGGCTCCGGGTCGCCGTCCGGCCTCACGCCGCACCTCACCCTCATTGGCCGCGGGACGGGCCGGGCGTCCCTCGCGCCGCGGGAGCGCCCACGAGGAACCCCTGCCCTATTCGGACCCCTTCGGGCGCTTCGTACCCGCGCGGCCCGGCATGTTCACCTTCCAGTATGGAGCGCTTGGCGGGGATGCACAGGGGGATCGGCGGCGGATCCGCGGCGGGCGGCAGGGGGCGGCAGGGCGGGCGGCGCGGCGGAACGGGGAAGTGTCCAGTGCGGTCCCTTGTCCGGGCGCGCCCCTTGCCGGTATGGGCGGATCGCCGCGTTCCAGGTGGCCCGACGGTCACGCTCCGTACGGGGAACAGGGGCCCGATGCACTATTAAAGGCCTTTGTCAATACCCCAATAAGGGGCTTGACCTGCGCATATGTCACTAAGGTCGGTGCAGCCACGCTCGTTTCCGTGCTACCCTGGTTCTAGCGGAAGGGGTACTTGTCACATGACTTTCCAGGTCGGCGACACCGTCGTCTACCCCCACCATGGGGCTGCTCGGATCGAGGCCATCGAGACTCGCACCATCAAAGGTGAGGAAAAGACCTATCTGGTCTTGAAGGTCGACAAGGGCGACCTGACAGTGCAGGTCCCGGTCGAGAACGTCGAGGACGTCGGCGTCCGGGACGTCGTCGGCCAGGAGGGGCTGGAGAAGGTGTTCGAGGTGCTCCGCGCACCCTACACCGAGGAGCCCACGAACTGGTCGCGCCGGTACAAGGCGAACCTTGAGAAGCTCGCCTCCGGCGACGTGAACAAGGTCGCCGAGGTCGTCCGCGACCTGTGGCGGCGCGACAAGGAGCGCGGCCTGTCGGCCGGCGAGAAGCGCATGCTCGCCAAGGCCCGGCAGATCCTCGTGAGCGAGCTCGCGCTCGCCGAGAAGACCAACGAGGACAAGGCCGAGGCCCTGCTCGACGAGGTCCTGGCCAGCTGAGTTGAGCGCACGGCTTCCACGGGTGGGCGTCGGTACCGACGTCCACCCGTTCTCGTCGGAGCCGCGCCCGCTCCGGGTCGCCGGCCTCGACTGGCCCGGTGAGGGCACCGGTCTCGCCGGGCACTCCGACGGCGACGTCGCCGCGCACGCCGCCTGCGACGCCCTCCTGTCGGCCTGCGGCCTCGGCGATCTCGGGGCCGTCTTCGGCACCGCCGACCCGCGCTGGTCCGGCGCGTCCGGCACCGCCCTGCTGGCCGAGGTCGCCCGGCTCGCCGCCGCGGCGGGCTTCGAGATCGGCAACGTGTCCGTCCAGGTCGTCGGCAACCGCCCGAAGATCGGCAGGCGCCGCGCGGAGGCCGAGAAGACCCTGGGCGAGGCCCTGGGCGGCGTCCCCGTCAGCGTCTCCGCCACCACGACCGACGGGCTCGGCCTGACCGGCCGCGGCGAGGGCCTGGCCGCCATCGCCACCGCCCTGGTCGTCCCCACCTCCTGACCCGCCCCGAAGCCGGCGCTCCGGCGCACGCCCCGGGCGGCGACTCGGCGCATCACTCGGCCCCCGCGCTGCGCACGATCCGGCTCCGGCCTCCGCCCCGGTAGAGGTGGCCGGTCGCCTGGTTCTCGGGCGCGTTCCGGAGTTCGGCGGAGACGGAGGGGCGCTCCGGACATGCGGCGTATAGTCGTCAGCACGACCGTGCGGCGATGCCGCGACGTGACGATGTCCCGGGGGCACGCACGTTCCAGGAGGGACCAGCCACGGTGCCTGACGAGCCGGCGCGGGACATGGCGTCCGGCGCCTTGAAGGTGGTGGCGCTCGTTGCGTCCGCCGGGGGCCTGGAGGTCATCGGCGCCGTCCTGCACGATCTTCCGGGGGACCTGTCGGCGACCGTGCTCGTGGCGCAGCACATCGGCCAGAAAAGCGCGCTCGCCACCCTCCTCGCCCGGCGCACGCGGCTGCCCGTCGAATGGGCCGCCGACGGGGCGCCGCTGCGGCCCGGACGGGTCCTGGTGTGCCCCGCCCGCAGCGTCCTCGAAGTGCTGCCGGACGGGACGTGCCTCGTGTCCGCCGCGGAGCCGGGCGTCCGGGAGCGCTCCTTCGACCTGCTGCTCGGCTCGCTCGCCACCAGCTTCGGCCCGGAGGCGCTGGCCGTCATCCTCTCCGGCATGGGCCGCGACGGGACGGCCGGCGCGATCGCCCTGCGGAGCAAGGGCGGCACGGTCCTCGCCCAGAGCGAGGACACCGCCGCGTACGCCGCGATGTCGCGGTCCGCCGTCCGCGCCGGCGCGGTGGACCTCGTCCTGCCGCCGCACGAGCTGGGCTCCGTGATCGACGAGCTGGTCCGCGGCGGCCGGCTGCCCCGCTCGCACGCCGAGCTGGAGGCGGGCAGGATGCTGTTCGAGGGCCAGGGCCCGGCGCGCGCGGCCCTGCTCGCCGTCGACTGGTCCGCCACACCACTCGGTCGCGTCGCGGGGTGGCCGCGGTCCCTGCGGACGATCGTGCGGACGGTGCTCGCGTCCGGTATCCCCATGCACGTGGGGTGGGGGCAGGAGGGCACGCAGCTGTGCAACGACGCCTTCGCCGCGCTGATCGGCGCCCGGCATCCCGCCGTCCAGGGCGCTCCGCTCAGGGACACGTGGGGTCCGATGCCGGAGGACGTCTGGGCGATGTACCAGTCGGTGCTGCGGACGGGCCGGACGCACCACCTGGACGACTTCGAGGTGGTCCTCGACCGGGGCGGACGGGAGGAGGAGGCGCTGTTCCGCTGCTCCTTCGACCCCCTCTACGACGACAGCGGCCGCACTCGCGGGGTCCTCACCACCGCGGTCGACATGACCGAGCGGCAGCGGGCCCGGCGGCGCCTCGCGGCGGTCCACGCGGTCACGGCCGCCACCACGGGGAACCGGACGATCGAGGAGGTCGGCGCGGGCCTCGCCGAGGCGCTGGCCCCGCACGCGCGGGACCTGCCGTTCGTCCTGCTGTACCTGCTCGACCGGGGCAGGGGGCGCGCGGACCTGGCGGCGGCCGTCGGCACGGGCCCGGCCGGGTCGGTCCCGCAGGTCGTGGACCTGCACGGCGGCGCCGCGGCGCGGGCGCTCGGCAGGGCCATGGCCGAGGGCGCGCCGATCGTCTCGGACGACCTCGGCGAGGCGTTCCCGGGCCTCGTGGGCGCGGGGGCGAGCACCGCCGTCCTGCTGCCGGTGTACGCCGTCGCGGGCGAGACGCCGGTGGCGGTGCTCGTCGCCGGCCTCAACCCGCGCCTGCCCTGGGACGGCGACTACCGCCGCTTCCTGGAGCTGCTCACCGGGCAGGTCGGCGCGCGGGTGGCGGAACTGTGGTCGCTGCGCCGGGTGGAGGAGCGCGAGCAGCGGATGGCGGAGCTGGACCGGGACAAGGCGGAGTTCTTCCACAACGTCTCGCGCGAGTTCCGCACGCCGCTCACGCTCGTCCTGAACCCGCTGGAAGAGATCCTCCGGGCCACCGGGGACCTGCCGACCGCGCTCGTCGCCCAGATGGAGGGCGCCGTCCGCAACGCCCGCCGCCTGCTCACCCTGGTCGACGCCCTGCTGGACGCCTCCGCGCTGGAGGCGGGGCGCGCCGCCCCGCGGTTCGAGCCCACGGACCTGGCGGAGCTGACCACCGGGATCGCCGAGCTGTTCCGGGACGCCGCGGACCGCGCGGGGCTCCGGCTCGTCGTGGACTGCCCGCCGCTGCCGCAGCCGGTGTGGGTCGACCGCCGCATGTGGGAGCGGATCGTCGCGAACCTGCTGTCGAACGCGCTGAAGTTCACCTTCGACGGCGAGATCGCGGTC
This sequence comes from Actinomadura fibrosa, assembly GCF_900659615.1. Lineage (GTDB taxonomy): Bacteria > Actinomycetota > Actinomycetes > Streptosporangiales > Streptosporangiaceae > Spirillospora > Spirillospora fibrosa. The sequence continues at coordinate 29,636 of NZ_CAACUY010000009.1, read as the reverse complement.
GAGCTGCGGGCCGAGGCCCGGCACGCCGAGCTGGCCGTCCGGGACACCGGCGCCGGGATCCCCGCGGACGAGATACCGCACCTGTTCCAGCGGTTCCACCGCGTCCGGGGGACGCGGGCGCGCACCTCCGAGGGCGGCGGCACGGGCCTCGCGCTCGTCGCCGGGCTGGTCGAGCTGCACCAGGGACGCGTCCACGTGCGCAGCCGGGAGGGGGAGGGCGCGCGGTTCACCGTCTGGATCCCGCTGGTGCCGCCCCCGGACGCCGAGGAGCGGCCCGGCCGTGCCCCGGGCCCGGACACCGCGGCCGCGCTGGACGTCGCCGCCGCGCTGGCCGCGGAGGCGGGGCGCTGGGTGGCGGAGGAGACCGGCGGCCCGGGACGGTCCCCGGACGCGGCGGGCGACACCCTGATCCCGGGCACCGCCTTCTCCTTCCGGGAGCGGACGCGCGGGTCGCGGGTGCTCATCGCCGACGACGACGCCGACCTGCGCGACTACCTGCGCCGCCTGTTCCGCCCCTACTGGCAGGTGGAGGTCGCCCATGACGGCAAGCAGGCCCTGGAGTCGGCACGGCGCATCCGTCCCGACCTGATCCTCGCCGGCGCGGCCATGCCCGCCCTGGACGGGTTCGGGCTCCTCCAGGCCCTGCGGAGGGATCCGCACCTGGAGAGCGTCCCCGTGATTCTGACGACGGCGCGGACCGGGGAGGAGACCGCGGTCGAGGGGCTCCTCGCGGGCGCCGACGACTACATGACCAAGCCGTTCTCGTCGCGGGAACTGGTCGCGCGCATCGGCGGCCGGATCGAGCTGGCCCGGCTGAGGCGCCAGGCCGAGGCCCGCCACCGGGCGCTCGCCGCCGCGAGCTGGGACGTGACCTACCGGATGAGCGCGGACTGGAGCGAGATGCACGCGCTCGACGGCCACGGCTTCATCGCCGGCACCGAGGAGACCACCGGCGGCCGGCTCGACGACGACATCCACCCCGACGACCAGGCGATGGTCACCGAGGCGATCCGGGAGGCCGTCCGCACCCGGGGGAGGTTCGAGCTGGAGCACCGCGTCCGCCGTCCCGACGGCACCCTCGGCTGGACGCTGTCGCGGGCCGTTCCCATCCTCGACCACCGCGGCGAGATCATCGAGTGGGTCGGCGCCGCCGGCGACGTGACCGCGCGCCGGGAGGCCGAGCTCGCGCGGGCCCGCGGGGAGGAGCGGCGCTTCCAGGTCCTCGCCGAGATGACCGGCCGGATCGTGTGGGAGGCCGACGCCCGCGGCCTGGTCCGCCGCGACTCCCCGTCCTGGCGGGCCTGCACCGGGCAGGCGCCGGAGGCCTTCCGGGACCTCGGCTGGCTGGAGGCCGTCCACCCCGACGACCGCGCCGGCGCCGAGCGCTCCTGGCGCGCGGGCGTCAGTGCCGGCGAGCCCTTCGAGCTGGCCTTCCGGCTGCTGCGCGCCGCCGACGGCTCCTGGCACGCCATGCGCGTGCGCGCGGCCCCGGTTCGCCGCGACGACGGCCTGGTCGGCTCCTGGATGATCGTCGCCGACCCCCCCCCGCTGCGGCGGGGGAGCGCTGAGGCCGCGCTCCCGCCGGAGCGCGGACGTCAGGGCAGCGGCGGATGAACGGTCCCGGTGACCTCTCCCAGGGAGATCACCGAGCCGGAGGCGCCCGGCGCCTTGCCGCGGATCGTGACCGTGTCGCCGTCCTCCAGGAAGGCGCGCTTGGTGCCGTCGGCCAGCTCCACCGGGTCCTGGCCGTTCCACGTCAGCTCCAGGAGGCAGCCGCGCTGCTCGCGCTCGGGCCCGGACACCGTCCCCGAGGCGAACAGGTCGCCGGTGCGGAGCGGCGCGCCGTTCACCGTGGCGTGGGCGAGCTGCTGCGGCGCCGTCCAGTACATCGAGGCGAACGGCGGCCGCGCGGCGACCTGCCCGTTGATCAGCACCTCCAGGTGCAGGTCGAGGCCCCACGGCTCGTCGCAGCGCAGATAGGGCGCGGGCTCGGGGAACTGGGCGGGCGGGGCGACGCGGGCGGGCTCCAGGGCGGCGAGCGGCACCACCCACGGCGAGATCGACGTCGCGAACGACTTGCTGAGGAACGGGCCGAGCGGCAGCGACTCCAGCGCCTGGACGTCGCGCGCGCTCCAGTCGTTGACCAGGACGAACCCGAACACGTGGTCGCGGAACGCCGACGTCGGCACGCCGCGTCCCGCCGACGACGGCACGCCCGCCACGAAGCCGACCTCGGCCTCGACGTCCAGCCGCAGGGACGGGCCGAACGACGGCTCCTCCTCGCCCGGCGCCCGGCGCTGCCCGGACGGGCGGATGATCGGCGTCCCGGACGGGTACACCGTCCCGGAGCGGCCGTGGTAGGCGACCGGCAGCCGCTTCCAGTTCGGCGCCAGCGGGTTCCCGTCCGGCCGGAAGATCCGGCCGACGTTCGTGGCGTGGTGCTCGGACGAGTAGAAGTCGACATAGTCGGCGACCTCGATGGGCCGCAGCAGCTCCACGTCCGCCAGCGGGATCAGGTGCGGCTCGACCTCCGGCCGGGCCGACCCGTCGGTGAGCAGGTCGACGAGCCGCGCGCGGTTGGCGCGCCACGCGGCGCGCCCGGCCACCATGAAGGCGTTCAGCGAGCCGGACGCGAACCAGCGGCGGTCCTCCACGAGCCCGGCGGCCGCGAGCCCGGCCAGGTCGAGCACGTACCCGCCGATGGCCACGCCCACGCGGGGCAGCTCCCCGGAGCGCGAGAACACCCCGTACGGCAGGTTCTCGACGCCGAAGCCGCCGTCCTCGTCGACCTCAAGCCACGCGGCGTCCCCGCGGGGGCGTTCCGCCGCACCCCCGGAGCCGGCGCCGTCGGAGTCAGTAGTCATGCTCACGTTTCTTCCCCGGTGGGAGGCTTTCCCATCAGGCTCAGCGCGATCAGATCTCACGGCGGGCGCGCGGGACCCCACCGGCCCGGCCGCCGCTACTCGGCGGGCGGGGTGGGAGAGCTGCGCAGGTTGCCGGACGGCGGCGGGGTCCAGTCCCAGATCGGCAGGTCGTCCTCCTCCTCGGCGGTGAGCGGCCGTTCCCGCCGCCGCCTGCGCGCCTCCGGGTCGTCGGCGTCGGGGTCCTCGGCCCGGTCGGCGAGCGGGTCGTCGTGCTCGTCCGGATCCCCGGGACCGTCGAGGTCGAGGGGGTCGTCGTAGTCCCCGGGCTCGCCGAACTCCCTGTGCTCCTCGGTTTCCTCGTGCTCGCCGCGGTCGCGGTGCCCGTCCGGGTCCACGCCGCGGATGTCCGGCATGACGAGATCGGGCTGGGTGGTGCGGGCGGCCTCGGGCTCCGCGCCGTCCTCCACGCGTTCGCGGTGCCGGATGAGCTCCACGTCCGTCGGCAGGAGGGCGGGGGCGGGCGCCGCGATGGCCGGCGGCTCGGGAAGCGGGTCGAGCTCGGGCCGTTCACGCTCGGGCTCACGCTCCGGCTCGCGCTCGGGCTCGCGCTCGTCGCCCCAGTCCCAGCCGTTCGCCTCCGGCCTCAGGGCCGGCTCGGGCCGCGCGGCCTCCTCGCCGTCCTCGCCCGTCGCCGCCGGGGCCTCGATGACCTTGACGTGCCCGCGCTGCAACGCGGGCCCCCCGGACTCGTCCGCGGCGGGCCGCGCGGTGCGGATCTGCTTGACCATCGTCAGCCACAGCCACACCGCGAGCACGAGCATCACCTCTGGCGCGACCGCCACGCCCGTCCGCAGCGGATCGTCCGGCAGCGGCCCGAAACCGTGCAGCGCGTGCTGGACGGAGATCGCGGCGAGCCCGGCGGCGAGGACGAGCAGCAGCGCCCAGCGCAGCGTCCGCGTCCACCAGCGGGCGTTCCGGGTCACGACCAGGGACAGCAGCGTCAGCGCGATCAGCGCGTCGGTCATCGCCGGGTAGACCGGCGCCCAGTGGCGGCTCACCCGCCCGGCGACGGCGAGGTCGCGCACCAGGTCGTAGGTCAGCGCGAAGGCGCCGCCCGCCAGCGCGGCGACGACGAGGCCGGCGGCCGCGGTGAGGAGCCGGCGCTGGCCCCGGGAGTAGCGGGGGCCGCCGGGGCGGAGGGGATCAGAAGGCATGGCTCTCGTTCCGGGAAAGGCGCCTGAGGGGTCGTGCGCGGGAGGTCTCCCACGCGAGATTAACGAGCCGCGCGGCCGGTGCACGCGAACTTCAAGCCGATCATCGCGTAACCCGCGCGTTAAGTGGGGAGACGCACCGTATGGGCACGGCGGCGAGTGCCCTTCGCGCCGGACGGCGTCCGCGAAAAACCCCGCCGGAGGGTGTCAAGAATGCGTCCGCGGCTCCGACTCTCTCGTGAACGGGCGGCTGTCAGAGGCGTCCGGTTGACTGGAGACCACCCGAAGGAGGCATCACCGATGCGAACGCGAACGCTCGACGTCCCCGGCGCGACCCTGCACTACGAGGTGCGCGGCTCCGGCCCGGTCGTGCTGCTGATCTGCGGCGGCGTCTACGACGCCGCCGCCTACGCCGGCCTCGCCGGCCTCCTCGCCGACCGGTACACGGTCGTCACCTACGACCGCCGCGGCAACTCGCGCAGCCCCCTCGACGGACCGCCCGAACCGCAGAGCATCGAGGTCCACGCCGACGACGCGTCCCGCGTCCTGGCCGCCGTCGGCGGCGGGCCCGCCCACGTCTTCGGCAACAGCTCCGGGGCGGTCATCGCGCTGGAGCTGGCGGCCCGCCACCCCGACCAGGTCCGCACCGTCGTCGCCCACGAGCCGCCGTACCTGAACCTCCTCCCCGACGCCGGCCACTGGGAGAGCGTCATCGCGGACGTGGAGGCGACGTTCGCCCAGAGCGGCCCCGGCCCCGCGCTGGCCGCCTTCGGCGCCGCGATGGGCATGAGCGAGGAGGCACCGGAGGGCGAGCCCGACCCCGAGCTGCTGGAGATGTTCGCGCGGACCGAGCGCAACAGCGCCTTCTTCATCGGCTACGAGGTGCCGCCGTTCGCCCGCCACCGCCTCGACGCCGACGCGCTCCGCGACTCCCCGGCCGCGATCGTCGTGGTCGCGGGCGCCGACTCGGAGGGCGAGCCGGCGCACCGCGCCGCCCACGCCGCCGCCGAGCGGCTCGGCACGTCCGCCGAGACCTGGCCCGGAGGCCACGGCGGCTTCGGCTCCGCGGCGAAGGCGTTCGCCGAACGCCTCGACGAGCACTTCGCCAAGCCCTGACCGAGCGGGGCCGGAGCAAGCGAGGGCCGGAACAAGGCGGGCTGGGGCAAGGCGAGACCGATGCGAGCCGGGGCCGCGTGGCCGAGTGCACCACGCGGCCATGGCCCCATCCAATAACCTGGGTCGTGTGAGCCTGCGCCTTTACGACACCGGTACCCGTAGCGTCCGCACGTTCGAGCCCCTGGAAGAGGGCCGCGTGGGGATGTACGTGTGCGGTGCGACGCCGCAGGCCTCGCCGCACATCGGCCACCTGCGCTCCGGCGTCGTCTACGACGTCCTGCTGCGCTGGCTGCGCCGGTCCGGCTACGAGGTGACGTTCGCGCGCAACGTCACCGACGTCGACGACAAGATCATCAACGTGGCGGCCGAGCGGGGCGTGCCCTGGTTCGCGATCGCCGAGGGCAACCAGCGCGTCTTCACCCAGGGCTACGACCTGCTCGGCTGCGTGCCGCCCACGATCGAGCCGCGCGCCACCGGGCACGTCCCGGAGATGGTCTCGCTGATCCGGCGGCTGATCGCCAAGGGCCACGCCTACGCGTCCGGCGGCGACGTCTACTTCGACGTCACGTCCTGGACCGAGCACTACGGCGAGCTGTCCAACCAGCGGCTGGAGAACATGCGGTCCGCCGGCGACACCCCCAACGAGGACGCCAAGCGCGACCCCCGCGACTTCGCGCTCTGGAAGGGCGCCAAGCCCGGCGAGCCGTCCTGGGAGACGCCCTGGGGCGAGGGCCGCCCCGGCTGGCACCTCGAATGCTCCGCCATGGCCACCAAGTACCTCGGCGCCGAGTTCGACATCCACGGCGGCGGCGTCGACCTGATCTTCCCGCACCACGAGAACGAGCTCGCCCAGTCCCGCGCCGCCGGCGACGGCTTCGCCCGGTACTGGCTGCACAACGGGCTCCTCACCGTGGACGGCGAGAAGATGAGCAAGTCCGTCGGCAACGTCGTCCTGCTGCCCGACCTGCTCGACCGGGCCCGCCCCGCCGAGGTGCGCTACTACCTCGCCGCGGCCCACTACCGGTCCCTGATCGACTACACCGACGCCGCCCTGGCCGAGGCCGTCTCCGCCTACCAGCGCATCGAGGGCTTCGTCACCCGCGCCGCGGAGGTCGTCGGCGCCGGCGTCCCGGCCCCGTCCGTCCCGGACGCGTTCGCCGCCGCGCTGGACGACGACCTCGGCGTCCCGCAGGCCCTCGCCACGCTGCACGACACCGTCCGGGAGGGCAACAGCGCCCTCGCGTCCGGCGACCACGACGCCGTCCGGGACCGCCTCGCGGCCGTCCGCTCGATGGCCGACGTCCTCGGCCTCGACCCCCTGTCCGAGCACTGGGACCAGGGCGGCGGCGACGACCTGCGCCCCGTCGTGGACGCCCTCGTCGCCGTCGCCCTCGAACAGCGCCAGGCCGCCCGCGCCCGCAAGGACTACCAGGCCGCCGACGCCATCCGCGACGGCCTCGCCAAGGCCGGCATCGTCGTCGAGGACACCCCCCACGGCGCGCGCTGGGAGCTGAAGCGCGACTGAGGCCGGGCGGGTCCACGCGGCGGATAAAATAGGACGTTCGCCGGGCGTCCGCCGCCGTGCCGCCCGGGACCAGATCTCAGCCGCCCGCAGCCACGAGGGCGAGCAGTCCGCAATCGTCGCGAGGGGCGTACCGACAATGGCCAAGCGCAAGGGCAAGGGACCGACCCCCAAGGCCGAGGACCGGCACTGGCACGGCAAGCGCCAGAAGGCCCGCGCCGTCAAGAGCGCCAAGCGCACCGGCACGCCCACGCTCGGCCCCGGCAGCCGCGGCCGGGCCGACGACGCCGCCGACCGTCCCGGCGGCACCGGCCGTCCCGCCGGGGCCCGCCGCGCGAACGGCGAGGTCCCCGAGCTGGTCACCGGCCGGAACCCGGTCGTCGAGGCGCTCCGCGCCGGCGTCCCCGGCAGCGCCCTCTACGTGACGTCCGGCACCGACGACCGCATCCGCGAGTCGATCCAGCTCGCCGCCGACCGCCGCATCCCGCTGCTGGAGACCGGCAAGAACGAGCTCGACCGGCTCACCGACGGCGCCGTCCACCAGGGCATCGCGCTCCAGGTCAAGCCGTACCGGTACGCCCACCCCGACGACCTGCTCACCGGCACCGCCCCGCTGATCGTCGCGGTGGACGGCATCACCGACCCCCGCAACCTCGGCGCGATCGTCCGCTCCGCCGCCGCGTTCGGCGCGACCGGCGTCGTCGTACCGGAACGCCGCGCCGCCGGCGTCAACGCGGGCGCCTGGAAGACCTCCGCCGGAACCCTCGCCACCGTCCCCGTCGCCCAGGCCACCAACCTGTCCCGGCAGCTCAAGGCCTACCAGAAGGCCGGCTGCTTCGTCGCCGGCCTCGACGCCCGCGGCGGCGTCACGATCGCCGACCTGGAGATCGCCTCCGGCCCGTTCGTCCTGGTCGTCGGCTCGGAGGGCAAGGGCCTCGGCCGCCTCGTCGCCGAGACCTGCGACATGCTCGTCACCATCCCGATGCCCGGCAAGGCCGAATCCCTCAACGCGGGCGTCGCCGCCGGAATCGCCCTGTACGAAGTGAGCCGCCTCCGCTCCTGACCCGGAGCCCGCGGGGCCGCCGCCCGGCGGCGGCCCCGGCCCGGCGGGCGGCCTCTGCCCTGCCGGCGGCCTCCGCTCAGACCCCGGCCCAGAACGGCCGCACCTCGACCGGCAGCCCCGTCACCCGCACATACCGGTGCCCCCACATGAGCGCCGCGTCCAGGTCCGGCACCTTGATGATCGTCATGCCGCCGACGTACTCCCCGCCGTCCACGTACGGCCCGTCCGTCGCGATGACCTGATCGCCCTGCGGCCTCAGGACGGTGCTGGTCTCCGGCCCGCACAACCCCGCCCCGAACACCCACGCCTCCGCGTCCTCCAACTCCAGCCGCAGCGCCCTGACGTCCATCATCACCTTCTCCAGGACGTCCTGCGGAGGCATCTGCCCCCGCGGCTGCCACATGTTGAGCGCGTACAGCTTCATGCGTCCCCCTCAGGCACGGATCAACCCTCTATACGAAGGCTCCAGCCGCACAGAGAAAGGCCCCCCAACCCCCCACCACCCCAAAGTCAAACCTCACCCGGATCGGACGGATCGGTGAGCTGGAAACCGAGAAGGCCCACATCGGACGGATCGAGAACCCCTAGCTCAGGCTCGCCCTCAGCAAGGCACCCAGCGCCACCTCCCCCAGTTCAAGGGGATGAAACGGCAGCGGATACGGCTCGTCCGACCATTCAGGATCGTGCGGAACCGGATACTCCCCACCCCAGTAGGCCGCCTCGAACGGCATCGGATCACCAACGTCCTCCATGACACCGTCATCGGACGACAGGCTGAGCGAGCGAACCAGCCGCCCGTCCTCCCACACAGCAAACGCAAGCCAGTCGACAACACTATGCATCGCATGTAGCACCAACCGCCGCCCCACACTCGCCTCAACCAAATAACCCGGCAGTTCCAAGCAAGCTCTTACGCCCACTCCCCATCCGAGTCCAGAGCGCCGGGAGCATATCGCCCGGCTGAGACGAGGTCACAGCAGGGTCACAGCGTCAGGCACCACGCTGTGACCGTCCGCTCGCTAGAAAGTCGCGAGAGGTGATCCAAGAAAGGGGAAGCCGTGACTGGTGACAAGCAATGGGACCGGCGTTCGCTCCTCCGAGGCGCCGCCGTGGTGGCTGGCGCCGCCGCGACCACGCCGCTGCTAGGCAAGACGACCACGGCACGAGCCGAAGGCACCGACGCGGACACGCTGTTCAAAACCGGGAAGTTCGAGCAGGCGGCCCGCGCCTACGAGGAGATCCTGAAGCAGGACCCGACGAACCTGACGGCGGCCCGCCAGCGCGGTTATATCGGACTCCTGAGCAACCGGTTCCCTGAAGCCGAGAAGTACCTCACGATGGCTCTCGCACTGGCGCCCACCGACAAGGACACCAACAAGCTTCTGGGCGACTGCTATATCCGCCAGGACAAGTTCTCCCTCTCCGTGCCGCGCTGGCAGGCGATCGGAAACGACAACTACGCCAAATGGTTCGGCGCGGTCAACGGGGATCCGTACCAGGTCAACGGCGACATCGCCCGCGTGCCCTGGCAACAGATGGACCCGGCGCCGCTGGTGGAGGCATCGGTCAACAACGGACCGCCGAGGCGCTTCACGTTCTACACCGGCGCCCCATATCTGAGCCTGTCCGAGAAGGTGGCCGAGGAGGCCGGGCTGAGCGCCGTCGCCCAGCAGAAGATCGACTACCTGGGCGACACGACCTGGGTGTACTTCGGCGTGCTCGACTCGTTCAAGCTGGGCGACATCGAAGTGCGCAACATCCCGGTGTCATGGTCGGACTCGGCCCCGGTCGCCGGCGACGGAATGATCGGCACGTGGCTCTTCTACCACCTGCTGACCACCTTCGACTACGCCGGCCGCTCGCTGATCCTGCGCCGCCGGACCCCCGAGGCCGCCAAGAAGGTCCGGGACGACGCCGCCCAGGCGGGCACCGGCCCCCTTCCGCTGTGGCTGGCCTTCGACCACATGGTGCACAGCACGGGCAGCATCGCCGGCTCAGGAAAACGGATGGTCGCCGTGAACCTCGGCGGAATCACCGAATCCGTCGCGAGCATGCCCGGGGAAGCAGTCGAGCAGCTGAAGATCCGCACCGACCTCGACCGTCCGATCGAGACCGCCGCCCACAGCCACCCCGTCGTCGCCTACCCCTGCTACCCAAAGGAGATCCGCCTGGCCAAGGCCGTCGCCAACGAGTCCTACTGCGAAACAACCCTCGACATGTCGCTCGTCCAACCCTGGGGATTCGAGGTATGGGCCCACCTGGCCCACTGCTTCTTCAAGCCCTACAACATCACCCTCGACTTCACCAACATGAACCTCTACATAACCCCCGGCAAAGCCCCCTAAGAAAACACCACTCCCAACGCGCCCCCGCGGATGCACGCGGAAGCACCACAGAGCGCGAGGTCTAGGGGACGGCGCAACCCTGGCTCTGCCTTGCTCAATCAAGACGTGCGCGAATCCGGTCGGCCTACCCCCAAGCAGCAGCCGCCACTGCAGCCGCTTGCTCCCGACCCGATCGAAACAAGAGCCGCTGGGCCAACTCGCCGAGCGCGCCCGCCATCGCGTCCCACCACCCACCAAACGCAAGCAACCGCGCCTCCACCGGCCGACAAGCCCGCACCACACGAAGCCGCGCCAAAGACCGCTTGAGCTCCACCGGTATACCCACGACCACCTGCAGAGTTGCTTGAGGCGCTCGTAGCCGCGACGCAACCCCGTGACGACTGTCGGGTCAAGGCCGACGCCCCACGTCCTACAGCGCAAGCGCGCAGCGGCGGAGCTCAAAGTAGATCTCCGCCGCTCGGACGCCCGCAGTGCAGTGCGCAGGCGTGCAGGGTCTGTCGATGGCAAGGAGGGAGTCTTGAGTCGCTCATATGCCCGCGCCGGCCGATTGAGCGTCGCATGGCCTGGAGAAATCGTTCTCATGCCAACCCGAAGGAATCCACCCAAAGGAACCCCGCTCAAACTTGGCTGCCTTGTGTTCGTCGCACTCGCCGCGCTCGTCGGCGGCGTAACGCTTCTCAACAACAATCACGACTATAATGAAGTGCCCCCCGTCCCAAGCAGCTTCCCGCCGCCACCCGTTACCAGTCGCAGTCCGACAATTTCGACTCCCACGCCAGATCGGGCTGCGAATACGATGTGCCGCCAGGCTGTCCGAGCGCGTGCCCTTCGTACGGCGGGAAGGAATGCAGACGCCGATAGCGCCGTCGAAAATGCGCTCCTCGCCGCTGGCGAGTCTAGGCTTCCCGCGCTCCAGGCTATGAGCGACATGGCCACAGCGGGTTTCCTGGACCGGGCCTACACATGGTGTCGCGCCAACCTGCCCCAGATCACCGCATCCCCGATCCCCAGAGTACGCAAAACTCGCACACCTGAACCTGAGCCAAGTTCGGAGGAGCCATCGAACAGTGGCTCTGTACGCCCTGGCGCGTTCTGTGAACCGCAGGGCGCGATCGGCAAACATAATGGCCATACCTACATTTGTAGGGGCCCGGGGCAGCCTCGATGGAGACGGTGACAGATGAACGCATCCGCGATCACTGAGATCACTGCTGGCTCGCGGCCGCGCCAAGGTCCACCGGCGGCCATCTGCGTCACCCAGCTACCGCCAGGTGTCCGTCTGCGATGCTGTTGATGAACCCGGACCTGCCGGACGGATGAACGATCGAGCGCGTCCGCAGTCTGTCAGGCGACAGCACGGCAGCGCTGATCTCAGCCAACCGGCTGGTGGCGCTGTGGGAAGGGTGCCAGCAGGACTGCTCCTTCTTGCGCCCCACGACGATTCTGGCCTTCGGCAGCCTGTGCCTGGTGAAAGGGAAGCCACGAGCGCCTGGTACATGGGACACATCGAGTGCGATGGATCAGTGATCTGCTGGGCCTACTACGGGGACAACCTGCACGAAGCCATCTGTGGACTGTGAGTCGGCGCGCCCACCGCGAGGTGCAGATCGAGGGACGACGAAGAGCGGGCGGTCGTGGGTCGTCAGCATCGATCCTGGCGCGGTCGACGTGGCCAAGGCTCGTCGCAAGCAGCAGCTCGCCGACAAGCTCAGGTGGGGAGTTCCGGGAAGGTGCGGAGGACGGGCGCCTGTTCACCACGGGATGGGGTGAGCCCGTTCGCGGTCTTGTCGCTTATGGCTGCCCTGATCCAAGAGCACAACACGGGGACTGTTCGAGCTTCTGCCGCGTGCGCGGCTGTATGAGCTTCGGCGTGTCCATGCGACTGCGCTGCTCTTGGCGGGTGTGCCCGTTCACGTTGTGGCGGCTCGGCTCGGGTTGGGTGACTCGGCCATCGCGCTGCGGGTCTATGGGCACGTGGTCAACGAGGAGTTCTCCGAGGCCGCCGCGGTCTTCGCGGAGCTACGCGACGGTGTTGCGTAGAGGTTGCTGTTAGCAAGAAGCCCCCTTTCATGATCGGGAGGGGGCTTTGGTGTGGAGCCGGCGAGGGGACTTGAACCCCTAACCTTCTGTTTACAAGGGAGATCGACGACGTCCAGGACAGTCCCCACAGGTCCCCTGACCAGCGCAGCAACCTCCCGGACGTCCACACCCGTCCAAGATCATCCAACCCTGCTGTTAGCGCCACCGTTAGCACGCACGCCCGTCCCGGAGGGTGCGCCCGCGCGAACGGCGAGACGGTGTGACAGACAGCTTCGCGCGGGCGTGCCCTCCGGCTCGCGGGGGGCTGGGGGCCGCGAGGCCCCCGCTTCACGCACGCTTAACTGACTGTGCTTTCGAGGGATCATCCGCTGTCGTCTCCCTTAAGCGAGCCAGCTTGTCGCGCCCAGGGTTGTCGGCGTACATGGGGGTCGTTGTGACATGGGACAGCCAACAGACGTCTTGTCTATGCCAGCAGGCCGATCGCTTTGCCGTAGTTACTCAATTTACCGAGCACATAGTTGGCGATGGTAGCCCTTCCCGTTCTAGCTCTCCACATCATCTCCAGTCGGATCGGAGAGCCAGCCTTCATGCAGTAAACATCACTATAATAAGTAAGGTCAGAACCGAGATTGCGCTCTGTCTCATACGATTCGATCAGTCCTGATGCAACAAGTGCACGACCGAGTGCATCATTGAGGAGGCCATCGCTGGTACGCGAAATCTCCACGAGCTTTGCGAAAGCATCTTTCGTGTTCTGTCCCGGCTTGGGACCGCGCTTGCGAGTCCCAAGCGGCTTCCCTTCGAGGAGGATTCCAAGATCGCTCTCCCGTATTCTCCGAGAAGCTGATACGTCAGAACTGACCTGCATACCCTTTGCCTGCATCGCCGAGCGAAGCGCTGGATTTCCATATGTGCGGGCCACCGCGAGAATGCAAACCATGTCCAGATGAATTACTCGCGCGTCAAGAACTGTTCCCAGTATCCCAACTTGTTCCGGATGTTGCTTCAACTCGTTGACGACGTTCGCACCCGTGGAATTCACAAGCCGATCGATATCGGCGTAGGACTCACCTCCGCGAGTCAGCGCCGCAACGTCCCCTTCGACATCGTTTCCGGCGATGACGACAGTCCAGAGTCGATAGCGTTCCTTGGTGAGAAGCTTCTCCACTCGATTGCTTGCACGCACGGACGCTTGGCGAATCTTGGCGAGGTAGCCTCCGATCGTCTCGGACTCTACCGCGAGTTTTTGAGCCTTGTCGACAGAGATGCCCAACGCATCTAGAGATGCACCTTCATTGAGACTGGATACAGTTTGCTGAGCAATCCTGACGTAGTCATTCTTGACTGGCCCCTCGAAACGGGTAACAGGGTCTGAGGGGCCAAAGAGAGCTTCGCTCCCCAGGGAAGTTCCCAAAGCAGCAAGAAGTTCGGTCAGATCGTCAGTGTTAGTTGGCCACACCACAAGGGTCTTACATCCGACATCGGAGCGCACAAACTGGTTGACCGCGTGCATGGTTGCTTCAATCTCTTGCCGGGACACTTGACCGAGCGCCTCTCTGCCCTCCAGCACCAGAACACGAGGATGAGCAGCCGCCTCCAGGCGGAGGGCCTCAGTCATATCTTCATTGGGGGCAATCCTGATTGTTTCGACACCATCACGAAAGAAACCCAGGGTCCCCAAGAAGGTAGACTTCCCTGCACCCGACCGCCCGCGCAGAATCATGAAAGACCCTCGGTCTGCCGCAATCATGTCGAGGAAGCGGTCATCTATGATGTCGAGCGCTTCCTCGGTGCCCGGGACGCGTTGCTCGCCTCGGTGGAGGTCGACTGGTTGGATCTCCAGGTGGGCAAGGGGCCGGTCGGGTGAGTACCGAGTATCAGCGGGCGCTCGGACGGCGCATCGCTCAGGAGCGCAAGCGGCGCGGGCTGTCTCAGCCTGAGCTGGCGCGGCAGGTCGATCGGTCGGTGGCCTGGGTCTCTCAGGTGGAGAGGGGCGTGCGCAAGGTCGACCGGATGTCGGTCTTGGAGAAAGTCGCCGAGGTACTAGAGCTTCCCCTGTCGGAGTTGGCGGCCGAAGCTCCGGTAGTCGCGGCGACGACAGAGGAGTTGCCGGGCTCGGCTGGGCTTCGGCTGGTGCTGTCGGGTGCCCACTCGCTTCGGGCCATGCTGCACTCGGCGCCCGTCCCTGCCACGTCGGAGATCAAGCCGCGAGTTGATCGGGCCTGGGAGCTGACCCACGAGAGTCAGTACGTGGAGCTGGCCGACCTGCTTCGCGGTCTGGTCCCGGCGCTGGAGACCGCGGTTCGGTCAGCACCGGAGGAGCAGCGGGCGGAGTTGTTCGACCTGCTGGCGGTGACCTACCAAGCGTGCTCGGCCGCGCTGGCCAAGCTCGGCGAACCGGAGGCCGCCTGGATCGCGGCGGACCGCGCGATCGTCGCCGCGGAGCGAGCGGGCGACCCGCTGATGATGGCGGCCGGCGCCTTCCGGCTCGGCTTCGTCTTCCTCGGCGCCCGGCACTTCGACCAGGTCGAGGAGAACGCGCGGACGGCGTCTGAGGCGCTGTGGTTCATGGTCGACCAGGGCAAGCCTGAGGCGATGTCGCTGTGGGGTGGGCTGACCCTGCAACGGGCTGTCGCCGCGTCCCGGCTCAATCAGGCGAGCGTGGCGTATGCGCATCTGACTCGGGCTCGGGAGGTCGCCGAACGGCTCGGGGACGGGCGCAACGACTACAACACCGAGTTCGGACCGGCCAACGTCGTCCTTCATGAGGTCGCGGTCGCGGTAGAGCTGGGCGACGCCGGGCACGCCCTCCGGGTCGGGACGGACGTGGACACGTCCGCCCTGTCTGGGGAGCGCCGCGCGCGGCTCAATGTCGACTTGGCGCGTGCGCACGCTCAGCGTCGCCAGGTCGACGAGGCCGTTGCCGCGCTGCTGGAAGCCGAGTCGATCACGCCGGAGCAGATACGGAACCACCGGATCACGCGGCAGATCGTGTCCGACTTGCTGACCATGCAGGACCCGCCGTCCCCTGACCTGCGAGAACTCGCCGACAGGGTGGGCGCGTAATCGCGCATGTTCACTCGGTGCTTCGGAGGGCGTTCGGTGATGCCGTCCAAGTTGATGAACTGACTGCGTCCAGTCTTGCGGAGGGGGCGAAGCGGCCTCGGCTCTACCGCTATGAGCCGGGGAAGGTCTGGACGCCCGAGCAGCTCCGAGCCTTCCTCATCGCTGCTGCGGGGCGTCGGCTGTCGGCGTTCTTCCACGTGGCTCCGTACACGAACGCCCGTCGCGGGAAATAGTTCGCCCTGGGGTGGCGAGAGGCCGACCTCGGTGGCGCCTCGGCTCACGCAAGGGCTCGGTCGCGTTCGTCGTGGGGGAGCGGATCGAGGGGACGGCCAAGAGCGGCCGGTCCGGCATCGTCAGCATCGACTCCGGCACGGTCGGTGTGGTCAAGGCTCGTCAGAAGTGCCAGTTCGCCGACAAACTCTCGGCGGGGGAGTTGTAGAAGGGTGCGGCGGACGGGCGCGTGTTCGCTACGGGATGGGGTGAGCCTGTTCGTCCGGACGCGGTCTCGTCGCTTGTGGCCGTTGTGATTTAAGAGCGCAGCAAGGGGAGCTGTGTCGAAGCTCTCGCCGCGTGGGCGGGCTGCATGATCTTCGGCATGTCCGCCGACCATGCTGCTCTTGGTGTGCGGGTGGCGGTGCGGGTCAGGCATGCTGACCCCGGCTATCGCGCTGCGGGGTGCGCGCCTGCTGTTAGTGAGGAGGCCCCTGGCGGTGGTCGCAAGGGGCCTTTCTCATGGGAGCCGGCGAGGGGACTTGAACCCCTAACCTTCTGTTTACAAGACAGATGCTCTGCCAATTGAGCTACGCCGGCGGGCTCGTCCCGCATCGTAGTCGACGGGACGGGGGGCTCGCGCGGCGATATCGGGTGGGGGGTCGGCCGCAGGTGGACGTGGGGGTCGCCGGGCGTGGCAGGTTGTGGTTGGGCGGCGTGTGGGGTGCGGGCGGACGGGGCGTGGTCCGCTCGGGTGGGGTGGCTTGTGGGGTTGGTGTCCCCATCGGGGGCGTGAGTGTGTTGTTCGGGCGAGTTTCGGTGGACGGCGCGGCGGGGATCGGCGATGAGTCCGGGTGGCCGAATCGGTCGGCGGCCTGGGGCGCGTGATCTGAAAGGGGTCTCGCCCGTGGGGGGATTTCCGTACACGCTGCCGAACGCCGGCGGGACGCCGGCGAAGTCCGATCTCGATGATCTCCAGGCGCGGTTGCGCGTGCATGAGGCGACGTACGGTGTTCCGCTGGACGCGTTCGCGGGGGCGGATGACAATGCCAAGCTGACCGCGGCGATGACGTATGCGGCGAAGCAGAAGCTGCCTCCGGCGATCCTGCTGTCCAATCGGTCGCACTCCTTTTCGGGGCCGCGGAAGTTCTACGACGGTTTCCGGCTGGTGGGTTCCCTGGGGACGGGGGAGCGCGAGTTCGCCGGGGCGGGGCCGCAGTGCATCGTGAACGTGGGCGGGGCGGCGCTGTTCGAGGTGCCGGCGTCCGGTGTGAAGAACGTGTGGATCAGCGGGATCCAGTTCCGGGCGTCCAAGGGGGGCGTGCACTTCCAGGTGCCGGTCGGGGATCTGGGGGGCGGGCCGATCATCAACGACGCGACCTACCAGGACGTGGCGTGGGTGGGCTTCGCGACCGTGATGCACGCGCGGCACCTGCGGGTCCGCATCGATCGGATGTACTGCAACAACGGCACCGACCACCAGTTCAAGCTGGCCGGCAGTGATAATTACTACTGGCAGAACGGTGGGTATCTGTCCAGCAGGCAGTTGGGCGCCGAGAAGTTCTACGTCTGGTTCTCGCACATGAGCCGTAGTCAGGTCGGGCCGTTGTTCATCACGCCGGAGAAGGCCACAGGGGTTCGTATCGATGGGTCCAATGGCGGGCTTGTTTTTACGGGCACGATCCTTGATTGTGCGGGACGGAACAAGTCCACGGCGTGTCAGGGGGCCGCGCTGCTCGTCACGGGTGGCCATGGCATGGTGTTCGACAAGATGGTGTTCTTCAACAATGCCGTGAACCCGGCCGGGGCGAAGCGGTCGCCCGTTGACAAGGGGCAGGTGTTCGTGCGGGGGAGCGCGAGCGATCTGCTGTTCAGCGGGTGCCAGTTTCCCGGGTTCAAGGCGCAGCGCGGTTTCACGCCGGCGGCCACGCCGGCGATCTATGCCGCGTCCGGGACGTCGAACATCAAGGTCGTCGCGCCGTTCGCGCCGCTCGGCGGGACGCGGCTCCTCCAGCAGCAGAAGGACAAGATCATCAGCCGGTACGGGGCCGACGACTGGAAGCTGGCGGTCGGCTGAGCGTCAGCGGAGGGTTGCGGTCAGGACAGTGCCCGAGATCAAAAGGATCGCGAGGGTGCCGGTGACCAGGAGCGCGTGCCGGGGACGGTCGGTGCCGGACGGGTCGTTCAGGACGAGGGTGCCCGCCATCTTGTCGTGGAGGCATTGGCGCAGAGGGCGGTCCCAGAGGAGCCACAGGGAGTTGGCGAGGCTGATGAGACCGAGCAGGGGAAGTGTGCCGATCACGGTGAAGAAGACCGGGTAGCTTGCCGCGCGGCCGAAGGCGCGGGACGGGGTGAGGGGGTCCTCGGGGGCGGTGGCGGACGCGACGCGCATCTTGAGGAGGCACATGCCCAGGGTGCGGCCCCAGATGGCGAGCTGGACGGCCTCGTACAGGTAGAAGAGCGCGAACGCGGTGATCGCGGCCGCGGCGACGGCGGCGGGCGGGACCTTGGAGCCGCCGCCCGGGGCGGCCAGGGGGATGACGATGAGCAGCGGGGTGACCGTCATCGCGATCAGGGTGAGGGTGTCGATGAGGCGGGCGGCGAGCCGCCGTCCCGGGTGGGCGAGGTCGGGGGTGGTGAGGTGGGGTTGCCATTCGGTGGACGGGGGCGGCGTCGGGGCGGCCGGGGGTCTGTACTCGCGCATCGAGGCGACCTTTTCGGACAAGGATGGGTAAAGCTTGGGATTGCGGGGATTATGCGGTGTTCGGCCTGAATCGACCACCGGGACGGCGAGTTCGGCAGGGCGAAAATCAGTGCTCGGCCGGATGTGACATTTGCCGTGGGATGGGCACAAGGGGCGTACCCAGGACCGTCTCATGGGAGGGCGAGGACGTGACCATCTCAGGCATCATCGCCGCGATCGTCATCGGAGCGATCATCGGAGCGCTCGGCCGGCTGGTACTGCCGGGCCGGCAGCCGATCGGTGTGCTCCTGACCATCGGTATCGGCATCGTCGCGGCGCTGATCGGTACGGCCATCGCGCAGAAGGTGGGCGTGGCCACCACCGATGGCATCGACTGGATCGAACTGGTCTTCCAGATCGGGCTCGCCGCGATCGGGGTCGGCGCGGTCGCCGCGTTCAAGCGGCGCGGCGCCGGGACGCGGTAGGTCCCGGACGGCGCCGGACGAGCGGTGCCGTCGAGCCTGGCATCCGCCAGGAGACCAGGTCGAGCAGGGCCAGAGACGCGATATCGGTGGGAACCGGTGGCGTGTCCCTGGCCCTGCTCGACGTTTCGGGCTCAGTGGGTGAGCTGGGCCGTCCGCGACTTCGGCGAGGGGACGCGGAAGAGGGTGCTCAGCCTGCGCAGGGCCTCGCCGTCGCCGGACGCGGACGCGGTTCCGTTCTCGATCGCGGTGGTGAGGGACGCGCGTCCGGCGGCGATGGCGAGAAGGGCGTCCTCGCTGGTGGTGATGGTCGCGTCCGGGTGCTGGGCGGGGCCGTGGCTCATCTCCAGGGTTCCGTCGTCCACGCGGGCGTGGAAGACCTCGTCGTCGATACGCCACTCGTAGACCGCGCGTAGGCCCGAGGCCGCTTCGGGGACGAAGCATGTCCGTAGGCCCAGCACGGCCCAGCCTGGGTGGAACGTCTCTCCTTCGCGACGGTCGCCCAAGGCCCATTTCAGGCCCCATCGGGCCAGTGCGAGCACTGCCGGGCCGAGTTCCTCGCCCGCTTCGGTGAGCGCGTAGGCGGGGGTGCGGGCGGGGGGCGGGAGTGTCACCTTGCGGGCGAGCCCCTCGCGTTCCAGGTGCTTCAGCCGCGCGGACAGCAGGCCGGTGCCGAGCCCGCGCAGGCTGTTCTGCAGGTCGCCGAACCGTTTGGGGCCGGTGAGCAGCTCCCGGATCAGGAGGAGCGTCCAGCGTTCGCCGACGATGTCGAGGGTGCGCGCGGTCGCGCAGTACTGGTTGTACGTCCGCTGTTCCACTTCATCACTCTAAGCTTCGTGCTTCCCGTTCTTGAACGAGCCCACCTCCAGGAGGATGTCCGCGAGCTCCTTGGGACGGGCCAGCATCACGTTGTGCGGCCCCTCCAGTGCGAGGCGCCGGTACCCGATCGCCTCGGCGAACCGGGCGAACGGGAACGTCTCCGGTTGGCAGCAGATGCCCGTCCCGGGAATCTTGTCGACGTTTCCGGTCAGTTTGGTGGAGTCGGTGAAGGTGGCCAGTGGCTGGGGACGCAGCCGTTCCGCGAGCCATTGGGCATCGTCCGGGTCGACGATGCCGAAGGCGGCGGGCGGGGGCGCCGGGATGCTCTGTCCCTTCGCTCCCGCGCGGACCGCGTCGGCGAAGCCCTGGGGGGCCAGTCCGAACATGCTGGCGCCGTCGCCGCCGACCCACCCGTCCACCAGGACGACGTGGTCGATCGCGGTGTGCCGGGAGTCGGCCGCCTGCCGGACGACCAGGCCCGCGTAGCTGTGGGCGACGAGTACGAGGTGGTCGTCCTGGACGGTGTCGATCGCGGCGAGCACCTCGTGGACGTGGTCGTCGAGCCCTGTTCCCTCGTCGGACGAGAGGTCGGGGACGACGGTGCGCGCTCCGGCGGCGTGCAGGAGCGGGACGACCCGGTCCCAGGCCCAGGGGCCGTGCCAGGCGCCGTGGACGAGCACGAACGTGGTCATGCGGTCACTTCCTTCCGGAGGGCGGGCAGGACGGCGTCGCCGAGTTCGTCCAAGGCCGCGTCGTGGTCCTCGGTGGCGAGCCGGATGATGATGTGGCGAGCGCCCGCGTCGGCGTAGGACTTCAGCCAGGCCACGGCCTCTTCCGGGGTGCCGGCGAACATGGCCTGGATCGACTGGATGAACTCCAGGGGGGCGTTGTAGTAGCGCTCGATGCTCTCGCGTAGGCGTTTGCGCGCGCGCTCCGCGTCCGTGTCCAGGCAGAGGGTCGCGTACAGGGCGGGAGTGACCGGACGGCTCGCCGTGTCCTGGATGACGGTCCACTCCTCGGCGTACGTGCTGACCTCGGGTGGATACGGCAGCCATCCGTCGCCGAGGGTCGCCACCCGTCGCAGGGGTTTGTCACCGCCTCCGGCGAGCCAGATCGGCGGTCCTCCGGGACGGGACGGGGTCGGTGCGAGCGTCACGTCCTCGAACGCGAAGTGCCGCCCATGGAACGTGACGGGGTCGCCCCTCCAGAGCCGTCGCATGGCGTCGATCGACTCGATCATGCGGCCGACCCGGCGCGTGTAGTCGGCGTCCACCGCGCGGAACTGGGCCTCGGTCTGCGGGACGGGGAAGCCCGCGCCCATGCCCGCGATCAGCCGTCCGGAGGAGAGCCTGTCGAGCGTGGCGAGCTGGTGCGCGAGCAGGATCGGGTGCCTCAGCGCGGGCAGCAGGACCGCCGTGCCGAGCGCGATCCGCTCGGTCGCGTCCGCGGCGGCGGCGAGGAGCAGCAGCGGATCGGCGCGCGGGCGGGTGACGGGGCTGTCGCCCGCCCAGACCGAGTCCAGGCCGAGGGCCTCCGCGCGCCGGGCCTGGGCGACCAGGCGCCGCGGCTCGTGCTCGCCGCGCACGGTCTGGTCGCGCGTCGGCAGGAGATAGCCGACCTTCAGTTCCGCCATGTCGCCTCCAAGATCGCCAGTGCTCCGATCCTAGAGCCGAGCTTCTTGTTTTTGAAGTGTCGAGTAGGGATTCGAGAAACCAAGGCGCCTGACCTGCCCGATCTCTGCTGTCCGCAAGGTGACGGTCAGGTGGCGGGCCAGGGATTTTCTCGCTTCTCGCCAAGTGGGCATTGCGCGGCCCACATCTTTGATCTCATAGAGGAGTTGAACGACTACACATGGTCATGGTTCGGTCTACGGGAGGACCAAATGGTCGGGGACTCTGAACCATCGCGGCGTCCGGGACCCGAGCGAGGCGGAAGGGTCCGTCCCGGGCAGTACGCGCCCGCGGCGCGCGATGCGCGGTTCCGGCTGCTCAGGGCGAGGTTCCTGCGGGCCGCGGCGGGGATCGTCCTGGTGTCCTTCGGGTGGTACTTCGCCTATGTCGTGCTCTCCGCGTTCGCGCGCGGCTTCATGGCGCGGCGTGTCGCCGGGAGCGTCAACGTGGCGCTGCTGCTCGGGCTCACCCAGTTCGCCGCGACGTTCGTGCTGGCCTGGGCCTACACGGCCTACGCGCGGCGCAGGCTCGACCCCCTCGCGGACGAGCTGCGCGCCGAACTCGACGGGCCGCCCGTGACGCGGGACGGCGCCGCGCCCGCCGCCGTAGCGGACGGCGCGGAGCGGCGCGAGGCGTGGCGCGGGACCGTCCGGCCCGACTTCGGAGGCTTGCGATGATGGACGGGCGGACGCTCACGTTCGGGCTCTTCCTCGTGTTCATCCTCATCACGCTGGGGATCACCGTCCGGGCGAGGGCCCGGACCAACGGCGCCGACGACTTCTACGCGGGCGGCCGGACGTTCTCCGGCCCGCAGAACGGCGTCGCGCTGGCCGGCGACTACATGTCCGCGGCGTCGTTCCTCGGCATCGCGGGGATCATCGCGCTGTCCGGTTACGACGGGTTCCTGTACTCGATCGGCTTCCTGGTGGCGTGGGTGCTCACGCTGCTGCTCGTCGAGCCGGTGCGGAACGCGGGCCGGTTCACGATGGGCGACGTCCTCGCGCGGCGGGCCCGCGAGCAGGCCGCGGTGCGGACGGCGTCGGTCGTCTCCACCGTCACCGTGTCGGTGTTCTACCTGCTCGCGCAGATGGTCGGCGCGGGCGCGCTGGTGTCGATGCTGCTCGGCATCCACGCGGGCGAGCGGTTCCTCGGACTGTCGGCGGGCACGGCGAAGACCCTCACGATCGTCGTGGTCGGCGCGCTGATGATCGTCTACGTGACGTTCGGCGGGATGCGCGGCACCACCTGGGTGCAGATCATCAAGGCCGTGCTGCTGATGGCGGGCGCGGCCGCGCTCACCGCGCTGGTGCTCGGCCGGTTCGGGTTCGACGCCGGCGCGATGCTCGACTCGGCCGCCGGCGCGAGCGGGAAGGGGCACGCGTTCCTCGAACCGGGGCTGCGGTACGGGCGCGACGTGCCCGGCGACGCGATCCGGACGATGGTGAACAAGCTCGACTTCGTCAGCCTGGCCCTCGCGCTCGTCCTCGGCACCGCGGGCCTGCCGCACATCGTCTCCCGCTTCTACGCCGTGCCGGACGCGCGCGCCGCGCGGAACTCGGTGTCCTGGGCCGTCGGGCTCGTCGGCGCCTTCTACCTGATGACGCTCGCCCTCGGGTTCGGCGCCGCGGCGCTCGTCGGACGGTCCGCGATCGTCGCGCAGGACCCGTCCGGCAACACGGCGGCGCCGCAGCTCGCGCGCGCCGTCGGCGAGCACGCGGCGGGACGGGTCGGCGGCGAGGTGATGCTCGCGCTCATCGCCGCGGTGGCGTTCGCGACGATCCTCGCGGTGGTGTCCGGGCTGGTGCTGTCGTCCGCGACGTCGCTGGCGCACGACTACTTCGGCCAGGTGCTGATGTTCGGCCGGCCGCGCGAGTCGCAGGAGGTCGCGGTGGCCCGGCTCGCGTCGTGCGTCGTCGGCTCGCTCGCCATCGTGCTCGCGGTGGTGGCGAAGAACCTGAACGTGGCGTTCCTCGTGGCGCTGGCGTTCGCGATGGCGGCGTCCGCGAACCTGCCCGCGATCGTCCTGTCGCTGTTCTGGCGGCGGTTCAACTCCGCGGGCGTCGTCGCGGGCATCTACGGCGGGCTGACCGGGTCGCTGGTGCTCGTCGTGTTCTCGCCCGTCGTGTCGGGCAAGGTCGATCCGGTGACGGGAGCGAACCTGTCGCTGTTCCCGAAGGGCGTCGACTTCCACCTGTTCCCGCTGGAGAATCCCGGGCTCGTCTCGATCCCCATCGGCTTCCTCTGCGCGGTCGTCGGCACTTTCTTCGGACGCGAGAAGCCCGACTCCGCCCGGTACGACGACCTGTCAGTGCGCGCGCTGACCGGCGCGGACTCGCACTGACCAGGACGGACTCACGGTGACGCCGACGCGGTGCCGGGAGGTGCTCGGAAGGCAGTGATCCCTTACGTGGGCGGGTTAACACTCTGGCCCGGCTGAAGTTACTTGCCGGTACGGCATGCTGGTCGCCATGAAGCCCACGACCCTGCTCGCCCTCGCCGGCGCGGTCGGCGGAACCGTCCTCGCCACGGCGGGCGTCGCCGCCCTCGTCCTGGACGGCGACGGCGGCGGATCGACCCGGCCCGCCGCGAGCGCCCGCTCCTACGAGAGCGCCGGCGCCATCGGCACGGTGCTCCGCCGGAACGGCGCGACCGGCTGCACCGCGGACGCGTCCCGCGTCGAGTGCCGCTACGCCGGGCGGTACGTCGCCGCGATCGTCCTGACCCCGTCCATGGGGCTCACCGCCGACGCCGCGCTGCAGAGCTGGCGGACCGGCGTCGCGCAGAGCGCCCTCGGCGACGACGGCGCCTTCGCGGTCCTGCAAGGGCCGAACTGGCTCGTCACCGGCCCGGACGAGCTCGTCGGCGGCGTCCGCCCGTCGCTCGGCGGGCGGATGCTGCGCTGCGACCGCCCCTACGGGACCTGTACCTCCTGACCCCGCCGCGCCGCGCCGGTTCAGCCGAGGGCGTGACCGAGCGTGACGGAACGGCGCCCGGGGCATATGAGGTGCAGACCACAGCGCTCGGACGTCCGGCAGGTCGGGCGGGGGACGGGGGGAAGATCCGCGCTGTCCCGGACCGTGCCCGAATGTGACGAGTGCCCGGGCCGAGGTAGGTTCGCGTGGCAGAATGTTGGCTCGCGCCCACGGGCGGACCACGGCCGAATGCCGGGAGGAGGTGCGGCTGCGTGTCCCATGCCGGCCGACGCCGTGTCCGGCGTCCCCGTCCGGCCGCCCGGCTCGGCGCCAGGGCCACCGCGACGCTCGGCGTGCTGACGCTGACCGCCGCCGTGGCCGTGCCCGCCGCCCTCGCGCCGGACGACGCCGCGAAGCGCGCCCGCCCCGTCAGCGGCGCCGCCGCGGGACCGCTGCTCGGCGCGCCGACCGACCAGATCCGCGCCCGCGAATGGCACCTCGGCGTGCTGCGCGCCCAGCGGGCCTGGAAGTGGTCCCGCGGGTCAGGCGTCACGGTCGCGGTGCTGGACACGGGAGTCGACCGGCGCCATCCCGACCTCACCGGCCGCGTCGTCAGCGGCCCCGACCTCACCGGCGGCGGGCGCCGTCCCGGCAGCCGCTACTGGGGCCTGCACGGGACGTCCATGGCCAGCATCATCGCCGGCCACGGCCACGGCCCGGGGTTCGCGCAGGGCATGATCGGCGTCGCGCCGCAGAGCCGCATCCTGTCGATCCGGGTGACGCTGGAGAACGACGACCCGCTGCGGCAGAGCAACGGGCAGGCCGGCGGCGACACCGACGCCGTCGCCCAGGGCATCCGCTACGCCGTCGACCACGGCGCGAACATCGTCAACATGTCGCTCGGCGGCGGGCAGCAGCACTACAACGGCACCCCGCAGCAGGAGGCCGCGATCAAGTACGCGCTCGGCAAGGGCGTCGTGCTGATCGCGTCCGCGGGCAACGACGGGTCCAGCGCCAACCGCAAGAACTTCCCCGCCGCCTACCCCGGCGTCATCGCCGTCGGCGCGCTCGACCGCAGGCTGCGCCTCTGGAAGGACAGCAACCGGCGCTCCCACGCCTCGGTGTGCGCGCCCGGCGTCGACATCGTCAGCGCCGACTCCAGCAACGGCTACGTCGTCGGGACGGGCACCAGCGCGTCGTCGGCGATGGTCGCGGGCGTCGCCGCGCTCATCCGCGCGCGCTACCCCAAGCTCAGCCCGGAGGACGTCCGCCGCGCGCTCGTCCAGGGCTCGCCCGCGCGCGCCGGGCACCCGACCGGCTCGACCGCCTGCTCCGGGACCGTGGACGCGGTCCAGTCGCTGGTCGCCGCGTCCAAGCTCAACAAGACCGGCAGCGGGCCCGTGCGGAACCCGGAGCCGACCGCCTCGCCGGAACCCGAGGCCGTGCCGGAGGAGAGCGACTCCAGCCTGCTGCTCCCCGCCGTCCTCGGCGGCGGAGGCGTGCTGATCATCGTCGGGCTGGTGCTCGGCTGGCGCCAGCGCCGCCGTCCCGAGGACGAGCCCGACGAGGGCATCCCCGAGTACGGCCTGCCGTCGGCCCCGCCCCGCGAGGCCGTCGCCGCGTCGGCCGCCCCGCCCTACGGCGGCGCGCCGGGCCACCCGGCGGGAGCGCCGATGGCCCCGGCGCCGGGAGCGCCGTCCGTCGCCCCGGTCAACGCGCCGCTCTGGCAGAGCACCGAGGTGTACTCCCCGCCCGCGACGCCTGGGCCTCCTCCGGAGTACACCGGCCCTCCGCCCGTGCCATCGCCGTCCGTCCCGGAGCTCTCCGGGAACGACGTGGCGGCGACGTCCGCGTACGACCAACCGTCTCCGGGGCTCGTCGAACCGCCGCCGCCCGTGCTGGACGACTCCGCGAGGTACGAGCGGCCCGCGGTCTACGAGCAGCCCGCGGTGTACGACGACCCCGCGGCCACGTACGACGACCCTCCGGCGTACGAGGACCCGGCGGACGGCCGTCCGGGGCAGCCGCCCGTGATGGCGTCGGAACTCCGGCCCTTCGTGCCCGGGGAGTTCTCCACGAACGGGACGAACGGGCTGCACGGCGACGGTCTCGTCAACGGGAACGGCGGCGCCCCGAACGGAAAGCACCACGGGCCCTCGTCGTCCGGTGAGGGCCTGATCGCGAACGGCCACGACTTCCTCAACGGCCACGACCTGGGGAACGGCAACGGCGGCAGCGGCGGCGGTAACGGCCATGTCGGGAACGGCCAGTTCGGAGCCGGTTTGCATGGTCTGCCGCCTGGGCCGGGTCTGGGTGAGCCCGGTCTGGGTGAGCCGGGTCTGGAGGATGCTGCGCCTGTGCCGGACGAGCCGGCCGCCTTCGACGATGACGAGTGGGAGCGGTTCCGGCGGAGTGCCCTCGGGGAGCCCGACGCGGCCGGTGGCGTTCCGCCGTCGGCTCCGCCTCCGCCCCCGCCGATCGCGCCGCCGTCCGCGCCGCCTCCCGTGCCGCCGTCCGTGCCGCCGGCCGAGGTGGAGGACGACGAGTCGCGCGGGCGGCACTCCCGGCCCCCGCGTCCCCCGGACGACGAGGACTACCGGCCTCCCTGGTGGTGAGCGCCGTCCCGGGGCTACTCCGCCGGGCGTAGCGCGCATGCCTCCGGCGGGCCGATGACGCCCCCGGAACCCGTCGCCGAGCATCGGACCATCCGCACACAGGAAGGGTCGATGGACGATGCTGATGACGCTCGCGACACAGATGCGCCCGGAGCACTGGCACGACGGGGACGCGCCCGCGTTCTGGCCGGTCTTCCCGATCACGTTCGGGCTGTTCTGGCTGGCCGTGCTGGGCGGCGCGTTCTACCTGGTCCGCCGCAGGATGGCGACCGCCGCGACCACCGCGGCGGCGGCCGCGGACCCGCTGGGCAAGGCGCGGTCCATCCTCGCCGAGCGCTTCGCGAGGGGCGAGATCGACGAGGACGAGTACCACATGCGCATGTCCGCGCTCCGCAACGGCGGCTGAGCGGGGGAGGGGGCGCGGGGTCAGTCCGCGTCCGCCTCCTCGAAGATCCTGTCGATGCCGTCCGGATACATGGGGGTCTGGGCGGCGGCCTCGGCGAAGCGGGTGAGCAGCCGGGCGAAGTCCGCCCGCTCCGCCGCCGACCAGCCGGTCATGAGCTGGTCGAGGTAGGCGCGGCGGAACCGGTCGGACACCTGCTTGACGCGCCGGCCGGCCTCGGTCAGCCCGAGGTTGGCGCGGCGCGCGTCCACGGGGGACGGGCGCCGCGAGACCAGCCCCGCGTCGATCGCGTGGCCGACCAGGCGGCTCGCGGTCGAGGGGTCGACCTCCAGGCGCTCCGCCACCGCGCCCACGGTCACCTCGCACGCGCTCTCGTCCGACGCGGGGGGCTCAGGGAGGTCAGGGGCGTCCACACCACTGTCAGCGGACGGGTCGAGGCGGCGCTCGTCGCAGGCCGCCTCGGCCAGGGCCGCCACGGCGTTCACGACCATCAGGTTGGAGATCTGGAGCGGGCGCCCGCCGGGACCGCTGGAGGTCTGCGCGCGGATGCGCTTCATGAGGTCCGGCTTGGCCCAGACGCGGCGCAGATGGAACAGCGCGGCCCCGATGTCGGTGAGAACCGGGTCAGGAAGATCGTCCTCGGGCGGCCGGGCTCGGGAGGACCGGGATTCGGGCGACGGGCCGGGGCCGGAGTCCTCCGGGCGGGCGGACGCCTCGTCGCCGGGGCGTTCGGTGGCAGAGGTCTCCGTCGCCATGCACAGGTCTCCCGTTCCTTGCCGGTCGCCGTCGCGGATGCCCGGGGCGCACCGCGTCCAGCCTAACGGATGTAGTCTGCATATTTTCTTTACGCGGCCCTTATGAAGCGCCCGCGAACTGCTGTGACGACGGATCGCCATGGGACGTGGGACGATGAGGAGCCGCAGGTGAACAGGGATGTGACGGCCTGAACGAGGCCCGCTCGTTCCCTGCGAACCGCCGGAACTTGTCGGCGCGGACGCGTAGCATGGCACCCGGCCGAACCCGGACGACCCGGGATCAGTGACCACAGAGGGGACCTCATGCCAGCGGCGAACGCCCCCGGTGACGGCCCTCACCAGGACGGAACCATGGACGATGGTGCAGCCCTGCAACCCGTGACCGACGGTCTCGAAGACGACGGGGTCTTCCCCGCAGACCTCCTCTCCGAGCGCGACCGCCAGATCCTCGCCTTCGAGCGGCAGTGGTGGAAGTACGCCGGAGCCAAGGAGCAGGCCATCCGCGAGCTGTTCGACATGTCGGCGACGCGGTACTACCAGCTGCTCAACATCCTGATCGATCGACCCGAGGCGCTGGAGTGCGACCCGATGCTGGTCAAGCGCCTCCGCAGGGTCCGATCGCAACGGCAGCGGCAGCGCGCCGCGCGGCGGCTCGGCATGAGGCCCTGACATGGCCAACACTGGTCGGTGTGAACACTTCCTCTCCCCGATCCGTGACGGCCGCCGGAACTGACGGCCTGAACGCCATCCGCACGCGTCCCGCCGGGGCCGTGCTCGGGTTCGACTTCGACGGCACCCTGGCGCCGATCGTGGACGACCCGGACGCGGCCCGCGCCCACCCCCGGGCGGCCGCGGCGCTGGGCCGGCTGGCCCCGCTCGTCGGCTCCCTGGTGATCGTGACCGGCCGTCCCGCCGCCCTCGCGGTGGAGCGCGGCGGTTTCGAGGGCATCGACGGGCTCGTCGTGCTCGGTCAGTACGGGCTCGAACGCTGGGAGTCCGGCGTGCTGACCGAGCCGGAGCCGCCGCCCGGGGTCGCCGAGGTGCGCGCCAAGCTGCCCGGCGTCCTGACGGCGGCGGGCGCCCCGCCCGAGACCTATGTCGAGGACAAGGGCCAGGCGCTCGCCGTGCACACGCGGCGGTGCGCCGAGCCGCAGGTGGCGCTCGACCGGCTGCGCGGCCTCCTCGACGCGCTCGCCGAGCGCACCGGTCTCGTCGTCGAGCCCGGGCGGTTCGTCCTGGAGCTCCGTCCGCCCGGCATGGACAAGGGCAGGGCGCTCCGGTCGTTCCTCGCCGACCGCGGCGCCGCGCCGTCCGCGGTCCTGTTCGCGGGCGACGACCTCGGTGACCTGGCCGCCTTCGACGCCGTCGAGGAGCTGCGCGCCGAGGGCGTGCCCGGGGTGAAGGTGTGCAGCGGCTCCGCGGAGGTGACCGAGGTCGCCGAGCGCGCCGACGTGGTCGTGGACGGGCCCGAAGGGGTCGTGGAGTTCCTCGACGGCCTCCTTGACGGCGCGTCCTGACCCGCGTCCTATCTTCCGTGTGACAAGAGTCATGGGCCGGTTTGTCGTTTCTCGCGCGACTCCGGGGAGGGCCGTGGACGTACCGTCCGATCGAGCCTAACTATGGTGGTCTGCGGCAGAAGTGAACTGTGGGGAGACGTACGCGAGCACGGGGAGGCTTGAGGGTGGACACGGATCCGCGAGTCCCGCGTCGTCCGGGCGAGGTCAGGTCTGCTCCGCCGATGGCGGCCACGCCCCCGCCCGCGGCCGCCCGCCCTAAGCGGCTCCCGGAGGCCGCGCCCGGGGTGGCTCAGGCGGCATTCCATTCGGAGGCGAGGAGGGCCCAGATCTGCTCGTCGCGGCG